>NZ_AP025281.1:2450985-2757358 GCF_024347195.1 Aliamphritea hakodatensis
TGCGTTCTTCTGCGGATAAAGATCAGCCGGATTTACAGCTGTATTTCTCACCGGTGAGCTATACCCGTGCACCGGCGAAAACCCGGCCACTGATGAACCCTGATCCGTTTTCGGCGTTTCTGATCGGCTACAGTAACTGCCGGGTAAAGTCGGAAGGGGAAATCCGTCTGGCCTCTAAAGACCCGCTGGCCGCACCGGTCATTGATCCCAAGTATTTCAGCCATGAAGACGACATCAAACTGATGCTGGAAGGCTCAAAGCTGATGCGCAGGCTGGCGCAGACTGAAGCCTTCCGGGACATAATTACCGAAGAGATTCGCCCCGGTAAAGATATGGATTCAGATGAAGCCCTGATAAAGGACATTCACAGCTACGCCTGGACAGTGTTTCATGCCTCCTGCACCTGCCGGATGGGGCCGGATGCTGAGCAGTCGGTGGTGGATTCACGTCTGCGGGTGCACGGGCTGGAAAATCTGCGGGTGGTGGATGCTTCCATTATGCCGTTCATGGTGTCCGGCAATACTAACGCGCCGACCATTATGATCGGCGAGAAAGGCTCGGATCTGATTCTGGAAGATCACCGCTAAATAACGGGGAATACCAATGCAGATGATACCAAGAGTAATAATGATTGGCGAAAAAGGCTTAGATCTTATTTTGTAAGATCACCGCTAACCATAACAATCAAAGCCCGCCGGAAAGGGGATTCCGGCGGGCTTACTTTATCTCTGATGTTGCTGTCAGCTTACTTTGCCTGAGACAGCTGGCGCATAGCTGTAGCCCAGTCTTCAATGTGATATGAGGTTTTTACCTTGCCATCTTCAACGGTGTGCATATCAATAGACATGATCTTAAAGCTGTTGCCACTGTGCGCCACGCCGAAGAAGTCGCCTGCCGGTGTACCGGTGGCTTCACCCCGGACAATCACCGTGTCGCCGGCGATTTTAATATCCTTAATTTCCCAGTTCAGGTCCGGGATTAACTGACCGATACCGGACAGCGTTTCGATGGTCTGATCCAGATTTTTAGAGCCGCTGTTGTCGTAGAAAGACTGCCAGTCGCTGTGAAACGACTGGCGGGCTTTATCTGCTTGCCGGGTATCAGTCGGATTGCTCAGGAAGTCATAAAAAGGCTTCACGATTGCACCGCCTTCTTCAACACTCAGCGCCAGCGCATTGGTGGACAGAATCATTGCGGCTGCAGTAGTGGTTAACAGTGTTGCGGATTTGTTGAATTGTTTTGTCAGAAACATAATGAATTCCTCAGGTGTGGTTATGTGCATCGGGAATCATTGTGCTGAATCTCAATTGATCCGATAAGACGAATAACGGGTAACTGTACGTACTGTTTTTGATACGTATGGTTGACGGTATAATCCCCGGATGAGCATTGAAAACATCCGACAGTTAAGGGCACTGGCCATATTCGCACTGGTCGTTGAGAGTGGCAGTTTTGCTGCCGCGGCAAAGAAACTGGCTACCAGTCGCTCCCGTACCAGCGAAACAGTTGCCAGCCTGGAAAAAGAACTGGGCATCCGTTTGCTGAACCGTTCAACCCGCAAGCTGACCCTGACCTCTGAAGGACGCAGTGTTTATCATCATGCGTCACAGTTGCAGCAGGTGCTCGACAGCGTTGAAGCCGATACCAACCAGCATACGATGGCAGGGAGAATCAGCATCACCTGTACCCATGATATCGGTGTTAAAAAGCTGGCTGATCATCTGGCGGCATTTGAGCAACTTTATCCGGATATCAGTGTTGAACTGCAGCTCAGCGACGAGCCTGTTGATCTGATCGCCGGAGAAATCGATCTGGCAATCCGGGTCGGCATTCCAAAAGATTCATCTCTGGTGGGGCGCAGCCTGTTTCAGGAACCTATGGGGATCTATGCCAGCCCGTCGTTTCTTGAGCGTCACGGGATGCCGGAATCACCGGAAAGCCTTTCCGCCCATCGCTGGGTGCTGCTGACACAGTATTCTGGCCGTAAAACGGTTGAGCTGGAGTGTGGTGATCAGCGGTTAAAGGTTACACCTGAGTTTGTGCATCTGTGTAATGCGCCGCTAATGATGCAGAAGATGATCAGTTGCGGGATGGGGCTGGGCATTCTGCTGCCTTCGACGGTTACCGCTGAAATACAAAAGGGGGAACTGGTGCCGGTTTTACCGGGGTGGCATGGAGGGGTCTTGACGTTCTCGCTGATGTATCCTTCCCGAAAACACCTGCCGCTACGCACACGGTCTCTGGTTGACTATCTGATTGAGCATTTCGAACGGTAAAAAAAAAACGGCGTCAGGTAAGGTTGGGAATACCGGACGCCGTGGACAAAAACTGCCAAGGGTGAGAAATCAGTAGTTCAGTTTGCGGGTTTTCCCTCTGAATACCCGGTATGTGAAGGCGGTATAGGCAAGGATCACCGGTAATACGATGGCTGCTCCGACGAAGATGAACCAAAGGGATTCCCGCGAACTTGCTGCATCCCAGATGGTGATTTTCTGCCAGACGATATACGGGAAGAAGTTGTAGGCCAGCCCGCAGAAACACAGCACGAAGATAATGCTGGCACTGGTAAAGGGTACCCAGCATCCCAGATCATTTTCCAGTGGTACCCGTTTCAGATACAAGTGGTTGAGTAAAAACAGGAAGCCCAGTAGCAACCCTGTTGGCACCAGCACAAAGACCTGCGGGAAGCCCAGCCATTTATCCATAATGATATCGCTGAGTAACAGGTTACTGATGGAGACGGCGACAATGCCAAGCGCCATCAGCAAGTTACTGTATCTTGCCCAGCGGGCGGCACGGATTTGCAGCTCTCCTTCGGTTTTCATTACCAGCCAGGCAGAGCCGATGAAACAGTAACCGGCGGTCACACAGACCGCTGACAGCAGGGCAAATGCCAGAGCGGCGTTTGTTTCTTCAAAACCGGTCACATAACGGCCCAGCATGTAGCCCTGGGTCAGAGTGGCCAGTAATGAGCCCAGCTTGAATGCCAGATCCCATTTCTGTTTGAACCGGCTGGGGGCCTTGGTGCGGAAGTCAAACGCCACGCCGCGCAGTATCAGACCGGCCAGCATAATAGCTGTCGGCAGATACAGACCCTGCAGGATATAAGAGTGCGCGCTGGGGAAGGCAATCAGCAACAGACCGATTGCCATTACCAGCCAGGTTTCGTTGGCGTCCCAGAAAGGGCCGATGGAGTAGATCATACTGTCGCGCTGGGCCTGATTATCCCGTGGCAGCAGTACACCCACCCCCAGATCGTAGCCGTCGAGTATGGCGTAAATCAGGAATGCCAGCCCCATGAGAGACACGAAGGCCAGCGGGAGCCAGTCATATTCAGGAAAGATCATGCCTGCTTCTCCAGATTAAATTGCTTTTCAGAGATACCACCGTTTACTGCTGCCGGGTCGGTTTGCATATCAGATACATGCAGGTTATTCACCTCCAGACGGATTGCCCGGTTCGCCATAACGAACAGAGTACTGATGTAGGCAACCAGTAACAGGAAATAGATAGACAGATACATGGCCAGTGACAGCGCGATATTGCCGGACGGTATCTGCGTGGCGGCATCGGCGGTACGCAGTACGCCGCTAACCAGGAAGGGCTGGCGGCCAATTTCAGTGACATACCAGCCTGCCAGTGTTGCCACCCAGCCGGAAAAAGTCATGGCGATGGTGGCTTTGAGCAGCCAGGGTGGATACTGATTTTTGCGGACAAAATACCAGCAGCCGAATCCGGCGGTCAGCAGCATCAGTACACCGGTGCCTACCATGACTCTGAAGCTGAAGAAAATCGGGGCGACAGGCGGTGCAGCATCCGGGAAGTCGTTAACGCCCTGCAGTTCACCGTCCATTTCATGGGTCAGAATGATACTGGCCAGATTAGGGATGGCGATCTCATATTTATTGGAGCGGGTTTCTTCGTCCGGAATGGCAAACAGCAGCAGGGGGGCGCCTTTTTCGGTCTCCCAGATGCCTTCCATTGCAGCGACTTTGGCCGGCTGATACTTCAGCGTATTCAGACCGTGGAAGTCACCCACAATGATCTGCAACGGTGCCAGAATAGCCGCGGTAATAATGGCAAATTTAAGCGCCAGTTTTGCCGAATGTTTCGGGTCACCCTTGTAAATCCGGTAGGCAGAAATACCGGCAACAAAGAAGGCTGCCGTCAGGCCGGATGCCAGCAACATGTGGGTGAGGCGGTATGGCATCGATGGATTGAAAATGACTTCCCACCAGTCGGTCACATAGGCAACGCCGTCGCGCATCTCAAATCCTGCCGGGGTCTGCATCCATGAATCCAGTGACAGAATCCAGAATGCCGAGGTACTGGTGCCCAGTGTCACCAGAGCAGTTGCAATGGTGTGGGTACGGTCAGATACCCGTTCGATACCAAACAGCATGATGGGCAGGAAGGTGGCTTCCAGGAAGAAGGCCGTCAGAACCTCATAGCCTAACAGCGGACCGGCGATGTTGCCGACGGTCTCCATGAAACCGGGCCAGTTGGTGCCGAACTGAAAAGACATGGTCACGCCGGTCACGACACCCAGCGCGAAAGTAAGGGCAAAAATCCGCACCCAGAAACGGTAAACCCGTAACCAGTTATCATCACCGGTGGTGGCGTAGCGCACCTTGAAGAACAGGAGCATCCAGCACAGGGCAATGTTGATGGTTGGGAATAGAATGTGAAAACTGATGTTGGCGGCAAACTGAATGCGCGACAGCATCAGGCTGCTGACCCCGGGGTCAGTGGCTAACTCTAGCATAGAACACCTCGATGTCCGGGACCGGGGCAATACCCCGAATCTTCTCAGACGTTATTTATTTAGGAGTCGGTCTTTGGCCTCAAGGATCTTGCTTAACCCGGAGCCCAGGGTCAGCAGGGTGGCCAGCTTGCCGGAAGACATGTTTTCCAGTTCGCCCGACCAGCTGGAAATCATTTCCATGAGGTCATGCATTTCACGAATCCGTTGCTGGGCATATTCGTCTTCAGAGGAAGACGGCTCCTGCAGCAGGGCATCGCGTAATGAAGTCAGGGTAGGATCGAGCTCGCGCTTACGACGCTCAACCAGAAGGGTTTTGGCAATGTCCCAGACATCTTCCGGGGCGGTGAAATATTCCTTACGATCGCCGGGAATGTGCTGCAGCTTAATGAGGTTCCAGGATTTAAGTTCTTTCAGCCCCATGCTGACATTGGAGCGGCTGATCTGCAGGGCTTCACTGATCTGGTCGGCGTTGAGCGGCGCTTCGGTTAATACGATAACGGCATACATCTGACCCAGTGTGCGGTTAAGGCCCCAGCGGGAACCCATTTCACCGAAGTGAAGAACCAGTGACTGGCTGAGTGGCGATAATTTCATTGGCTTTTGTCTTTTCTGAATTTTCAGTAATTTCTGAAAATTATAAATTTTAGTTGATCTGTGTCAATCAAAAACTGATAAGCTAAATTAATGACTGGCATAGAAAGACGCTATTAAGCTCAAAAGGAGGCGGTGATGGGCAACAGTAATGAGCGATCAGTTAATCTTTATGGCATAAGAGTCTTTGTTGATGACTGGCCACTGGCCTGTGACTTTTACGAGCATAAACTGGGCTTAAAAGCAGAATACAAGAGTGTTGAATTCAGCTGGGCTGAGTATGCGACCGGGGCTGCCAAACTCTGCGTCGAAGGTTACAGCGATGAAGAGACCACCACGGGAGATCATCCGGATGAATCTGCTGCCCTGTTGGTAGGGCGTTTTTTAGGGGTGATCCTCCAGGTTGAGGATATCGAGGCCAGTTATGCGGACTTATGTGCGAAAGGGGTGATATTTACCTCGCCCCCGGAAAAACAGCCCTGGGGCGGAAGTCTTGCACACTTTAAAGACCCAAGTGGTAATATTCTCACTCTGATGAGTGAACAGGCTCAGTAATATTTTTCCGGAATGTCAGTTAATGCGTCTTGACCGTTTTATACAACGTAACACCCTGCACGGTAAGCAGGCTTGCCGTGAATTAATCGCCGCCGGACGGGTGCAGGTTGGCGGAGAAGTATGCCGGGATCTGCACCGGGAGATTGATCCGTTTACTACCGTCAGGCTCGGTGATGAACTGCTACAACAGCGTCAGGCCCGCTATCTGATGCTGCATAAGCCTGCCGGCGTTGTCAGTTCTACGGAGCATGATGAGCATCCAACGGTTCTGGACCTGTTACCGGAGGGGCTCCGGGGCGATCTGCATCTGGCAGGGCGGCTGGATCTGAAAACCACTGGTCTGATGTTGCTGACCAATGACGGTGGCTGGTCCCGTAAGGTGACCCAGCCGGAAGAAAAGATCCCCAAAGTCTATCGGGTACAAACCAAAGACCCGGTGGCGCCGGAGACAGCTGAGGTCTTTACCCGGGGCATTTATTTTGCCACGGAAGATATAACGACCTTACCGGCGCAACTGGAAACCATCGACAGCCATACCTCACGTCTGACCCTTTACGAAGGGCGTTACCATCAGGTTAAGCGAATGTTCGGGCATCTGCGCAACGAAGTGGTGGGGTTGCACCGGGAACAGGTCGGCCAGTTGAGCCTGGGGGATCTGAAACCCGGGCAGTACCGGGAGCTGAGTGCTGCAGAAAGGCTGCATATATTTGCCCGCGGGGAGATTCACAGTGATTCGTAATGCAACCCCTGATGATGCCGGAGCAATCCATTTGCTGACATCTGATCTTGGTTATTCCACATCACCTGAGACGGTCAGCCATCAGTTGGAATACCTGCTCAGCAGTGAAGCGCAGAAGGTGCAGGTATTTGAACACCTTGAACAGCCGGCGGGCTGGATCCAGTTCGGTAAAACCTTTCGGGTCGGCAGCGAGCCCTTTGTTGAGATTACCGGGCTGGTGGTCAGCAAACGCTTCAGGCGTTTAGGCATCGCCACAGCGTTGGTGAATCAGGCAATGACTTACGCCGCGTCTGAGAATATGAAACTGAGGGTGCGCTGTAACAGCCAGCGGGCCGACGCCCACCGGTTTTACCGGTCGCTGGGGTTTATCGTGAATAAAGAGCAGACGGTGTTTGAACTCAGTTAGGCAAGTCAGCAACTATTTCGTGAATGTTCCCGTCAGGATCGCGAAAGAAGGTTGTATATTCACCCCAGGGTTGTGCCGTTGGCGGGGCAATAAACTCAACGTTTTGTAATTTCATTTGCTGATACAGTTCATCAACTTCTTTCTGGCTCTTCAGTTTAAATCCAACACCCACGCCGGTTCCCTGACGGGTCAGTTGCAGATCCGGGCTGTCGAGAAAGCCGTCCAGTGTCTGATAACTCGCAAGGCTCAGCCGTAATCCATTGACAGAGAATTCTGCGAAGCCTTCGTTTTCAGAGAGAACCGGAAGCTGCAGGGTATCCGCATAGAAGTTGAACATCGTCTCATATTGCTGAGTATGCAGGGTTGCCATATAAATCTGGCTGTTTTTAAGGGTGGGTGTGCCGCCCGAAGATATCGATGCCATTGTCAGCATAATGCCTCCCAATATTGCAGATTTGTATTGCATTGTATGTCTCCTCAGATGGTCGGTTGGATGTGTGGCCACAGCCATTCCGCCCGGTTAGTAATAATCGCTTCGCTGAGCGTAGTTAACTCAGACGCGTGAAGCTGCAGTTCAGGGCAGTATCCCTGCATAAAGGCTTGTAAGTGCGGAGTGAAAAAGTCACTGGCTTTGCTGAGCAGGTTCTCGCGACCGTGATGCTGAACCAGCCAAACGTTCGAAATACCTGTTATCAGGCTCCAGATACCCGTTGATATGAGGTGAATACCTTGTTCATCGCCGTCGGGAAGCGCCTCACGTACATATTTCTGTACGGTGGCAGCAATGGTGGTTGCTGAACGCTGATAACTGTCTTTGAGTTGAGGTGATACATCATCCCACCAATCCGGATTGTCACAGGTTATCTCGCTGTGGAATGCTTCCGGATGGGCAACATTGAACAGGAAATCCAGAATGAGCAGGGCATTCAGTCGCTCTGCGGGATCAGTAAGGCGGCTACAGTATTCTGAAAGTTTGCTGATACGAAAATCGAGCGCCTGACGGGCAAGCGAGGTGATGACGTCTTCGCGGCGCTCATAATGGCGGTACAGTGAACCGGTTGATGTGTCTGACTGACGGGCAAGGTCCGGCATTCGCAATTTATGTATCCCGGAGTCCCGACAAATTTCACGGGCTGAGTACAGTATTTTGGCTTCGCGAAGGGTTGCTTTTTGTTGTTTGTTCATAAATGAAAATATTTGGAATAATTTTCCAAAATATTACTTATCTTTATCAGTCCGGTCAATGCAGATAGGAAGAAAGGGCTGATATCGTGCGAATCTGATTGTTTCGGGCACAACATAAACACCGATTTTTCAGTAGAATAACCGCAATAATCTAGGGTTAGTTGTACCGGTTGGATCCGCCGGCAAGACTAACTTTTACCGGTTAGGCTACAGGCTTAAGGCGAATCTGTTATTTAAGGAAGAACTTATGTATGAAATGCTGATGGCGATGAATATCACCGACGATGAAATGTACAGTGTGTACCGGCGGGCGATGACACCTGTATTACACGCCCATGGCGGCAGTTTCGGATACGATTGCAAGGTGTCAGAGGTACTGATCAGTGAAACACCGGAGCCTTTCAACCGGGTGTTTACCATCCGCTTTCCTGATACAGAGACTAAAGATGCGTTCTTCAGTCATCCTGATTATCTGCAGATCAAAGCTGAATATTTCAGCCGTTCAGTAGCAGATGTCACCATGATCGCTGATTATCAGAAGTAACCCGTGGAACTTATGACAGCACTCAAGGTGCTTGCAGAATACGGTGAACAGCAGGATCAGGCCTTCGAAGCACTTGCAGACAAAGCTCTGGCCGAAAGCCAGGATACCGCCGTGTATCAGGTCAGTCTCAGTGATGTGAGTGCTGTGCTGGGCCGTTACCTGTCCGGCTCCCTTGCTGAGGATGACCTGGAAGACTGGGCCATGCTGCTGGATACCCGGGAAGAGTTTGACTGTTCAGTAGTGGAGGATTACATCTACGCGCTGAACAATCCCTCTCTGATGGGAGGAATCAGCCAGAGTACGGTGAGTACCATGGCTGATCTGGTTCGGGAGCAGCTAACCGGCTGAAAGGGTCCGTTTCCTGTTCGGCGGTAAGCCGCTCTGTGAGTCGCTCAGAAATATACTTTATCGGAAAAACGGCTGTACTGTATGGTTTCAGCCACTTCTTCAGCCTTGGCCTGGGAGGTCAGCTTGCTTAGCAGTATCAGTGCAGCCTGATAGCTGACCAGGCTGCCATTTGAGGTAATGACCCGGCCATCGACCACCACATTGCTGTCAAACTGCACGTCCACCTTTGGGTAGCTATCCTGAAGGTCGGCTTCGCCGCCCGCCCAGGTGGTGGCTTTTTTGCCATCAAGCAGTCCTGCTTCGCCTAACAGGAATGACCCTGAACAGTTACTGGCCATCCATTCAGCTGACCGGGCCGTGTGGCGGATATAACTGATCAGCTTTGGGTCATCCAGCAAGGGCTCCATGTCATAGCTGGAGGGCACAATCAGCACATCTACTTCGGGGTTAGCACCGATCCAGCTGTCGGTATTCAGGGTCAGACCTTCTTCAGTGGTGATGCTGTCGGTATCTTTTACAGCGATTACCACCGGCGTGTAGTCGCTGAACCAGGTTTGGCGGCTGGCGACGCCGAAGACTTCCAGCGGGGCGGTAATATCAGATGTCAGGACACCGTCAAACACCAGTATGCCGATTTTCTTGTCTGCGGCGAAAACCGGCTGGCTAACGCTCAGGCAGCTGATAATCAGTAAACATGCCATACGTAATGTGGATTTCATGGGTATTCTCCTGTTCAGTGTTCCATGCCGGTTGCGATTGCGATGCGGTTCCAGCCATTGATGACGCTGATTTGCATAATACAGCTGGCCAGCAGCGGTTCACCCAGCTGCTCCAGTGCATCCAGATAGGTGGTGGTTTTAAGGCCTTTGAGGTGTATCTGAGTGACTTCATCCGTCAGTGCCAGCACAGCCTGTTCCTGCGGGTTAAACAGGGATGAGGCAGACCAGGACTGAATGGCGGTGATCTTTGCTTCGCTGAAGCCCTGTTCCTGTGCCCATGGTGTATGCATCTCCAGACAGTAGCGACAGTTGTTTATCACCGATGCCCGCATTTTGATCAGAGCCCGCAGGCCGTTGGGAATGTTGCATTGTGCGACCGCGGCCTCAAGATCAAGCATTGCTTTGAAAGCGTCAGGGGCCTGTTGCTGTATGTTCAGACGGGTACTCATTGTTGTACTCACTGTTAGTCAGTTATTGAATTGCAAACAGTGTATGAATTACTCTTGCGTGGAAAAATATCTTGTTTGGCATTTAATTAATGAATAATCTTCACTAATGGATAAATTCAATTCGCTGAAAATGTTTCTCGCCGCCCATGATCATGGTTCATTCGGCGCTGCTGCCAATGCGCTGGGCACTGATCCCTCGACGATCAGCAAGTCGATTACCCGGCTTGAGGAAACCCTTGAGTATCAGTTGTTTTACCGCTCAACCCGTAAACTGCAGATTACTGAAGCAGGCAGAACGTATCTGGAAACGGTCAGGCGGGTACTGGCAGAACTGGACACCTGTGAGAACCGGCTAATCAGTGATAACGAGACGCCGTCCGGTACCCTCCGGCTGAATTTGCCCGTGTCATATGGCCGCAGCAACATTCTTCCGCTGTTACCGGCGTTCTGTCGCCAGTATCCGGATATAAAACTGCATGTGACGTTTTCCGATGAATACGTCGATATCATTGAACAGGGCATTGATATTTCAATTCGCAGCGGCACCGTTGCCGACAGCCGGCTGGTGATGCAGAAGCTCAGCCCGATGGATTTTCTCATCGTGGCAGCGCCGGATTACCTGAAAGCAAACCCGGTATCCGGGATGGATCAGCTGGCGGAACATCGCTGGATACGCTTTAAGTTTAAGCAGACCGGAAAACTGATGCCCATGTTGCTGGGCAACGGTGACAGGGTGCCGCCGGCACTGGAAAGCTGCAGCGATTATGTGGTGGACGACGGTAAGGCGCTGGTGGATTTGTCTGCTGCAGGTCTGGGGCTGATGCAAGCCCCGCATTTTGTGCTGAGAAAAGCGCTGGAGGAAGGCAGGCTGGTCACTTTGTTCCCGGCGACCGAAGCTGAAGGATTCAGTGTATGTATGCTGTATCCGAAACGGCGTTTCCTGCCCGCTAAAGTAGCGGTTTTTATTGATTTTGTACGCCAGTCTCTCAGTGCAATGAATGAGACTTCAGGGCATACCTGGGCCAGAGATATCACGCCCTTGCATCAGTGGTGAGCGGCAGCGAACGCCTTGTTTAAGGATCTTCCTGACATTAACTGAAACGCTAAAACGGGCAGGGACACTGACCGTGAAGCTGTTCACCGCTTACCGGATGTTCAACAAACAAGTCACTGGCGTGTAACAGCAGACGTTTTGCCATGTGCTCACTGGTTTCACTTTTATATAAATCACAGCCAAGAATAGGGTGGCCAATATTATGGCTGTGAATGCGCAACTGGTGAGTACGTCCCGTCAGAGGGGTATAGCGTACTAAGGTGCGCGCAGGGGCCGCCAGCCGTTCTAAAACTGTATATTCACTCACGGCCGCCTTACCTGTGCTCTGGCATATTTTCACCCGCGGGAACAGGGTTTTATCCTTAGCGATGGCAGCCTGTATATTACCCTGATCGGCTGCAACACTGCCTTCGAGCATGGCGACATAATGCTTTTTAACACTGCCGGCCTGAAACTGCCGGTTGAGATGCTTTGATGATGCAGCATTCAGCCCAACGATCATGATGCCTGAGGTACCGAAGTCTAACCGGTGTGGCAGTTTGGCTTCCGGAAACGGGGGGGTTATGCCTGCCTGTCCATGTACTAACCGGTAATGCACTGAATCACGGTTTAGAGGATTTTTGCCGGACAGGCTGAGCAGCCCGCTGGGTTTGCTGATCAGCAGAATTGCATCATCCTGATATAGGATTTCGATAGGTTCATCACATGCCGGTGCGATGAAATCATCGGTGATTACGTGGCTGGAAGAAGTGGCTTCAGGCATCTGTGTTCTCTGTTGCTGAGTTGGGCAACCGGTGCAGTTTTAAGGCTCTGTACTTTAACTTTTTAATCCTGGTTAGCACAGATATTCTGCTGGCTGCTTTCACCTTTTGAGATTCGGTTTGTTGCTTTTAAGTATCCTGACGCTTTCCGCAATGAATAAACAACAGGCTAAGGACTCCAGTGCTTCTGTAATGATTCAGAGGCTATAGTTAATGACTCCACGGGAGCGTCTGCGATACGGGATCTGGCTTACAGTGTCAGTTATCAGATCAGGTATATGGCCTTTTATCCGTGCGTATAAGCTTAGCGCCAGAATCTATCGCACAGCGGTTCCATCTCTCAGACTGATTTGTAACAATGCAGTAACTTTTTTGGGATAACGGACATATAAGTATGAGTTTTAAGCAGTTTTCCACTGATCAGGACGTCATAAATTTTGTACAGACCCACACCGCTGTGTTTAACAATAGCCCTGATCTGACGGTGACGGAGATTGGTGACGGTAATATCAATTTTGTCTACCGGGTGGATGACGGCAGTAACAGCCTGATTGTTAAACAGGCGTTGCCATACATCCGGGTTATCGGCGAAGCCTGGCCGTTATCTCAGGACCGGATCCGCATCGAAGCCAAAGCACTGAAACAGAGTGAGGCGTTCTCACCGGGAAGCGTGCCTGAGGTGTATCACTATGATGCGGCCAGCTGTGCGATCATCATGGCGGATATCGGTCATTATCAGAACATGCGTGAAGCTCTCACCGAACGCCGACCGCTGCCGGGAGTGGCCCGGGAACTGGGTGAGCTGTTAGCCCGTAACCTGTTTTACTCATCAGACTTTTATCTGAGCAGCAGTGCCAAGAAAGCCATGGTGCAGGCATTCATTAACCCGGATTTATGTCAGATCAGCGAAGAAGTGTATTTCTGGGATCCGTTCTGCGACCACGAACGCAATAACGTCAACCCGCCGCTGGCAGCCCGCGCCGCTCAGTGGTGGCAGGATGATGAACTGAAGCAGGCCGTCGCCCGGCTGAAAATGAAGTTCCAGAATCAGGCGCAGGTGCTGCTTCACGGTGATTTACATACCGGCTCGGTGTTTGTGGACCCGTCCGCGGAAAACAAAGTAAAAATCATCGATCCGGAATTCGCCTTTGTGGGCCCGGCAGGCTTTGATCTGGGGGTGCTGCTGGCAAACTATCTGCTGAATCTGGCGGGGCAGGCCCGTGCCGGCGGTGATCCTGCGGAACGTCATGCTTATCAGCAAACCCTGCTCACTGATCTGAATATCCTCTGGCAAAGCCTGGCGGATAGCTTCCGCAGTCTGGCGGCTGATCATACTCAGGACCCCTGTTTGCAGGGTGCCGCCGTTGTGGATGCCTGGCTGGCAGAATTGCTGACAGACAGCCTGGGATTTGCCGGTGTGGAGATGACCCGGCGCACGCTGGGGGTTGCTCATGTGGCGGATGTAGAACAAATCGAAGATGACGCCGCCCGGGCTGAAGCCCAGGCAATGTGTCTTGATATTGCCGATCTGCTGATTAAACACGCACCTCAGTTCAGTGGAATGCCGGTAATTACGGCCGCCGTATCTGAACTGAGTTTCTGCCGCTGAAGCTGGCCGAAGTGTTACCGGTGTTATGAGAACCTTCTGGTCAGTCAGTCATGGATAACACCGGAGCTTCCCCTCATTTAAGGCTTTTGCTGGCGGATTTTGTCCTCGGGCTTGAGGCTGCCTGCGATGTTCAGGGCTGTTTCGATCTGCTGGCCAGGACCAGTGAGGCGCTGGGCTTTTCCGGGCTGGTCTATACGTCTATCGCCACCGGAGTAGCACCCCTTGAGGCTCGTGGCCCACTGTTTTTCCGCTCCGAAGGCTTCAGTGAGGCTTTCCTGACACATTATCAGGAAGCGGATTTTGCCAGTCAGGACTTCACCATTAAGCGCATTATGGATGATGACCTGCAGACGGTGAACTGGTGGCAGGAAGCGGCGGCAGGGCGGCTGGTTTCCGATGAGCAGGAAGTCATTGACGTAGCCCGTTACGATTACGGCATGGCACAGGGGTTATCGGTGCCGCTGCTGAAAAATGATCACCATCTGGCGGGCTGCAGTGTGGTCAGTGAAGACAACAGCGAAGCATTCGGCCGGTTACTTGATGAGCGGCTGGCGATGCTTAAAACCATCCTCCGGCTGTTTCATGACCGGATGTATGCCAATCCTGAGTTTCAGACACAGTTGTACCTCCCGCTGTTACAACAACTGAACGACACAGAACGCACGGTGTTGCGGTTTCTGGCTAGCGGTCTGCCGCTTAAGTCTATCGAGGCTGCGGCGGGTATCAGCCCCAGTTATGCAGGCAATGTTCGCACGGTACTGTTTCGTAAGCTGGGCGTTAAGAATGTCTCTGAGCTGGCGTACATTGTCGGGCTTCACCGGATTCTTGAATTGCTGTGAGGCAGTTCTGTGCAATCCCGTGCACATTTCTTTCCTGCTAACAATGTGAAAATTATCACACTGTTCCCGCGGGTTAAAACCGGTAATATACAGCGCATACGTCGTGGAGAGAGTTCCGCTGCAACAGGCAGGGAGGCGGGGATCGCACGGGGACGTAGGAAGGGAAGCAACCGGCGGCGCACAGAACAGGGAGTTCTGCGCGCCGTTTTTTTATGGACGGTTGAAGGGATTATTTAACCGGGAAGACGTAGTTCAACCAGCCAAGCATGCGCAGCAGTACTTTGCGCATGACTGCAACATGGGTGAACTGATCGGAATAGATCACCATTTTTCCCTGTACGCCAAGGGGCAGATTGTAATTTTTCAGATCTTCATCACTGACGCTCATCAGTGCAATTGCCCGGCCGTGACGGCTGATCTGGTTCGCCGACAACAACTGGCCGGATGCCTGATACTGACCTTCGCTCATTGCCGGCAAGACGCTGATCACCTCTCCTTTAAATACATGTCCGGGCACGGCGTCGAGGATCATTTCTGTTTCAAATCCCGGCTTCATCATGCTCAGAGAGTTTTGCCAGAAGCTGCCGGCAAAGACCCTTTCCTGATCAGGAATAAAGACCATGGCAGGGCTGAGGGGCAGGGGAACCGCCATGATACCGGGTTTCAGTGCAATCTGGGTGGCCATGCCGTCAGAAGGCGCTCTGACAACCGTACGTTCCAGATCATAGCGGGCTGCTTCAAGCTTGTTCTCCAGTTCAATAACGGCCGTGTTCACACCGTTTATATTTGATTCAAATGCCAGCGTTACCCGTTGCAGGTCTGCTTCGGCGGCATCGGCACTGGCCTGTGCGGCAAGGTACATCTGACGGCTGTCATCCACGGTTTGCCGGGCGAAGGCAGCGGCATTGTTTTTACTGCCTTTGCGGTAGCGGTTATAGGCAGTGCGGGTACGGTCCCGTTCTGCCAGTGCCTGCTCCACCTTGGCTTTGGCAAAGTCCATCTGGGCACCCAGCTGGCGGGCGTCCTGCTGTGCTTCTACTAACGACGCTTCAAGCTCACTGACTTTAAGCCGGTAAGGTTTCGGGTCGATGGTAAACAGAATATCGTCTTTTTTTACCGCGGTGTTAGGCGCTACCTCAACGGACTGAACAATGCCTTTAACCGGCGCAACGATAGGCACGACGGCGTACACTTCCTTACTGAATTTTGCGTAGGGGTGATTAAAATTCATCAGCAGAATCATCGTGCCCAGCAAAGCAATACCCCCGAGTATGGCGGTGGGTACGCTCCACTTATTCAGAGGGATTTTAAACAGCTTGAAAACAAGCACACAGAATCCCGCATAGATGAGGATAATCAGCAGATCCATATTCAGCGCTCCTGTTGGTCTTTAAGGTGACTGAGCTGTTCCTGAAGCTCTGTCAATTGCTGCTGAATGCTGGCCAGATCAGCATGTTCCGCTGTCTGTTCCTGATGCTGACTGTGTTTAAAGCCCCAGCCACGGTCTTCCCGGTAGAGGGTCGACCAGATCCAGAGAAAGGGCCATAAAATGTGCAGCGTGAACAGACTCACCCAGCCTGCCACGTGAATGGCATCCTGATGGGGATGGTTGCGGTGAACGGCGATTTCGTAGGGGATGTCATGAATCACAATCACCGCATAAAACACAAAAATGCCGACGAAAAAGATCAGAAATAAAGCCGCATAGTCCAGAAACATATCACTCTCCTTGCTGAATATGGCTGTTATTGATGGGCCAGATCCCAGTTTTTACGGAAGCGTTTCACCCAATAGTCGAGGGTTTCGTCCAGTGATTTAATATCTGATGTGCCGGTGCTGACCGTGGTTTCATCGCTGCTGCGCCGGTCGACCATGGCTATCAGGCGGTCCCCGGTGACGGCGTCGTAACCTTCAGCTTCCAGACTGGCTTCATAAAAGATTTCTTCCTGATCCTGAATGCTGTTGGCCAGGTTCTGACCTGCGCTGATCAGCAGGGCAATGGGAATATAACCCAGTGCGCCACGCTCGGGAGATTTTTTCTGCAGGCCTGTCAGTGCCATGCGCACGACCAGTACATTTTCTGCAGCGACATCAACAATCGGGTACTGAGGCTCAAACTCTGCTCTGAACTTTTCTTCCAGACGGGCGGTTATATAGGCAAGTTCCTGAGGGTTAATGCCTTTGTATTCAGCGTTTTGTGAATACCAGACTTCAATCGGCAGAAGCATGATTTTGTCGTACTTGCTGAGATGACTGAGTTCGCTCCCAGGGGGAAGGTAAACTTTGGCACCGTCGCTCCAGCTGCGGTCTTCAAAGCCGTTATAGTTACCCAGGAAGCCAGAGCCTTTAACGGCATTGCCCTGGCAACCCGACAGAAGCACAACGGACAGAAGCACCGACAGCACTGCATATATGTGTTTCATAGAATATTCCCTCATTGATATATACTCATTTGAGTATAGAAGGAAATATTTAATAAGATCAGCGATTTACAGAGTATTTTCACCGGAATGGGTAAATGGGGAAACGGGGCAGGTGTGCAAAGATTTGCAGGCAGCTGACATAAAAAAGGGCAGATACAATCTGCCCTTGTTCAGGGTGTTCCGCCTACCCGGATCACCCTGAATACTGTGATACCAGTGGCACGTTATCCGGTGATAAGTGCGACGCTGGCCGGGTCGATATCGGCATCGTAATAGCCCATACCCAGTTTATTGAGGTATTCCAGGCGGTCGGCACTCATCAGATCAATTTCCGGTGCGCTGACGTTATTGGCTTCATACACGGCGGCCAGGAATGCCATGAAATTTTCACCCTCTTCAAGCATCAGCAGACTGGCAGCGCCAACATCAGGGCGGACTTTAGCATTCTGCTCATCGTTGAGGGTGACGCTGAAAACAACCGGCTGTTCATCACCTTCAATGCGGACGCTGCGGTTTCTGACGGTTTGCTGCGCCCAGTAGAAAGCCAGTTCTTTGCTCTGGGTTAAAAATACCGGCTCAACCGATTCTGCATAGCTGTTACCGATAGTGGCCATGGTTTGTTTAGCGGCGGCTTTGAGTGCTTTGTCACCGGACCGTTTCAGCCCCTGCTGTTTGATTGAATCAACCAGAGCCGATGATGTGCCGTGATACCAGATGTTGCTGGCGGTAAATCCCTGTGCGGTTAACAAGTCCTGTGCATCTTTAAGGAAGGCTGGTGTATCAGTCATATTCAAAATCACTTAATCAGTTTGCAATAAATAGCAGCCTGGAATTTTACCGTAAAAAGCTGTCTGTTTCTTTGCGCTATTGGTTAACCGGCCGAAAAAAAGGCGGCACCCCGGGGAAGGGTGCCGCCTGTTCATCCGAAGATGGACCTTGCCCTTATAACGCTAAGGGCTGGCTGAACAGATCTTAACCGAACTGGTTAGAAGTGTTCTTAGCGCCACCGGCTTTCAGAGCGTTCTCACCAGCGTAGTATTCTTTGTGATCGTCGCCCATGTCGGAACCGGCCATGTTCTGGTGCTTAACGCATGCGATACCCTGACGGATCTCTTTACGCTGTACGCCAGCAACGTAGCCCAGCATGCCTTGCTCACCGAAGTACTCTTTCGCCAGGTTATCAACAGACAGTGCAGTCGTGTGGTAAGTCGGCAGAGTGATCAGGTGGTGGAATACGTTCGCTTCACGGGCAGTATCCGCCTGGAAGGTCTTGATGCGGGCATCTGCAGTAGCAGACAGCTCAGAATCGTCGTATTCCGCAGACATCAGGTTAGCACGGTCGTATGCAGATACGTCTTCACCGGCTTCAACCATCGCGTCGTATGCTTGCTGACGGAAGTTCAGCGTCCAGTTGAAAGAAGGAGAGTTGTTGTAAACCAGCTTCGCATCCGGGTGTACTTTACGTACGTCATCCATCATGCCCTTGATTTCGTGGACAGTCGGTACTGCAGTTTCGATCCACAGCAGGTCAGCGCCGGCATTCAGTGCTTCGATACAGTCGAATACGCAACGTTCGTGGCCAGTGCCCTGACGGAACTGGTACAGACCGGAAGGCAGACGCTTAGGACGAACCAGCTTGCCGTCACGGTTGAAGACAACATCACCTTGCTTCATGTCTGCAACGTCGATTTCTTCAACGTCCAGGTAAGAGTTGTATACGTCACCCTGGTCGCCCGGCTCTTTAACAACCGCGATTTCTTTGGTCAGGCCAGCACCTTCAGAGTCGGTACGTGCAACGATCAGACCGTCATCAACACCCAGTTCAAGGAAAGCGTAACGCAGTGCACGCAGCTTGTTGTGGAAGTCAGCGTGAGGAACAGTAACTTTACCGTCCTGGTGGCCACATTGCTTCTCATCAGCAACCTGGTTTTCGATCTGCAGGCAGCAAGCGCCAGCTTCGATCATCTGCTTAGCCATCAGGTAAGTTGCTTCAGCGTTACCGAAACCGGCATCGATGTCTGCAACGATTGGTACAACGTGAGTTTCGTGGTTGTCGATCGCCGCCTGAACTTCAGCTTCTTTAGCAGCATCGCCAGCTTCACGTGCCTTGTCCAGTTCACGGAACAGACCACCCAGTTCACGTGCATCAGCCTGACGCAGGAAGGTGTACAGTTCTTTAACCAGGCTTGCTACAGAAGTTTTCTCGTGCATAGACTGATCCGGCAGAGGACCGAACTCAGAACGCAGTGCAGCAACCATCCAGCCAGACAGGTACAGGTAACGACGTTCAGTCGTACCGAAGTGCTTCTTGATAGAGATCAGCTTCTGCTGACCTACGAAACCGTGCCAGCAGCCCAGAGACTGAGTGTACTTGGTCTTGTCTTTGTCGAATTCAGCCATGTCGCGACGCATGATAGCCGCAGTATATTTAGCAACGTCCAGGCCAGTCTTAAATTTGTTCTGTGCACGCATACGCGCTGCTGATTCCGGGTTGATAGCATCCCATGGGCTACCCGCTACTTCTTTTGCAGCAGCAACTGCTTTAATGTTTTCTTGATATGTAGACATGACCAAACCTTCTATTTTTATCGCTAAAGTTTGAATAAGTCCCCGTTCCACCGATGTTACAGCCTCTCATGTAACACCGGTGAAACGTTGACTAGCACTCGATTCAGGTCGCCACTATGGGGGAGGAGAGCAGGCCTGGTCAAAGGGTTTTTGTGCAGAGCAATATAGCTGTAAATATACTACAAACAGTGATTTACAAAGGTTGGTAAAAAAACTACAGAGGATTTTCCTCTGCCTGACGGCATAAAAGCACGTTTAATAAGGGCTTCAGTGCTGGTTGTTTTGTGATCAGCGACTTTGGTGTAATACAAAACAGCCTGTTTTTATCTGTTATTACAAGAATATTAAGCTAGTTTTTAATTCCAAAATTTTATAAGCAATTTCTTACTACATTTTTGAAATTTGGCAATAACTGTCGACAGAAATAAAAATGTGATCTGAATCAAAATCAGGTTTTGAAGCACAAATAGACAGTTTTTAGTCTATTTAATGCCTAAAAATCCATTATGCTGTATTTACTGGTATTTCTATTAATGAAATTGTCGACAATCTTAGTGGTTTTTCGGGGTTTTGAGCGCTTTGAAACACTGATTGTTGACAACTGTGCAGCGCAAACAAAAAAGCCTGCACAAAGGCAGGCTTTAACATCGGGTGTATCGAAAAATTCAAAACTACAAAGGCTATTCCGCCAGATAAATACAGCCCCGGTTGTACAGGCTGACCAGCAACTCAAGCGCGTCACCTGACCATTCTCCCTGGTTGATGATCAGGTTAGGGGTCTGGCACAGCAGTTTAGCCAGCTGGATACTGCCACCTTTGCAAGGGTATGACTGACCATCAACAAACAGCAGTACATCACCGCTGGTCTGCTCAGTGAAAGATACCCGGCTGCCTTCGTTCCGTACAAATGCCAGTTCGCTCTGAGAGAGCGCGTCTGCCAGTTGCTGGCTGTTGATTTTATCTTCCGGGCTCTGATCCAGTTCCGGGTATTTAGGATCGGTGACGTATTCACCGAACCAGGTGGCCAGTTTCTGTTCATCATTCAGGAATGCGTTAAAGATGTTGCGTACTTTTTCCAGAGCTTGCGGGGTAATTTCACCGGGATGTTCCTGTACGGTGAGTTCAGGATCCGCATAGCGGGATTCTGATGTCAGCTGCTCACCGACATAGTCAGTAAAGCCACGCAGGATTTCTGCCTGCGACGGCGCCCTGAAACCTACGGAGTAAGTCATGCAGTCATCCGTTACCGCTACGCCGTTATGGCCAACCTGTGGCGGTACGTAGAGCATGTCGCCGGGTTCCAGTACCCAGGTCTGTTCCGGATGCCAGTCAGGAATGATCATTACCGGGGTATCATCCCGGCGGGGCGAATGCTGATCGAAATGTCCGCCAATCTCCCAGCGGCGTTCACCCTGAGTCTGGATCAGGAATACGTCATAGTTATCATAGTGTGGACCGACACCACCGCCTTCGCTGGCAAAGCTGACCATCAGGTCGTCATAGCGCCAGTTAGGGATAAAGCGAAACTGTTCTACCAGATCGCAGGCATCCGGTACCCAGTTGTCGACTGCTTGTACCAGCAGAGTCCAGTGGCTGTCCGGCAGTTCAGCAAAGGTGTCTTCATTAAAGGGGCCGTGTTTCAGTTCCCATGTGTCGTTATCCGGAGCGGTTATGACAAGGCGGGCTTCTACGTCTTCTTCACAGGCAAGGCCTGCCAGTTCGTCAGCATCTACCGGCTGAATAAAATCTTTGTATGCCCCGCGTACCAGCAGCGGTTTCTTTTGCCAGTATTCGGCAAGAAAGGTTTCGATCGAAATATCACCAAAAGGGGACTGGCTCATGACTTTGCTCCGTTGTCCTGGCTGCTGTCAGCCGGGCTAGTCTGTTCAGCACGGGCGGCGGTTTCATCCACCGAACGTAAAATACCGCGCAGCATGTTCAGTTCAATCTGTTCCGGACGGCTGCGGTTAAAGTAGCGGATCAGCTTTTTCATCACCTTGCCTTCATGCTGGGGAATGATAAAGCGGGTTTTGCGCAGTGCTGATTCCAGGTGTTCGTAAAACAGCTGCATTTCTTTATGCAGCGGATATTCTGCCGGGGCTTCTTCTTTATTGTCCTGCAGGCTGGCTTGCCAGATTTCATAGCATACCAGCTGAATCGCGGCAGAAACGTTCAGTACCGGGTAATCAGGGTTGGCCGGAATATAAACGTGATAGTTACACTGTTCCAGTTCGTGGTTGTGCAGGCCCATGGTTTCCCGGCCGAAGATGATGGCAACTTTTCCGCTGGCTGCTTCAGTCACAACTTTTTCGCCGCAGGTGCGGGCATCAAAAATTGGCAGATCAAATGAACGGTTGCGGGCACTGGTGCCGATAACCAGTTGGCAGTCTGCAATGGCTTCTTCGAGGGTATCGACGACGGTGGCCTGATCAAGCACGTCTTTGGCACCTGCAGCACGGGAATCTGCTTCTTCACTTGGATAGATGCGCGGTTCCACCAGATACAACTGGCTGAGGCCCATGTTTTTCATGGCACGGGCGGCGGCCCCGATATTGCCCGGGTGAAAAGTGTTGATCAGTACGATACGAATGTTGTCCAGCATACAGCTATGAATCTCCGGAAAAATCACCAAAATGCCCGTTCGTCAGGCGACGCATATTGTATTGCACTGCGCATGATAAATATATCGGTGCAGGGCAGCTGATACGGAGTCTTTGATCTGTCGCAGGCAGATAAAATTAATACAGCTGTATGAATTTACGTTGTGCAGCCTTAAAATGCCGGACTTTCAACAGTTTACCCTGGCCGCACCGGCCGATTATTACGGAGATAGTATGACTGCCCAGGCATTGCTTCAGAGAATGGACCGGATCAAACAGGCTGCACCTCTTCGCAGTGCTCTGTACCGTGTAATGGATGAGCTGTACGGGATGGCGAACAGCAGCGCATATTCGGTAACGTTTACCGCAGCCAATAACCCGAATACGGTGCCGGTATATTCAGCAGAAGGGTATACGGGCTATTCAGAAGACAGCGGTCATCAACTGGTGGGGGCACATGTGACCTTTAAAGATGATCTGCCCAGCTTTGTGCATGAGCTGACCCATGCGCGGTGTATCCAGTGTTATAAGTCTGAAACCGTGAATTATGCACCGAGTGGGCCGAATACGGCCGTCATGTCATTCGGAAAAGGTGCGATGCCCGGTGCGCCTGCACATACCGTTTCACTGGTTGCCGAAAGTATTATAGCCCGCCGCAAAGCCTGGTACCGGCAGGATTATAAACTGATTCTTGAAGGTAACCTGACCCGCCTGAAAGCCATTGCAGACGTGGAAGATTACGAAGATACAGAAAACAAGTTTATGAGCCGGGAGCAGAAGCGTCAGTTAAAGGCTGCACCCACCAGTGTTGAACAGATGAACGAACAGCAGTCGCTGGCCCATGAAATGCAGTATCAGGGCCGGGTGGCAAAAACCCTGCGAACCTGGAAGCCGGGCACTGAGAATACTCAGCGGCTGCAAACCGAAGCAGAGCGCAAGAAACGCTGGATTCTGGAACGGATCAATTATGGCAAAAACGGCATGGGTGGCCTGGGGGATGTGCATTTTGAATATGACACCGTGGTAAACCAGATGCTGGTACAGATGCATGCCTGGGGCTTTGACGATGACAGTGATCTGTTTGTGGCAGTATCGGCGCTGGCACAGGAAACCCATGAGCGGCGACTGAGTGCGCTGGCACCGCCACCGAATGCTATACCGGGCCCCCGTTCGGTACTGACCTGATTGCCTGTCATTCTTCTCTTTTCCGGAAACCCGGACCGGATCTTACAGGTATTTTTAAGGTGTCAGGTTGCTGGAAAAAATCTGCACAAGCTTGCTAGTATGGGTTGCAGGAGGTGCTGCAAGGCACTGTAAAAACAGGCAAACCGGGCTGACACTCTGCGAAGAGGAATGACGTGGCTAAACAATCTGTTACCGGTGATACCGGGCTCATTACTGAAATTGCTGTTCTGTATTATCTGGAAAATCAGACCCAGGAACAGATCGCCAATACCTTACAGCTTTCCCGGGTAAAAGTTGGCCGTTTGCTGAAAAAAGCCATTGATGAGGGCATTGTCGAAATTCAGGTGCGTAATCATCCGGCGAGACATGAGCAGCTTGAGCAGGAATTGAAACGGCGCTTCGGCATTGACCGGGCGATGATAGCCGTCGATCATTCCGATCCTGACATGCAGCGAATGCTGGTAGCAGACCTGGCAGGCGCCTATCTGGCGAAAACGGTTAAGGACCGGATGATAGTGGCTGTAGGGATGGGCCGTAATGTTGGTAGCATTGCAGAGGGTGCCGTGAACGCTGAACCCAGAAATGCATTGTTTATTTCTGCGATTGGCGGTTCAGTTCGGGCCGGGCAGCATATGAACCCTGATCATATTAGCCGACGGCTGGCGGCAAAGTTCGGTGGTCAGTCTGAAACGCTTTATGCGCCTGCGCTGGTCGCCAGTAATGATTTACGCGAAGCCCTGCTGCTCAATGATACGGTTAAACAAACCCTGGATACTGCGTGCCGGGCTGACATTGCCCTGATCGGTATTGGCGACATGAGTGAAGACAGCAATCTTGTCCGGATGGGATGGTTTTCTCCACAGGAAATTACCGCAGCGCGGCTGTCTGGCACCGTAGGCGACATGATGGGCTATGACTTTCTGGACATACAGGGTAATCCGGCCGCATTTGAGCTGCATGGGCGGGTTATAGGCCTGAGCAGACCTGACCTTGCACGGATTCCGGATGTATTAGCCGTGGCCAGTGAGAATACCAAGGGGGCTGCGATACTCGGGGCGTTGCGCTCCGGTGTTATAAATACTTTGTGTACGACAACGACCAATGCCCAGACTGTTTTGAAACTTGATGATGCAACTGCTCAGGAACCGGAAGGTTAAGCAGTCGGGCTATCAGGTGTTTTCACGCAAATGGCTTTGACAGGTTTCAGCCAGGCTTGTTAAGAGCATGCAGCAGGAAACAGCACCGGCATCCAATACTCCCACCGAACGCTGACCCAGCCGGCTGGCCCTGCCAACCCGGGCCTGAAGATCACGGGTTGAGTCCCGGCCTGCTTCTGCATCGGCAGTCATTTTCTCAAGGGCATCAGCAAAAGTTTTTCCTGACTGTATGCTGCCAGCGAAGCTCTTTGTGGCCGGTACCAGAACGTCCATCATGGTTTTGTCACCCGGTTGCGCCTGACTGATTGCCCGGATCGATTTCAGTCCTTCACTGAGCATCTGTGCAAAATCTTCTTTTGTTATTTGTTGCCGGTCTTTGATCGCTGCCGCCATCCCAAAGAACAGACTGCCATACAGTGGGCCCATAGATCCGCCAATCGAGCCCATCAATACACTCGCCAGTAAAGCGAAAGTTTTTTCCAGTGGTGCATCAGCCTGCAGGTCTGATAAGGCTGTCTGGCAAAGAGTAAAACCTTTCGCCATGTTGATGCCGTGGTCGCCATCGCCAATCGCACCGTCAATTTCACTAAGATAAGATGTATTCCTGATGATAATTTCGCTCATGGCGTGCATGCATTCCACGCCAAAATTATTAGTAAGACTTTGCATTCTATGTCTCTTCCCTGAGGGTTAGCGCCAGCGATTCTGCTGGCATATCCAGAAGTCCTTTTAACTCGAAGTTAAGACGCATCACCGTCAGGGTGGCGCCCATCATATCCAGTGAAGTGAAATAGTTACCGACAAAAGCACGGTGAATGGTTAAGCCTGAAGATTCCAAAAGTTCAGCTACCGCTGAGTAGAGAATATGCAGCTCCATCTGAGGTGTCGCACCCAGTCCCGAAATCAAAACCGCAACATCATCATTGGTCTGAAACGGCAGGTCATCCAGAACGCTGTTTACCATTAGCTGTGCAATTCTGCTGGCGTCGGTAATATCCCGCACCTCTGTGCCCGGCTCGCCGTGATGGCCTATACCTATCTCCATGGTACCGGGCCTGATTGTAAAGTTCGGCTTGCCAACGGCGGGGATCACACAGGAGGTGAGGCCCATACCAATACTGCGGGTGTTATCTATCGCCAGTTGTGCGACGCGGATCACGTTGTCGAGGTTATAGCCACTTGCAGCGGCAGCACCGGCAATCTTCCACATCAATATTTCACCGGCGACGCCACGGCGTTTATCTTTCTCAGTGGCGGGGGCGGATGCTACATCATCATTAGCGACAACCGTCTTAACACTAATGCCTTCAGCTTCAGCCATCTGCACGGCCATCGCAACGTTCATATTGTCTCCCGCGTAATTCCCATAGAGGCAGGCGACACCGGCGCCGTTATCCGCGGCCCTCATTGAATCAAGAAAGCTAATTGCGGTAGGCGAAGAAAATACCTCCCCGATGGCAACTGCATCCAGCATGTTCTTGCCGATGTAACCGAGAAACGCGGGTTCATGACCTGAGCCTCCACCGGTGACGATACCCACCCGTTCGGAGTCCGTTGTCCGGCAGGCATATTGCAGTACACGGGGATTGTCCGTTGCGGTGAAAAGCTGTGGCCATGCCTTAACGTATCCGCGGATGGCATCGTCCACGACTAATTCAGGTTTATTGATAATTCTTTGCATGATCTGACCTCTTCAAAAGGTTTGAGGGAAGGTAAGGGCTAGCGGGATTTTTTACTTGCTGGTCTGCGGCAACCGATTTCTTCGTAATGGCTGATCAGATCAACTTTTGCCCCTGAACGGGAAGATTCGAAATCAGAATTCAGGAATGCCTGAACGATGCTTTTGGCAAGTTCGCTGCCGACAACCCGGGCCCCAATACTGGCGATCTGTGCATTATTGCTTTTTCTGGCCCGTTCGGCAGAGTATGTGTCGTGGGTTTGCGCGGCACGGATTCCCGCTACCTTATTCGCTGTAATCGCCATACCGATACCGGTACCGCAGCAGAGGATTGCCAGATCGTTTTTACCGTCTGCAACCGACTGGGCAACGGCGAAAGAAATATCCGGATAGAGTGCTTTTTCGCCTTGCTGAGTGCCAAAGTCTTCAACACTGAATCCCAGCCAGGCAATAAAATCTTTGAGTTCTTCTTTGAGGGTATAGGCTGCTTCGTCACAGCCGATGGCGATCCTTTTCGACGTATCCATGTTGTTTAGCACCTGCTGATAAGCATGCTGATGAGATATAACACTCATCGCTTTTAATCTAATGATCGAATCCCTGATCAAATGATCGATAACTGGCATTTATCGTTGAAAAAATTTTTGTTGTCAATGCCAGCTGCTCGCTCAGAGTCTGAAAGTTTCATTAGCTCTTTTGGTGGGTAATAAAATAAATAATTAAAAATCAATGATATATGGTCACATGTTGAAGGCTAACGTTTTACAGGCTTGACAAATCTGCTGCTCAAATGTTCACTGATACAGACAAATGTACAGAGCTGGCGTTTGTCTACAGTGCGTGGTTTAAGTTTAAAAACGCTTTTAATAAGCCGTAATACGCCGGATTGAGTTCGGAGTTTTACAGAACAGGGCTAATTGAACTGGCCGGGAAAATGTCAGTTGCCTGTTTCGCTTAAATGCACTCCAGGGAGGGGGCCTTTATGGCAAGTGTGCAGTCTGAATTTGTCACGTCTTCTGAAAAAGCTGCCTTCAGGCATATGCTCCTGCCGGGAGCGATTATAGCATTGCTGGCCGGCATGCTGCTTGATACCCGTATAGTACAGACCGGTTCATCTGAGGACAGCCGGGACCGGGCATTTTCGCCTCAGCTGTTCGGCCAGTCGGAATTTCCCCGCATCCGCCAATACGTTGTTGAAAATGCTGTCAGGGCCGAAGCCTTGTATCAGGCGATTATTGAAGACAAAGCTGTAGCGGCCGAAAACTTCGGCGTCAAAGCCGGAATCGGCACAATCTTTCCAGTCGCCTTTGAGGGCAAAGCCAGAGAATCTGTATCCGGCGTTTACAGGATCGAGATAGATGGCATGCCACCGTCCCATACCGTCCGGCTCCAGACCGGGCCTGCCATTAATGGTACAGACCTTCGGGATGCTACCGGTACCGTCACCTTTGGACAGTTCACCAATCAGATTGAGTATCAGGATGCCGGCTCAGCGCTGAATAATGCGATGAAGTCATCGGTGCTGACTGGAATTGCATCAACTGATCTGACTGGCAGACAGCTATCGGTGACCGGCGTATTTAAACTCATTAATCCTAAAAACTGGTTAGTGACACCGGTCAGGCTGGTGGTGCAATGACAGGGTGTCCGGGAACCACCGGAGAAACCGGTGAAGTTGTGATGTCAGCCAGAAATATAAGCCGTGTATATGGCAGTACTCTGGCACTGAGAGACGTGAATTTTGATATCCATCGTGGGCAGGTGACCACGCTATTCGGTGAGAATGGTGCCGGTAAGTCAACCCTGATGAAAATACTTTCGGGCATAGTTAAAGCAAGTTCGGGAGATATCTTTCTGGATAATCAGCCAGTGAGGTTCAGTTCCTCTGCAGATGCGCAGGCCTGCGGAGTTTGTATTATCCATCAGGAACTCAGTCTGGCGCCGAACATGACCGTGCGGGATAACATATTTTTGGGCCGTGAAATCACCGGTTCTGCGGGCATTGATTTTGCTGAAGAAGATCGCCAGACCCGACAGCTCATGCAGCAGCTTGAAGAAGACATTTCACCTCATACCCGGGTAGAGGAGCTGCGTCTGGGTCAGCAACAGCTGGTGGAGATCGCCAGAGCTTTGTCAGTAAACTCCCGTATTCTGATTATGGATGAACCTACCTCTGCGCTCAGCGCCTCAGAAGTTGCAGTACTTTTTCGGGTAATACATGAGCTGACCGCCCGCGGCGTATCGGTTGTTTACATTTCCCATCATCTGGAGGAAGCGTTACAGATTACGGATCATGCGGTGGTGCTGCGTGACGGAACTGTGACCGCCAGTGCCCGGCGTGCTGATATAGATCTGCAATGGTTGGTACGAAATATGGTCGGTGATCATTTTAATTTGGGGTCACCGCCGCAAGTTCTGATTTCTGAAAGGCCTGCGCTTGCGGTAACGGATCTTGTGATTACGGACTCTGGTGGGGCCGGATACCGGTTAGTGGACGGTTTGTCTCTGAATATTCATCCCGGTGAGATCATATGTATCTACGGGTTGATGGGGGCTGGCAGGACAGAATTGATGGAATGTCTCGCCGGGCGAATCAGGCCTTCAGGGGGCAGGGTTGAACTGTTTGGCAGAAATATTGCGTCAATGACCATCGCTCAGCGGATATCACTGGGGCTGGTACTGGTGCCGGAAGACCGCCAGCGCGACGGTCTGGTGCAGACGATGAATGTCGGCCGCAATCTGTCCCTGGCGAGTATTCGGGCGTTTACACAAGCACTGATCACCTCAGTTGAAAAAGAAGCATCCCTGATCAGCCGGACTGTCAGGGATGTGACGGTTAAAACCGCCAGTGCTGATGCCTCAGTCGGTTCCCTGTCCGGTGGCAATCAGCAAAAAGTGGTTATCGGAAAAATGCTGGCAACCCAGCCAAAAGTGATGCTTCTGGATGAACCGAGCCGGGGAATTGATATAGGTGCGAAAGGTGAGGTCTTTCGTTTGTTAGCGAGCAGGGCAGAAGAAGGCCTTGGGGTGCTGTTCAGTACCTCTGAAGTAAACGAATGCCTGAGCATTGCACACCGGATCATTGTTATGAACCGTGGCAGGATTGCGGCCGTGTTCGGTGCTGATGCCAGTAAGGAAGCGATTATGTCAGCATCAGGTGAATCTCTGATTGCCTGAATCTAGTTACAGACAGGACAAGGATTATGTCAGGCAGCAGCTTTATACCGGACAGGGCTTCGGCCCTTAAAACAACAAACCCATATAGCCTGATCAGGATATTGCTGGAAGGCCGGGCGTACTTTGCATTACTGGTCATCATTGCGGTTTTCTCACTGCTATCTCCCCATTACCTGAGCTTCGCTAACTTCATGATTATGTCATCTCATGTGGCAATCTTCGGTTTGCTGGCGGTAGGTATGTTGCTGGTTATTCTCAATGGCGGTATTGATCTTTCGGTAGGGTCAACACTGGGGCTATGTGGTGTGTTCGCCGGATTTCTGATGCAGGGAGTCGTGCTGGAGTCACTTGGGGTAATTCTCTATCCGCCGGTGTGGGTGGTTGTATTGCTGACCTGCGCGATGGGGGCGCTGGTTGGTCTGGTTAACGGTGTACTGATCGCATTCTTTAAAGTGCCTGCCTTTGTTGCCACCCTTGGCACTCTCTATGTAGCCAGAGGGGTCGCATTACTGATGACTAACGGGCTGACCTATAACAAGCTTTCCGGCAGCGAAGTACTTGGTAATACCGGCTTCGACTGGCTGGGATTTAACCGGTTCTGGGAAGTGCCTGTCGGGGTGATCGTTTTGATAGTCATCGCGCTGTGTTGTGGCTTGATGCTCAGCCGGACGGCATTTGGCAGATGGCTGTACGCTTCAGGTGGTAATGAACGGGCCGCCGAGCTGTCAGGGGTGCCGGTCAAACGGGTGCAGGTAACTGTGTATGTCTTATCGGGTATTTGTGCGGCCCTTGCCGGACTTGTGTTGTCATCACAGTTAACGTCAGCAGGGCCTACAGCCGGTACAACGTATGAGCTGACTGCAATTGCTGCGGTGGTTATCGGCGGAGCCGCGCTGACAGGGGGCCGGGGGAATGTTCGCGGTACATTGCTGGGGGCGTTTGTCATCGGTTTTCTGGCTGACGGCCTGGTAATCATCGGTGTTTCAGCTTACTGGCAAACGGTTTTTACCGGCGCAGTGATTGTGTTGGCAGTTTTATTAAACAGTATTCAGTACCGGCGACGGGAGGCGTGACTTCAGCTGCAGATAAAGCGCTGTCAGGTTCGCCAACAGCTAGTGGCCGGTTAACACAGGTTATATGGGAAACAGTAACGGTTAACCGGTGATCTTAATCGATAAAGGGAGTTTAAAGATGCTCAGTAAATACAGGAAGATGATAGTGAAGATGCTGGCAGCAGGACTGCTGATTTTAACAGGACAGGCCTGGGCAGGCGGGCTGATAACAATCATCGTTAATGATCCTTCAAATCCATACTGGTTTACGGAAGGAGAAGTGGCAAAGGCAACAGCTGAGAAGCTTGGCTATACGGCCAATGTGGCGGCCCATACCGGGGATACCAATACAGAAAGCCAACTGATTGATACCGCGATTACCAATAAATCGGTTGCCATTATTCTCGACCCGGCAAACGCTGACGGTTCGATCGGTGCAGTACGTAAAGCAGTGAGCGCAGGTGTGCCGGTATTTCTGGTAAATGCCGAGATCAACCAGGAAGGGCTGGCGAAAAGCCAACTGGTTTCCAACAATGCTCAGGGGGCTGCGATGGGCGCCCTGCAATGGGTTGAGAGCGTGGGTGATTCCGGGAACTACGTCGAGCTGTTCGGTGCTCCGTCTGATAATAATGCGGCGACCCGTTCAAACGGTTTCGAGACGGTTTTGAGTCAGTATCCTGATCTTAATAAGGTGGCATCAGAAGTGGCTAACTGGGATCGCTCACAGGGGTACAGCAAGATGCAGGCGATGCTGCAGTCAAACCCGGATATCCAGGGTGTCATCAGTGGTAATGATGAGATGGCGCTGGGTGCAATTGCTGCCTTAAAAGAAGCCGGTAAGCTTGGCAGTGTCAGGGTTGGGGGTTTTGACGGGTCACCGGATGCCATTGATGCGATTAAGTCCGGTGAGCTGGCCTATACCGTGCTGCAGCCGGTCGCCGTATTTTCGGAAGCGGCGGTGAGACAGGCAGATAATTTTATCCGAACCGGTGAAACCGGAGCGGCTTCGGAAAAACAGTTATTCGATTGTATTGTTATCACCGCTGACAATGTGGATGACTATATTGCGCCATTTGTACTTGCACAGTGACAGTGGGGCTGGTTACCGGGTGATCATAGCTGTAACCCGTTCAGGGTAGGCGGTCATAGGGTGCGGTTTGTCTGGCAGGTCAGTCCGGTCACAGAGGCTGGCTCCGGCGGTGCGCTGTCTCGCGGAATAAAGAGGATGAGGTAAGTGAAATGTGTAGCACAGAGAACATGGAAAGTTCAGCTGCTGCCGGGTGTATCCCTGACCGGATGCAGGCGGTGGTTGCGTATGGTCCGGGGGATTACCGGCTTGAAGAAGTGAATGTGCCTTTGGCCGGCCCCGGTGAAATTCTGATTAAGGTTGAGGCCTGCGGAATTTGTGCCGGTGACATTAAATCCTTCAGCGGTGCCCCCAGCTTCTGGGGGGATGATACGCAGCCGGCGTACATAAAAGCCCCCATGATTCCGGGGCATGAGTTTATTGGCAGGGTGGTAACCCTCGGTGAGGGTGTCACCGATTTCAGTGTTGGTGACCGGATTGTCTCCGAGCAAATTGTTCCCTGCTGGCAATGCCGGTTTTGTAAAAGTGGCCAATACTGGATGTGTCAGAAACATGATGTTTATGGTTTCCAGCACAATGTGAACGGTGCGATGGCGGAATACATGAAGTTTCCTAAAGAAGCTATTAACTACCGGGTACCAGAGGATCTGCCGGTCAAAAAGGCAATTCTGATTGAACCGTACGCCTGTTCCATGCATGCGGTGGAACGGGCAGATATCAGGCTTGGTGATGTCGTAGTGATTGCCGGTGCCGGCACCCTTGGTCTGGGTATGATTGGTGCAGCAAAAAAGGCGGGAGCAGAGATTCTGGTTGTTCTTGATATGTTTAATAAGCGCCTTGAGCTGGCGAAAGGTTTTGGTGCGGATATCGTTATCAATCCGTCTGAATGTGATGCTGAAGCGAAGATCAGAGCATTAACTGACGGCTATGGTTGCGATGTCTATATCGAAGCGACAGGGCATCCGGCGTCAGTGGAACAGGGGCTGGGTATGACCCGGAACCTTGGACGTTTTGTTGAATTCAGTGTGTTTAAAGATCCGGTCTCCGTTGACTGGAGTATTATCAGCGACCGGAAGGAACTGGATGTGCTGGGGTCGCATCTGGGGCCCTACTGTTATCCAAGAGTGATTAAGGGGATCGCCGATGGCAGTTTACCGACGGAGGGTGTAGTGACTCACAGTCTGCCTCTGGCGCAGTTTATGGAAGGGTTTGAGTTGGTAATGAACGGCAAAAATGCCCTGAAAGTCGTGCTGGTTCCCTGACGGAGACCGGTAACGTGCGGGTATATTGATCAGTATCCGGCCCGGGCCGGATACTGACAATACCTGTTTATCATCCTCAGAGTCTGAACTGCGCCATATTGCCGGATACTTTGGAAAGTGCTTCTTCAAGGGCTTGCCGGCCGTTCTGCAGTGCATGGGTGACCCCTTCAGTCTGATCTGCGACTGTGCTGACATCGCCCATGTGGCTGTTAATTTCCTGCATGCTGGTCCGTTGCTGCTCCGTTTCGCTGGAAATGCCCAGGTTAATGGTTTCGATCGCAGCGGCATTTTCAGCCATGCTTTGCAGGGCGTCACTGACCGCCTGACTTTTGTTTACGCATTCCAGTGCCAGTTGCTGGCCCTGATCCATCACGGTTCGGGTGTTTTTCACCTCTTGCTGGATATTGCAGACGGTTTGCTGGATATTTTCGGTGGACTGGCGGGTCTTCAGTGCCAGTGAGCGCACTTCATCGGCAACCACCGCAAAGCCGCGCCCGGCCTCACCGGCCCGGGCGGCTTCAATGGCCGCGTTAAGCGCGAGCAGGTTGGTCTGATCGGCTATCACTTCAATCACTGTCAGCAGCTCACTGATGGATTCACTGGCACTTTCCAGTGCCTGAGTACTCTGGCTGGCGTTAGCCACTTCCTGTGCCAGCAGGCCAATGCTGTCAGCTGAATCTTCTACAAGGGTCAGGCTGGTGCGGGTCTCACTGTTAATCCGCACGGCCTGTTCTTTAGCATCAAACGAATGATCGGCCACCAGTTCAACGGTCTGATGCATCTGGTTGACGATGTCCGCGGTTTCTACCAGATGGTTTTTCTGTTGTTTTACACCCTGGCTGGTCTCTGCGGTGAGGTTGCCCACTTCAGCGAGTGTATGGCTTGCCTGTTCCACTGAGTTACGGGTTTCGCTGACAAGCTGATGGATACGGGCAATGAACACATCCACTTCCCCGGCGAGCTGGCCGATTTCGTCTTTACGCCTGAATCCGAGGCGGCGGGTCAGGTCACCTTTACCATGGGCCAGATTCTTTACGGCACTGAGCAGCTCGGCAAGGGGCAGTGTCAGGCTGCGGGCGATCAGCAGGGCAAGGATAATCCCGGTCAGGCTGGTCAGCCCCAGAATGATGTTGTTAATGGTTTGCACCTGCCGGGTATGGGCGATGGTCTGCTGCTTATGTTCGTTAGCTGCATAGAGGCTGTTTTCAACCAGTTTCAGCAGTTCATCTCCCAGCTGCATGTCTAACTGGTTAAGAATACGCTGGTCGGTTAACTGGTGTTGCTGAGCGCTGCCGATGCGTTGCAGGTTGAGCCGGTACCACTGATCAGCCCACTGACTAAGTTGTGCGGTTTCACCCTGAACCATCAGTGCGGAGGTTGCTGATACAGCCTGGTCAAGCTGCTGATGAAAGGTTTGCTGATAGCCTTTGAGGGTGTTTTCCGCTGAGCTGGCATCCATAAACTCGATCCGTGCAAGCTGGCGGTTAACCAGATCCCGGCTGTTTCTGAACGTGTCCCAGGCGGCGCGGCTCTGATCCACCGCCGTTAACGGATGTTCAAAGGCGGCAACGGCGGTATTCCCAAGTAGGCCAAGCTGATAACTCTGGTAAAGTCCCAGGCCACTGAAGATACTGATCAGCAGGCCAAATCCCAGCCATAATTTATGTTTAATGGTCATTATTCTGGTCTCCGGTCAGTAGGGCAGAATTGGCAGGCTTACCGGTTGATCTTCGCCGGTGAGACTTTCAAGGAAACTGCGTAAATCAGTTATCTGCTGGGCGGTCATCGGCCGGATAGTCATTTTGTCTGAACGGCTGGGACGTGGTGTACCACCGGCGATGTAATGCACGATCACTTCATCCAGGGTTTTCATACTGCCGTCGTGCATATAGGGTGCTCGTTGCTGAATGTTACGCAGTCCCGGGGTTTTGAAGCTGTGCCTGTCGGAGGCATTTCCGGTGACGGTCATGCGGCCCTCGTCGGCAGACCTCAGACCGATGTCATAAAATTTGTTATCGCTGAAGTTCCAGCCGGTATGGCATTCACTGCAGCCAGCGCCGTTATTGAAAAATTCAAAGCCCCGTTTCGCAGACTCACTGATGGCCTGCTCGTTGCCCATGACCCAGCGGTCGAATGGAGCCGTGCCGGATACCAGTGTACGTTCATAGGTAGCAATGGCTTTCATGATGCCGTCTCCGGTAATGCCTGAGCCCGGAAAGACCCGCTGAAACATGTCCTGATAACCGCTGACTTTGCTCAGGCGATCGACAACTTCATCCATGCTGATGTTCATTTCATTGGGGGATTCAACCGGCCCCCGTATCTGGTCTTCCAGTGTCGGGCTGCGACCGTCCCAGAAAAAGCTGTCGCTCCATGCCATGTTCAGAATGGTGGGGGAGTGGCGGTCAAGAAATTTACCCTGTCCGCCGAAAGCGCCTGGCACGCCGTCTTCCCAACCTAATGACGGGTTATGGCAGGTAGCGCAGGTCATATTGAAGTTTTTACTCAGGCGCTGATCAAAGAACAGCATTTTTCCGAGTTGGGCTTTTTCGGCGCTGTAGAGGTTGTCTGCCGGAAACGGAATGTTATCGGGCCTCTGATACTGGGCCTTCAGAGAGTTCGCAGAGGTGTCTGCAATAGCTATCTGTCCGGCGCTTAGCAGGATGCTTGCTGCAACGGCGGCTCCGAATTTGGCGATATAGGACATTTTTGGGTTATCTCCATAAGAGAAACAGCTACAGCTTCAAGTGGTGTCCTTCCGCAAACAAGACTGTAGTTATTACGCGTTTGTATTACAGGTCCGGCTGAGACCGGCCTTTATCATTCCTCCCCCCAGAGTTTTATCAGGGTACCGTTGCAGGGATTTTCAACAACCGGCAAAGTCCCTGATTTGGTGAGTGTTTCTGCTGTTTTAAGGGCTTTAAGTTATTAATTAATAACATTAAATTGTTAAAAATATCATAACTTGATTTTGACTGAACAGATCTGTTCATTGAGTAGGTTGTGGAGGCCGGGCACAGTAAATTACAAGTAAAAAAATACCCCGCACAGAGGCGGGGTATTGTCAGTTGTACAGTTCGCTTTTATACGAACTCAGCAGTAAGTTCAGCCGTTGGCACGGGCCAGTGCAGCGTTAAGGGTAGTGCTTGGACGCATAACCTTCTTAACCATATCGCGGTTGGCGTGGTAGTAGCCATCCAGTTCCGGTGCGGAACCCTGTACAGCTTTCAGTTCGCTGATAATGGCTTCTTCACCGCTGGCCAGGTCTTCTGCCAGTTGCTTGAACTGTGCCGCCAGTTCCGGATCTTCGGACTGGTTAGCGACTGCCTGTGCCCAGTACTTGCCCAGGTAGAAGTGGCTGCCACGGTTGTCCAGTTCACCGGTCTTGCGGGAAGGTGACTTGTTGTTTTCCAGCAATTGGATAGTGGCTTCGTCCAGAGTCTTGGAAAGCAGGCCGGCACGGGCGTTGCCCTTCAGGCCCTGTTCTTCCAGAGATACTGAAATCGCCATGAACTCACCCAGGGAGTCCCAGCGCAGGTGGTTTTCTTCCTGTACCTGCTGTACGTGCTTAGGTGCAGAACCGCCGGCACCTGTTTCATACATACCGCCGCCTTTCAGCATCGGTACGATGGATAGCATTTTTGCAGATGTACCCAGTTCCATGATCGGGAACAGGTCAGTCAGGTAGTCACGCAGTACGTTACCGGTCACGGAGATAGTGTCCTGACCGCGCAGCTGACGTTCCATCGAGAAACGGATCGCTTCGTTGTAAGACATGATGTGAATATCCAGACCGTCAGTGTCGTGGTCCTTCAGGTATTCTTTTACCTTCGCCATCAGCTGTACGTCGTGGGCACGCTCAGGGTCCAGCCAGAAGATAGCAGGGGTGTCAGAGTTACGGGCACGGGTTACACCCAGCTTAACCCAGTCACGGACCGGCTCGTCTTTGGTCTGGCAGGCACGCCAGATGTCGCCCACTTCAACTTCGTGAGACATCAGTACGGTACCGTCTGCGTCAACAACGCGCATGGTGCCGTCCTGTTCGATTTCGAAAGTCTTGTCGTGAGAACCGTATTCTTCAGCTTTCTTAGCCATCAGGCCGACGTTAGGCACGGTGCCCATTGTGGTCGGATCGAATGCGCCGTTGGTCTTACAGAAGTTAATCATTTCCTGATAGATACGGGCATAGGTGCTTTCAGGCATAACCGCTTTGGTGTCTTTAACCTTACCGTCAGGGCCCCACATCTTACCGGAGTTACGGATCATGGCCGGCATGGAAGCGTCCACAATTACGTCGCTTGGTACGTGCAGGTTGGAAATGCCTTTAACAGAGTCAACCATCGCCAGTTCAGGGCGGGACTCGTAGCATGCCTGGATATCTTCTTCGATTTCTTCGCGAACTGAGTTAGGCAGGCTGGCAATCTTTTCGTAAACGCTGCCCAGACCGTTGTTCGGGTTAACACCCAGCTTAGTAAACAGTTCTGCGTGCTTTTCGAACAGGTCTTTGTAGAAAACGGTTACCGCGTGACCGAATACGATCGGGTGAGAAACCTTCATCATGGTCGCTTTAACGTGCAGAGACCACATAACATTGGTTTCTTTGGCATCGTTCAGTGATTGTTCAAAGAATTCACGCAGAGACTTGCAGCACATGTACATGCTGTCCAGTACTTCACCTTTCTCCAGGCTCAGTTCTTTCTTCAGCTGTACGTCGCCGTCTTTGGAAACGAATTCAATACGAACGTCCTGCGCTTCGTTAGACGTAATGGACTGTTCGCTGGAGAAGAAGTCACCGCTGCGCATGTAGTCAGCGTGGGTGCGGGATGCTTTGCTCCATTTGCCCATGGAGTGTGGGAATTTACGTGCGTAAGCTTTTACTGCAGCAGGGGCACGACGGTCAGAGTTACCTTCACGTAATACCGGGTTTACAGCACTGCCCAGAATTTTGGAGTAACGTGCCTGAATTTCAGCGTCAGTGTCGTTGGCCGGTGCTTCCGGGTAGTCAGGGATGTTGTAACCCTGGCCCTGAAGTTCAGCGATACAGGCTTTCAGCTGTGGGATAGACGCGCTGATGTTAGGCAGCTTAATGATATTGGCATCCGGGTCCTGAGTCAGTTTGCCCAGGAAAGCCAGGCCATCAACTACTTTCTGATCTTCACTCAGGTTTTCGGGGAACGCAGACAGTACACGACCAGCAAGAGAAATATCGCTGATTTTGACATCGATGCCGGCAGCAGAGGTGAATGTTCTGATAATAGGGAGCAGAGAACAGGTCGCCAATGATGGTGCTTCGTCGGTCAGGGTGTAGTACATCGTTTGTTTATTGGTTGTCATTTTATCCCCTTTTGTTTCGACAGAGAGACGGTGGTTTATTATAGGAAACGACGCGGACGTGAGTTCGCATCTCCCGAAGCGGGCGTCGCACCACCGAATGTTTTTTACGCGGGGGCGATTATACGTTAAAAAACTACTTAAATTGAAGCGGGCTGCTGATCTGAGCGGGGATTTTTCGGCTAAAGTAGCAATAGACTGTAGTATTACTACTCCAAAGTGCCTGTGATTTTCTTCAGATAATAAAAAAGGGCTTAATATAAGCCCTTGTTTTTACTGGATTGAGTACGGTTTACCGGGTTGGTAGTACAGCCTTCAGTTTTTCGTGCATGTCCAGCAGTGTCTTTTCAGTTGTGTCCCAGTCGATGCAGGCATCAGTGATAGATACACCGTACTGCAGGTCTGCCGGGTCCGCCGTCATCTTCTGGTTACCGGCACCCAGGTTGCTTTCTACCATCAGGCCAACGATGGTTTTGTTGCCGTCGATGATCTGGTTGGTCACGTCGGTCATCACCAGTGGCTGCAGGTTGTGATCTTTGTTGGAGTTCGCGTGGCTGCAATCGACCATGATGTTGGTGGATACGCCGGCTTTGTCCAGTGCCTGCTCGCACAGGGCAACGTTTACAGAATCGTAGTTAGGCTTGCCGTTACCGCCACGCAGTACAACGTGACCGTACTTGTTACCCTTGGTACGTACGATAGAGCACTGGCCGTCTTCGTTAATACCCAGGAAGTTGTGCGGGTGGGCCACGGATTCCAGCGCATTGATGGCAACGGTCAGGCCGCCGTCAGTACCGTTCTTGAAGCCCACTGCGCCGGACAGACCGCTGGACATTTCGCGGTGAGTCTGGGATTCAGTGGTACGGGCACCGATAGCTGACCAGGAGATCAGATCCTGCAGGTACTGCGGGGAAATAGGGTCCAGTGCTTCAGTTGCCAGTGGCAGGCCGGCTTCTGCCAGTTGCAGCAGCAGGTCACGGCCGATGTGCAGGCCTTCTTCGATCTGGAACGAATCGTTCATGTGGGGATCGTTGATCAGACCTTTCCAGCCAACGGTGGTACGTGGCTTCTCAAAATAGACGCGCATAACCAGATAAAGAGTGTCTTCGACTTTGGCAGCCAGCTCTTTCAGACGCTGGCCATACTCGATAGCCGCTTTGGTGTCGTGAATTGAACAGGGGCCAACCACCACAAAAAGACGCTTATCTTCGCCTTTTAGGATGTTTTTAATAACCTGACGGCCTTCCATAACAGATGCAGCAGCGGTTTCGCTCAGCGGCAGTTTGTTTTTCAGTTCGGCAGGAGTCAGGAGGACTTCATTACTCTCGATATTGAGGTTTTCTACGCGTTTATCAGACATCTTATTTCCTTCATGTGATCCTTAAGTCGTTCAGCTGGACCACAACGCCTTGCTTTGGCTTAACTCTTGTTAACTTACTAATAAGTGGAGACTCTTTGTATCACATAAGTTGTTACTGTTTAAGGGGGCAAACAGCGAATCCCGGACCTTGGAAGGAATAAAACGTTGTCTGCCGGGTAAAAGAGAATAAAATTACTTCTGAAGATCAGACTGGCCACCTGCGGGTTAACGGTAAGGTGGCGTGTTACAAGGCATATGGTTATAGCTAAATTTTCTGATCTGAATCAGGTAAAGAAGGCTGTTTTTAAACAGTTTTATCCGCTTTAAACAGAACTGTTCGCTAAAATGGTTGTCCATTAAGCCAACCCGTATAAATCACAATAGGAAAAACCGTGTTGCAAAGAATCCAGCAATGGCTCAGCTATCTGCTAGCTTGCACCTTTTTAGTTCTCTCGACGGTACCCGCCGCACAGGCCGGACTGTTCGATAATGCTGACCTGTTTGGCGCCAGTGAAGGCCCGGTAGATGTGGAAGAAGCATTTACTTTTGATTACGAACAGGGAGAGAACGGCGCGCTTAAACTTGTCTGGGTCGTTAAAGACGGTTACTACCTGTACCGGGATAATGTTGAGCTGACCTACAGCGATAAGATCAAAATACTCTCGGAAGAGCATTCTACTGCCAAACTGAAAGCCGATCCGCTGTTCGGCGATGTCTATGTGTATTACAGCCAGGGCGTGATGGATTACCAGCTGAGCAGTACGACCGGTTCAACCGTCAGCGATACGATGACGGTGTCCTATCAGGGCTGCTGGGATGGCGGTATCTGTTATCCGCCGGTACAGAAAACCATCGACCTTAAAGATATTCCGGTGGTACAGGCATCGGTGATTCCTACACCGGCAGCCACTGATCCGGCGATGGCGAATGCCGATAAAGTCATTCAGGCGGTTGTCCCTCAGCAAACCCTGAGCACTACAGTCAGTGAACAGGATCAGTTTGCTCAGTTGCTGTCTTCCAGCAGCCTGATGCTGATTCTGGGCGCTTTCTTTGTGGCCGGTCTGGCGCTGGCGCTGACCCCCTGCGTATTCCCGATGATTCCGATTTTGTCCAGCATCATCATTGGTCAGCAACAGCCGGTCAGCACTAAACGGGGCTTCTTCCTGTCGCTGGTGTATGTGCTGTCTGTCGCCGTGACCTATACGGTACTGGGCATTGTTGCCGGTCTGTTTGGTGAGAACCTGCAGGCGGCTTTCCAGAATGCCTGGATTATCGGCACCTTCAGTTTCATCTTTGTGCTGCTGTCTCTTTCAATGTTCGGCTTTTATGACCTGCAATTGCCGAACAGCCTGCAAACCAAACTTAATCAAATGAGCAACAGCCAGCAGGGTGGCAGCATCATTGGCGTGGTGATAATGGGTCTGCTGTCGGCGCTGATTGTCGGTCCGTGCATGGCCGCGCCGCTGGCCGGTGCGCTTATCTATATCGGCCAGACCGGCGACCCGGTACTGGGCGGTGCGGCACTCTTCAGCCTGAGTATGGGGATGGGGGTTCCGTTACTGATTGTGGGCGCATCGGCGGGCAAGCTGTTACCGAAAGCCGGTATGTGGATGGAGAATGTCAAAGCAGGCTTCGGTGTACTGATGCTGCTGATGGCAGTATGGATGCTGGACCGGGTGATTGCCGATGGCATTGCGATCTTCCTGTACGGCATGATTCTGCTGGTCAGTGCGGTGTATATGAAGGCGCTGGATACGCTGGCGGAGGCCGCCAGCAAGTGGCAGCGTTTCTGGAAGGGCACCGCGGTGCTGCTTCTGGTGTACGGTGGCAGCCTGGTGATTGGCAGTCTGGCTGGCAGCCAGAGCCTGTTTCAGCCGCTGAAGGGGCTGGTTGCCGGCGGTGGCACTGTTGCCGCTGAAGCCAAGGTTGAATTTGTGAAGGTGACTGACGAGCAGACGCTGGATCAGATCCTCAATACCGCCCGGCAAAACAATCAGCCGGTGATGCTGGATTTTTATGCCGACTGGTGTATTTCCTGCATTGAGCTGGACAATATTACCTTTGTGGATGCCGGTGTTCAGCAGTCTCTGAAACCCTTTATCAGCGTGAAAATTGATGTGACCGCCAACGATGCTGACTCTAAAGCATTGTATAAGCGTTACAGTGTAATCGGGCCGCCTGCGCTGATTTTTTACGATAATCAGGGCAATATCCAGCCGAATATGACCCTGATTGGCATGGTGCAGCCGGATGACTTTATCCGCCACGTTCAACCGCTGATCTGAATACATTATTGAAAGACAAACCGGGCCTGTGCCCGGTTTTTTTATGCCTGGCGGATATTACAGGCGACGGTTTCGATCACCTCTGCCATTGCGGTTGTCAGCGCTGTTTGCCGTTCTCCGCTCAGCAGGACGGTTGTTGACACCGGTAAGGCGGGCAGGCCGTCTCTGTGATCTAAAATCCGCATCCCGGCGCTGAGGGCAGAACGGCTCAGCATAGCGACCGCCAGCCCGGCGTGAACGGCTGCACTGATACCGGATAAACTTTCGCTACTGAAGGCAATCCGATATTCGACAGCGTTGTTTTCCAGTGCAGCAATGGCGGCATCACGCCACCAGCATTCTCGGTTAAACAGGGCGACCGGTAATGGCTTGCCTGGTTCCGGTAAGAAGCTGTCTGAGGCGACCCAGATCATTTCATCCTGACAAACAATCTTTTCACTGCCGGCGTCCGGGCCTGCTGTATACAGGGCCAGATCCAGTTCACCGCGCTGAATCGCCCGGGGGAAGGTTTCGCTGAAACTGCAGTTAACGGTGACATCCACCTCAGGATATCTGGCCGTAAACTGCTGCAAAACAGCTTTCAGTGCATCACGGGAAAAGTCATCCGGCACCCCGATAGTAATCTGGCCGCTGAGGCTCTGTGTGAACAGCCGGGCAATCCGGTCGACATCTTTAACAAGCTGTCTGGCTTCAGGCAGCAGCCGGTGACCGCTTTCTGATAATTGCATACCCCGTGGTAAACGGTGAAACAGGCAGGTGCCCAGCGCCTCTTCAAGCTTGCGGATCTGTACGCTGATCGCCGATTGGGTCCGGTTGAGCAAGTTGGCTGCCTGGGTAAGGTTGCGGGTTTCGGCAATGGCCAGAAAGGTCCTGAGCAGCTCGCTGTCGATATCAGAGCGTTCGATAGTATTCATGATTGACTTCATAACTATTCATTTTATGAATCATTTTACCGGGATTACTGTAGACGAACAATTGGTTTAAAGAGGTAAAGTATTATGTTCTGCAGTACATCCGGTACCGCTGATTCAGCCGGCGGGCGCAACATTTCCTACTGGCGGTGGCTGGTATCGGGATTGCTTCTTGTGGCTATTGCTATGAGTCCGGCTGCTTTCGGCCGGGCTGTGCTGTTTACGCTGGACAGCCTGTGGCTGGTGAGTCCCATGATTGTTATCGGGCTGGTACTGACTGCACTGATGCTGGCAAGCAACTCCATGCAGTTGATCGCCCGGGCGTTTCATGGTCGTGAGCTGCCCATGATTTTGTGGGTATCCATGGTTGGCGCTGTCACCCCTGTATGCGGGGCTACTGTGCTGCCGCTGATTGCCGGACTGCTGATTGCCCGCGTACCTCTGGCGCCGGTAATGGCTTTCTGGCTTGCTTCACCGATAACCGATCCGGCAATGTTGTCGCTGACTGCCGCCACCCTTGGCTGGCCGCTGGCGCTGGCGAAAACCGCCGGCTCGGTGGGGGCCGGAGTGTTTGGCGGGCTGGCTGTGTTATTGCTGACAACCAACGGCTATCTCAAAGACCCGGTCAGAAGCGGATCACAATTGCAGCGTTTCAGTTGTGATACGGCTGATGCAGGCGGCGCGATTGTCTGGCGTTTCTGGAAAATCCCATCCCGTAAGGCTGTGTTTGTTGGCAGTATCAAAAGTAACGGCCGGCTGATGCTGATCTGGTTAAGCCTCGCGTTCATCGCCGAGTTCTACCTGCAGACCTATGTGCCACTGGACTGGTTGCCCGGGCTTTTGGGTGCTGAAGCTGCGTGGGCAGTTCCGCTGGCGGCCATTGTTGGTGCGCCCATATATCTGGACGGTTATGCAGCGTTACCCCTGGTGAGAGGGCTTATTGATGCAGGCATGGGCTATGACGCTGCCCTTACGTTTCTGGTCGCCGGAGGGATTACCAGTGCCTGGGCCGCGGTGCCGGTATTTGCTTTGGTGCGTGGGCGGGTGTTTCTGTTTTATTTGCTGTTAGCCTTGCTTGCTTCAGTACTGGTGGGCTTTATTGGCGGATTGTTTTTATAATTCTCTGTATCAATATGTAAACAGAAGCAGTAATTATATGTCGGTAACCACAATGACCATCAGTGTGCTGGCCTCCCGGGCCGGTGTTGGGGTAGAAACGGTACGGTATTACCAGCGCAGCGGGCTTATGACTGAGCCGGCGAAGCCGCCCTCCGGTTACCGGCAGTACGGTCACAGTGATCTGCAGCGGCTGTTGTTCATCCGCCGGGCAAAGCGGCTCGGTTTCAGCCTCAAGGATATCCGCGCATTGCTGGCGCTGGATACCGGTACCCGCTGCCAGACGACCAGAAATCTGGCGGCCTCCCGTCTTAAGGATGTTCAGGCCCGGATGCACGATTTGCAAGTGATGGCACGCAGCCTGGAAAGCATGGTGGCCAGTTGTGATCAGAATATTGCCGCGGGGGTCGGTGTGTGCCCTGCAATCGACAATATTATCTCTGAGCAGACGATTCCCTGAGTTACACCTCAAAAAGCCGTTTAGGACCGTTGACTCCGTACTAAGGTACGGCGTTTATAGTGGTGTTATGTGTAATACACCTGACGGAGCCTGTTATGCGGCTGACACTGTTTACTGAAAAAGCCGGCGTCTTTGGCGCGATCATTGCGGCAATGGGTTGTGCCTCATGTTTTCCAGCACTGGGCGCGCTTGGTGCTGCGGTGGGGATGGGGTTTCTTGCCCAGTTTGAAGGCCTGTTTATCAATACACTGCTGCCATTCTTTGCCTGGCTGGCGCTGATTGCATCTCTGGTGGCCGGATATAAGCACCGGCGCTGGTGGCGTTTACTGCTATCGGTTGCCGGTCCTTTAATGATACTGGCGACACTGTATCTGTTCTGGACGGATAGCTGGAGTACCCCGATGTTCTATTTTGCAATTGCGCTGATGTTTTTTAACGGGATCGCAGATCTGATCAAACCGCCACAACGCCATTGCAGCCTGGCCCGGGCTGAGGAGAAAAATTATGACTGAAACTGTCAATCTGATATCGGTACTGACCTGTCCTGAATGCGGTTTTGTTAAGCAGGAAACCATGCCAACGAATGCCTGCCAGTGGTTTTATGAGTGTGACGCCTGTGCACGCCTTTTAAAACCGTTGCCGGGTGACTGTTGCGTATTTTGTTCTTATGGCACGGTGCCTTGTCCGCCGGTTCAGCAGGATAAAAAGTGTTGTCAGTAATTTTTATCCATAAAATGGGTAATTGTTTTTTTAAAATGTATTTCTTATGAATTTTCACGATTACTGTTTTATACTTTCGTATAATACCTTTGGTGATTATTATTTTACGGGAAAAATTATCCGTAATTATTCAAACAATTTTATCATTTATTTATCTGTCTGAATTATTTGATGATAAAGATTCAGTATTTTTTATTTAAACTGTAATGGGCAGAAAGAGGCTCTTTAACAGAGTTTTATGTTAGTTGTTTTAGCTGCCTATGGAAAACGTTAGATACAGTTTAATACTTATGTTTCAATAGGTTGTGATTACCTGCTTAGGCGTCTTCTCATGCTTGAGTAAGGCGTCATGAACCCTGTTTTTTTATAAAGTCATCTTGTAAGTTTCCTTTATTCGCATTGCGGATTAACTCTGTTTTAAGCATAAGAAAAGGGAAATTATGATGATTAAAACGATATTTATACTGTCACAGACATACCTTCATTACGCTTCTGAAGAAGCATTTCAAAGGCTGGGTAAAAATACTAAAACCGTACTTATTTTACCGCTTGGTGAAATTCCGGATTCACGTATTACCCAGTATATTGATGAAATTGTCCACGTTCGCGGAGACTGTACATTAACCCTGCGGCCGGCATTTGAGTTCGGCGCGGTGGCTGAAAGAATCGAAGCGGAAATAGCATTACTGGGTTCTGCCCGGGACATCAGTATTTACTGCCAGCAGGAAGACAATCTGATGGTGGCTGCCCGCTTACGGCAGGCGTACGGGATTGCCGGGGACAGGCCGGAACAGGTTGAACTGTTTCGCGATAAACTGGCGATGAAAACCCGTGTCGGTGAGAGCATTGCCGGCAGCATACCCAGGCACCGGCGGTTCGATATGCAGCGCTACCGGGAAAACGGCCAGCAGTATTATCAGGCCCTCTGTGAATATCTCGGGCCGCGTATGGTTATCAAGCCGGTGTCCGGCGCGGGCAGCGTCAATGTAGCCATAATTGAATCATTCAGTGATTTTGAAGCCTTCGGAACACTGTTAGATGAAACCCACTATGGCTTTGAATACGAGGTGGATGAATTTATAGCCGGTACCATGTATCAGTGTGATTCTGTGATTGTGGATGGCGGGGTGAAGTTCTCATCGGTGCTGGAGCTGGGCTGTACTAACTTTGAGTTCGTGCAGGGGCAGCCGCTGAGTTTTATGCCGTCTATTCCTGCACAGCTCAGTGATCTTCTGAAAGACTTTAACCGCCGGGTCATTGCAGCCCTTGGCCTTGAAAACGGGGTCACTCACCATGAGTTCTTCTATGATCATGATACCGGCAAGATAACCTTCCTTGAAATTGCCATGCGGGTACCCGGTACCATTGTGGTTCCGCTCCATGCAGACAACTGCGGTATTAACCTGATTGACTGCAGCCTTTACCTTGCAGCGGATAAGCGCTGGCTTAATACTCTGCAAACCACCGCGAAGAATGACCGTTTTGCCGCGCTGCTGCCTGTTGGCCGGGGTGAGGTAACCCGCTTACACCGGCCAGATCTGGAAAGTGATTTTGGCATCGACTGGTTTGTCAGCGAAGGTACTTCAGTGGCTCTCACCGAAACCGTACAGGATCAGGCCGGTGTGCTGCGGGTATATAACACGGACCCCCGGGCACTGCGGCGTGACTTCAAACGCCTGCAAAATTTCACCGCGACGACCTGTCGCTAATTTATGGACATCTCCGGTTTAGCCGGAATGATTCTCTGAATCTATCTCACAGATGAGGCTTTCTCATGGAAGACGTACGTTATTTTTCTTTTCAGGATCTGGAAGACATCCTTCGCGGCGCACACTTTTATGCCAGTGGTGGCGGGGGCGCTTATGAAAACGGTAAACAGCTGTTAGAACAGACCGTTGATATTCTTCATCAGCAGGGCCTGTCAGGCCTGGCATATCTGGAACCGGGTAAGAATATCCCGGATGACATTCGCTGTCCCTTTGTTGGCGCCCTGGGTGCACCTGCCAAGTACCTGAGCGAAGGCTTTGAACATGCGCCGTTGCGTGCGCTCAGGCTGCACGAAGACGCGCTGGGGCAGCAGCTGGGTGACCCCGATTTACGCTTCGCTGCCGTGAGTGCAGTGGAAACCGGCACAATCGCTTATGGCATGAACATGCTGCTGGCTGCCCAGCAGGGGATTCCTATGATTGATGCCGATGGCTGCGGGCGGGCGGTGCCGGTTATTCCGATGCTGGGGCTGGCACAGCCGGTTGCCGCTGCACCACCGCTTTCACCAATTGCGCTGGTATCCGAACAGGATGAGCTGGAAGGCGGGGCGCAACTGGTGATCAATACCCGTAATACCCACAATCTGAGTGACATGTTACATGGCATCATTACCTATGATGACGGTTTTGATCAGCGTTCTGCGTTCAGTTGTTATGCAGCCACAGGGGCGTCACTGAACAGCGCCAGCCCGGGCTTTATCGTGCCGGGGGCCATGAGCCGGTGTTTGCAGTTTGGACGCACGCTGCGCGCTCACAAAGCCAGCGAGCAGGCGATGGTTAAGGCAGTGGCGGATCTCACCGGCGGCATTCACCTTGGCCGTCTGCGCCTGTTAGGGCTCGATGAAGAAACCCGTGACGGTTTTGACTATTTACAGGTTGAACTGCTGGATGACAGGGGCAACCGCTACCGGGTGCAGGTGGAAAACGAAAGCTTGCTGGTATTACGTGAAGATCTGTACGGCCAGTGGCAGCCGGTTGCCATGGCACCGGACCTGATCTGCTATCTGTGCAGCAACGGTGACACCATTACCAATGCTGAACTGGCGGCGGCCCAGGCGGAGTGTGCAAAACAGGGTAAACCCCTGATGCTGAATCTGTTCGTGGTACCTGTACCGGAAGAACTGAACACAGCGCATTTCCGTCAGCTTTGTATGGATGAACTGGCGGCAATCGGCTGGCCACAGTCGAAGATTGTTTCGCCGTTTGCTGATTACCCTGAGACCGGGAACCGCGCCAGTGAAGACGCTGTGTCGGGGGTTATCGGTCAGCCAGTCAGCCCGGATCTGGTATCGGAACAGGGAGCGTTGCTATGAAATTACTGATTTTAGTGCCGGTGAATACCCAGGCATTCAATGATTCAATTCTCGGCCATGTCCTTCCTGCGGTGGGTGAGGGAACCACTGTGTCGGTCCGAAATCTGGATGCCGGTACCCGTTGTATTGAATCCCGGGCGGATCTGGCGATCAATGCCAGTCATGTGATCCGTGCTGTTCAGCAGGCCGAAGCGGACGGTTTTGACGGCGTGTTTGTGACGGATATGGATATGTGCGGCGTGGAAGCCTCACGGCAACTGGTCAGTATACCGGTCATCGGCGGTTACCGGGCCAGTGCATACACGGCCATGATGCTCAGCCAGCGCTTTGCCATTCTGACCATCGCCAATGCCGACGACATGCAGCGTGAACACGCCCGTATGTTCGGCATCGACAACAATCTGGCGACGGTGCTGGCGTTGCCACTGGGGGTGTATGATCTGACTGACGAAGCTGAGATACGGCAATTGCTGGTTGAATATGCGCTTAAAGCGATCCGGGAACACGGTGCCGAGGCCATTACATTTGGCTGTACCGGTTTCGTTGCTTATGCGGATTTTCTGTCGGATGCCCTGCAGGAGATTCTCGGCAGCTATATTCCGGTGATGGACCCTAACAGGTGTGCCATTAACTATCTGGAACTGCTGGTCAGAAACCGTCTGTCGCAGAGTCAGAAAACCTATCCGCTGGTACTGCCGAATCTGGCATAGGCCACTGCCGGTGTAAAAAGAAAAGCCGCTGATGTCAGCGGCTTTTTTTCGTCAGTACAGCATCAGCCGATAAGGGAGGGTAACCAGAGGACGATGCTAGGGAAGGCAATCAGTACGCCAATGGTAATGACATCAGCCACGAAGAAGGGGGTTGCTCCCCGGAATACATCCTGCACTGAAATGTCTTTACGGACCCCGGCGACAACAAAGCAGTTCAGCCCGATAGGTGGAGTGATCAGGCACAGCTCGGCCATCTTCACCACTATGATGCCAAACCAGATGGCACAGCCCACACCGGAAACCCCGAAAGCAGAATCTGCTGCTGCAACCCCTTCACCGCCGTTCAGGGCAATCACCGCCGGGTAAACTACCGGCAGGGTCAGCAGGAGCATACCAATGGCATCCATAAACATACCCAGTACCGCGTATGCCAGCAGGATCAGCAACAGCGTCAGCATGGGAGGCTGATCAAGGGCGGTAATCCAGTCGGAAAATGCCGACGGCAGGTCGGCGAAGCCCAGGAAACGCACATACAGCAACACGCCCCAGATGATGGTAAAGATCATGACCGTCAGTTTGGCGGACTCAATCAGCGCATCCTTGAGGTTATGCCATTTCATCCCCTGAATGAGTGCCATGATGAGCACTACAAATGCACCCAGTGCACCGGCCTCCGTTGGTGTACCCACGCCACCATAAATACACACCATGATAATGCCGACAACGAAGAAAATCGGTAAGGCACCCGGCAGGGATGCAAAGCGTTCGCCCCAGCTGAAGCCGCTGACCGGCGGCCCAAGATCTTTGCGCCATTTGGCCAGCAGGATGACCAGGCCGGCATAGATAATGGCTGATACCACCCCGGGGAGGAAGCCTGCCATCAGCAGGGTGCCTACGTCCTGTTCGACAATAATGGCGTAGATCACCAGGATCGCTGAAGGCGGAATCAGTGACGCTAGCGTGCCGCCGGCGGCAACAACCCCGGCGGCAAAGCGCTTGTCGTAACCGATTTTGAGCATTTCAGGTATGGCGATACGGGCAAATACAGCCGATGTTGCCACCGACGCGCCTGATACCGCAGCAAAGCCTGCGGTTGAGAATACTGTTGCCACGCCCAGGCCGCCCGGCAGCCAGCCCACCCAGCACTTGGCAGCCCGGAACAGGGCTTTGGTCAGCCCGGCGTAATAGGCCAGATACCCGATCAGGATAAAGGTCGGAATCAGTGACAGTGACAGGGTCGTGGCTTTGGAATGAGGGATGGTCCCTGCCATCTTAACGGCAACCCCAAAGCCTTTTTCAAAGCCGAGTTTGGCAGAGAAGATCCATAACAGGCCGAAGAACCCGGCGCTCGCAGCAGCGAATGCCACCCGTACACCGATGATGACCATAAACAGCATGAAGGCGGTCACAATCAGGCCGATATTAACTGAGCTGAGGTTACCCATAGCCGTGAACAGTTCGCTCATGAGCGGCCTCCGTTATCGTCGTGCTCCATGCCGGAAACACTCTCTGCTTCATGGGATGCCTGAGTTGCAGCATCCTCGATCAGGGGGACCGCAACCGGGGTATCGCCGCCTTCTCTGAAGGCGCGGATATAGCCCCACAACTGCAGGACCAGCCGCAGCGCCAGCACAGTAAGCGCAAAGGGGATCACCAGCTTTGCCGGCCAGACAGGCAGGCCGATGTCGATTGAGCTGTCACCGTTGGTATAGGCCCGCAGGAAGTGCAGATATGAACCGTAAATAAGTACCAGGGTGACGAACAGCATCAGTACTGTGGTAACCGTTTCGCTGAGCCAGAGTTTACGGCCGTGCAGTTTGCTGACCAGAATATCCATACGGATATGGCCGCCCAGCCGCTGACAGTAAGCGATACCGAAAAACGCAAAAATCGCCATAAACTGTTCGACCCAGTCGATGTAACCTGTGACCGGCAGGCTGAAGAGCCAGCGTCCGAGTACGTTGACGACCGCCAGCAGAACCAGCATAAAAATTGTTATACCGCTCATTAGCGCCAGCCATGACTCCGCGACGAAGAAGGCGCGGTCAAGCCGGCTGAGAAGAGATGAATCACTGAGTACAGCAGAGGATCCAGCCATAAGAGAGTACCTTTACAAGAGTACTTGCAGAAAACGGCCCGTCAGGAGACGGGCCGGGTATCAGAGATGACACTCTTTACTGGGTAATCATGCCATTAACCAGATCATAGAGCTCCTGGGCAGGAATGCCTTTGGCAGCCATGTCTTTAATCCAGGCTTCGCGGGTCGGGCCGGCAACCTTGGATTTAAACTCGGCAATCTCAGCATCGGAAAAGGTAATCTGTTCGATGCCTTTTTCATCCAGTTTAGGCCCCCAGGCCTTCATGGTTTTGCCGTTGTAGTTATCAATGTAATAGGCCAGCGCTTCATCAACAGAGCCCAGCAGCGCTTCACGGTTAGCATCGCTCAGGCTGCCCAGTGCATCGGTATTTACAACGACAGGGCAGTTTACGGTGCCCGGGTTGAGGTTAGTCGTCCACCATGTGGCGGATTCAACTGTCCCGAATGCCATGTGTGCGTGCGGTGCAAAGGCCACTGCAGAAATAACACCGGAATCCAGAGAGGTGCGCACTTCAGTGGCTGACATCGAGGTCGGTACTGCATCTACGCCAGCCATGGCTTTACCGATACCGCCAGTTGCCCGTACCCGCATACCTTCAAAATCGGCGACGGTTTTAGGGGCATCACCGACGCCGGCAATGTTGTATTGTGGCATAGGAGATGGCATCAGCAGGGTAGCGCTCCAGCGGGCAAGGTCTTTGACGACCGCAGGGTGCTTGTAGAGAGCCTGAGCGATTTTGGTTTCCTGTTCAAGGGAAGACACGCCCAGGAAAGGCAGCTCCATGACCGTGATGGTCGGGTTTTTATCGCGGTGGTAGCCGGCACAGAACTGGGCCATTTCAAAAGCACCGATCGAGATACCGTCGAGGTTTTCCTTGTTCTTGGAAAGGCCACCGTAGGACAGGTTGAGTTTAAAGTCACCGTTGGTTTTGGTTTCTACCAGTTCCGCCAGTTTTTCAACGTGAGCGGTGAATGCACGGGGTTTGCCCCACAGTGAGACGTTCCATTCGGTAGCTGCCTGCACCTGGGCAGCGGTTAGCAGGCCGATTGCCGAAGCCATCGCCAGTGTTTTGAAGTGTTTCATAGCGTTCTCGTGATTATTGTTTTTGTTAAGACGATACAGGCAAGTACTGCAATGCGTCGCTTCCCTGGCCGACCAGATTGAGTTTTAAAACAAATACATAGGTAACGCATTGGGTAAATGACGTCAAGTTTGACCAGATGGAAAATGCAAAAAACAGGGTGAAGCAGTGTTTCCGGTCAGGCTGAAGAAGGCGGCAGGGGGCAGTAAACAGACAGGTATAAAAAAGGCCTCAGAAGAGGCCTTTTACATGGGCAATCGGTATAACCAGCGATTAGCTGATCTTGTTGATGGTGTCGAAACCACCTTTTTTGTTCATTACGATACGGCCGTCAGCAACTTCGTAGCTCCATTCAGCAGTACGGCGCAGGCCGCCTAACGGGTACATGTGAATACCGGTGATACCGCAGTCAGGATCAGTGGCGTGGTAGTGCGCCAGGTCAGTCAGTTGCTTGTCAGGTGCGTTAACAACCAGCAGCTTGGTCAGGTTTTTCGCCTGCTTGGTCAGTACCTTCATAGATGCGCCAACGCCACAGTGCTTAGCGTGCATCATCAGAGATTTAAGTGTCGCCAGACCCGGTACGCCAATGTGGATTGGCAGTTCGTTACCTTCAGATTGCAGGAACTTGTCCCACTTGATGATTGGGTCAACGTCAAATGCGAACTGAGTCACCATGTACATATCAGTACCGGTTTCTTTCGCGTAGGCATTCTTCCAGCGCATAGCGTCCAGAATGGCAGAATCTGGCATGTCAGGGCTGCCTTCAGGGTGGCCTGCAACAGCGATTTTGTTAATGCCGTGCTTCTGGAACAAACCTGTCTGTAACAGCTGAGTGGAGTCAGTGAAGTCACCCAGTGGCTTGTCTACCGCACCGGCAATGGTCAGAACCCAGTCTACACCGGCTTCACCCACGACGCGCTTGATGTTTTCTTCCAGAACCTGCTCGTTAGTGATGCTGCGGGCAGCAAAGTGAGGAACCGGGATGAAACCTTCTTTACGTAAGCGAACAGCAACATCAACCGTATCATTAAAGTCCGAACCTGGCAGGAAGGTGATGTAAACAACGGTACCTTCGCGTAAGTGCTCGCGAAAATCAGGAATCTTAGCTGCGCCAGCCGGCGTAGTTTCCGCTGTAAAGCCCTGGATAAAGTTCTGAATGATTTCAGGATTGGACATAATCGTTATTACCTTGACCAGTTATCGGGGACCTGTTGCGGGCGTATGCCAGGCGCACTTTGGCGGATACCGATAGGTTGATGTAGTTGTTATGCAGCGGGCAACTTGCTCACTGTGTTTCTTATAAGCCGCTAGTGTCCTCTTTCATGGCGCGGATTAATTATCTGAAGACGTCAGAAAAGCGCCAAAATACGGCATGGATATGTCGTTCAGGGCAAAAGTTTTGCTGAAATTTGATATAGCGCAATCAAACAGTTGCAGAAAAAAAGCGCCTTATAAAAGGCGCTTTCAGAGTATCCTGTGCGGATGCCGTAATTAGGCAGATTATTTGGTGGAGGATCAGTCTTGCTGTAACTCCGGAATGCCGGCAAAGAGCTCCAGTGCCCCGGGGTTGGCCAGCGCCTCTTTATTTTTAACCGGTCGGCCGTGGACCACGTCCCGGACAGCCAGCTCGGTGATCTTGCCGGAACGGGTGCGGGGAATGTCGGTTACAGCGATGATTTTCGCCGGCACATGGCGGGGGGTACATTCGCTGCGAATGCGGCGTTTAATGGCCGTCATCAGTTCATCGTTCAGTGTGACACCCTCTGAAAGCCGTACAAAGAGTACCACCCGGGTATCCGCATCCCATTCCTGACCGATAACTATAGCTTCCTGAATCTCATCAAAGAGTTCCACCTGCCGGTAGATTTCAGCAGTACCGATACGTACACCGCCGGGATTAAGGGTGGCATCAGAGCGGCCATAGACAACCACGCCGTTGTGCGCGGTGATCTCAATAAAATCACCGTGGGTCCAGATGTTGGCGTACTTATCAAAATAGGCTGACTGGTATTTCTCACCGCTGTCATCCCCCCAGAATCCGACTGGCATGTTCGGGAAAGGTTTGGTGCAGACCAGCTCGCCGCGGTCGCCGCGAACCGGTTGCCCCTCATCGTCAAATACTTCAATGGCCATGCCCAGGCCGCGGGCCTGAATTTCGCCGCGCCATACCGGCCCTGTCGGGTTGCCCAGAATGAAACAGCCGCAGATGTCGGTGCCGCCTGAGATAGAAGACAGCTGTACATCCCGCTTAACGGATTCATAAATATAATCGAATCCCTCATCGACCAGCGGAGAGCCCGTAGAACAGATCGCACGCAGATCTGACAGATCATGGGTTTCGGCCGGTTTCAGTCCGGCTTTGCGGCAGGCATCAATGTATTTGGCGGACGTGCCGAACAGGGTGAAGCGCTCTTGCGCGGCATAATCGTAAAGCACGTTACCGTTAGGATAAAAAGGTGAACCATCGTACAGCATGACGGTGGCGCCGGTGCCCAGTGCGCCGATCAGCCAGTTCCACATCATCCAGCCACAGGTTGTGAAATAAAACACCCGGTCTTCAGGACGCTGATCACAGTTAAGCAAATGCTCTTTGCGCAGATTCAGCAGCATACCGCCGGCGCTGTGGGTAATGCATTTTGGTTTACCGGTGGTGCCGCTGGAGTACATGATAAACAGCGGATGATTAAACGGCATGGAAGCGAATTCAATCTCAGCAGCGGTGTAGCTGGCCGTAAACTGTGCCAGTGTTGCTGTCGGGCGAACGCTATTCACCGCACTGACGTCCGGCTCCGCATCCAGCAGGGGCAGTACAACAACCTGTTCGACAACCGGCAGATCCTGCAGGATCTCAGCGACAGTGCTGAGGCTGCTGTGGCCTTTACCGTTATAGAAGTAACCGTCAGCGCAGAAGAGTACTTTGGGGCGGGACTGGCCAAACCGGTCCAGCACGCCGTTGACACCGAAGTCCGGTGAACAGCTGGTCCAGATTGCCCCCAGCGACGCCGTCGCCAGCATGGCAATGATGGTTTCCGGCATATTCGGTACAAATCCGGCCACCCGGTCGCCGGGCTGAACGCCGGCATCGCGCAGCGCCTGGCTGAGTAATGACACCTGATCATACAGCTGATTCCAGCTGATGCGGCGGTTAACCCGGTCTTCAGCCCGGAAGACGATTGCATCAGTGTCATCCCGGCGTTGCAGCAGGTTTTCAGCGAAATTCAGTCTGGCATCCGGAAAGAACTGTGCCCCCGGCATTTCGTCGCCATTGATTAATACCCGGTCACCGCGTTGCTGACTTTTAATGTCAGCGAAATCCCAGAATGCGTTCCAGAAATCTTCCGGGCACTCAACCGACCACTGCCACAGGCTGTCGTAATCCGGGAGTTGCAGATTAAAACGGCTTTCACACTGCTGGCTGAATGCGCGGATGTTTGAGGCCGCGACTGCTTCCGCGGTGGGGGTCCACAGTGGCTGATTCATGGGGGTACTCCGAATAGGGTTTGTTAAAATTTTTTAGCAGTGTCGGCCAGACCGCTTTATAAATCCAATAAAATTATTTGAATAATTTATTTAGTAAATTTATAAATGTATTTTTACAGTTCAGAAGGCACAGACACAGATGCGCAATATCACACTTAAACAGCTCAGGGCCTTTGTGGCGGTTGCCCATACGCGAAGCTTTACCGAGGCCTGTGCAAGGGTGCATCTGTCGCAACCTGCCCTGAGTATAGCCATTAAGAATCTTGAGGAAGAGGTAGGCGGTGAACTGCTTGCCAGGACGACCCGTACCCTGGCCCTGACCCCGGAAGGTGAGGAGTTTTACCCGGTTGCAGAGCGGATGTTGCTGGACTGGGATAACGCCCTTGACGATCTGCAGCAGCGTTTTGCCCTTAAACGAGGCCGCATTGTCATCGGGGCGATGCCCTCGTTTGCCAGCAGCCTGCTGCCAGCGCTGCTAAAGCCTTTTCGCAGTGAGTTCCCGCACATTGCAGTCACTGTTCAGGATGTGGTTGCAGAAAGTGTGGTTGATCTGATCCGCGAAGGGCGTATTGAAATCGGCTTCAGTTTTGATCCCGGCGAGGCGGAAGACCTGAATTTCACCCCTTTGTTCAGGGACAACTTTGTCGCCATCGTCAACCGTAACCATCCTCTGGCATCAGCTGAGACCATCTGCTGGAAAGATCTGCTGGCGGATCATTTTATCAGCTTGCAGAAGCCTTCCAGTATGCGCCAGTTACTGACGGATAGCCTTGAAGAACACGGCATGCAACTGGTACCTGAGCTTGAAAGCCACCAGTTGGTGACCGTTGGCCGGATGGTGTCAGCGGGCCTGGGAGTGAGCGCGGTACCGTCGGTCTGTATTCAGCAGATGCAGGAGATGTCAGTGGTCTGTAAGCCGCTCAAAGCACCGGAGATATCCCGTCCGGTGGGCATAATTACCCGCCGCAGGTATCCTTTATCCAGTGCCGCCAGGCAGTTTCTTGAAATCGTCGGCAAGCAGGAGAGTCGCTTTCCGGCAGGTTTGTGAGGCCGGTCGTAGACCATCAGTCAGCACTCATACGGCTGTTTTACTCAAAATAAGTAATCCCACATGGCAATGTCAGTTTGCACTACTAGACTTACGTGGTGCAGGTGCATCAAAACACTTACTTTTCAATAATTAAGCCGTTTCAGAGGATGGAATGGTGAAAGGCAAGGTTTTCATGGATCAGCCTAAGGATGGGGAAAATTCGTTCATGTGAATGTACTGCTTGTCACGGAGTTCCCTGAATTTTTGTAACAGTAATCAGGATGAGTTATGAAAATCAGAACGAAGCTTGTGAGTGTTTTTTGTTTGTCTATGGCGCTGATCGGGGCTGCACTGGTGGCCGAAAAGGTTGCCGTATCGAAAAATGATTATCAGCTTGTTGTCAGTGAAAAACGTCATTTATCAACCCTTATTGCTGAAGAGTTCCTGCACAGTTCTAAAAACCTGACCCGTCTGGCACGTACCTACGTTGCCACCGGCGATCCTGCCTATGAGAATGCCTATTGGGACATCGTAAAATGGCGCAGCGGGGAGATCCCCCGGCCTGCAGAGACCCATCCGGCACTTTACCCCGGGGTAACTAAGCCCCAGACAGAGATCATGAAGGAACTGAATTTTACTGAGGCTGAGTTTGCCCTGCTGACAGAGGCGGGTAGCTTATCCAATGATCTGATCAAAACAGAAGAACAGGCCATGAACAGTGTCCGCCAGCAACAGGTGGTGGCAGGGCCTTTTAAGGCTGTTGCGGAAGAATCCACAGAAGCCTTTGCGATCCGTATTCTGTTTGATGCCAATTACCATAATGAAGTGACAGAAATAATGCGTCCGGTGGATCTGTTTTTCAATGAAATTGATCAGCGTACATCCGCCGAGCTGTACGCGGCACAGGCCAGTGCCAACTTCTGGATGAATACCGCATTTACTTTTCAGCTGTTAGTGGCCGGTGCGCTGGTGGCGGTGATCTTTATGACGTTACGTTTAGTCCTGGCACCGCTGAATGAGGTGGTCACGGCGATGCACGAAATTGCCGAAGGCGAAGGCGATCTGGGCCGCCGTCTGGAAGAAAAAGGCAATGATGAGCTGACCGATCTGGCCCACAGCTTTAACCTTTTTGCCGCTAACGTGATGGCCATGGTGGAAAAAGTCGGCGCCTCTGTCGAGAATATCTCAGCATCTTCAAGTCAGCTGGCATCAACCGCTGAAAAAGCGGATTTCGCGATTAATCAGCAGAAAATGTCGATCGATCAGGTATCCTCCGCCAGCCATCAGATGGTTAGCGCGGTTCATGAAGTGGCCCGTCATGCCACATCGGCAGCAGCGGCGACCAGCCAGTCTGATACAGAAGCCAGCCAGGGCATGCAGGTGCTGGGAAATGCTATCCAGGAAATAAATGTGCTGACGGAAGAAATTCATCAGGCATCCGGTGCGATTGGTCAGCTGGAGTCAGACAGCAATACTATCAGTTCGATACTGGATGTAATCCGCGACATTGCGGATCAGACCAACCTGCTGGCGCTGAACGCTGCCATTGAGGCGGCTCGTGCCGGTGAGCAGGGCCGCGGCTTTGCCGTTGTCGCTGATGAGGTGCGTAATCTTGCTCAGCGTACCCAGGATTCCACCCAGGAAATTCAGGGAATGATCGAACGGTTGCAAAACAGTGCACTGACAGCGGTAAATGTGATGCAGCGTAGCCAGGATCAGGCCCAGAGTTGTGTGACTCAGGCTGCTGAGGCCGGTGAGTCACTGCAGAGCATTACCCAGGCTATTTCGGCCATTAACGATATGAATAACCAGATCGCAACCGCCAGTGAGCAGCAGGGAGCAGTAATGGATGAGATCAGTACCAGTATTACCGCAATCCTGAGTCAGGTGGACGAAACCTCAGCGGGATCACGGAATACCGCCATCAGCAGTGACAGTATGCGGGCTTTATCCATGGAGCTGAAAACACTGGTGGGGCAGTTTAAGGTTGCTTAATTCGCGTCGCCTGATAAATGACAGGTGAGGAGCAAAAGGCCTTCGGATGAAGGCCTTTTTTTTATTCTGTGGGCCGGGTCAGGGTTTCAACCAGCGGTAGCAGCTTGCTGGCGGCCCGGGGATCTTCCTGAACCATGGCGGTGGTAATGGCGCCTTCTTTCAGCAGGCAAAGCGTGTCGGCCAGTTGCTCAGCGGCGGCCGCGTTCGCAGAAACTCGCTGTGTGTGTTGCATAACCAGTGCGTGGACGTGGGCCTTGTGCGCTTTACAGGCCTGATGCACTGGCGTTTGGGGATCGGTATACTCGCCACTGGCATTGATAAAGAAACAGCCCCGGAAGTTGCCCAGGGCGTCAGCACGGTCGTTAAACCAGTCATCCAGCCCGTGGAACATAGCGATCAGGGCTGGCTGGCCGGGTTCTGCCGACGCCATAATATTACCCAGCCAGCCCATAAAAATCTCATCACGGTAATGCAACGCGGCAATAATCAGGGCCTCTTTGCCTGAAAAATAGCTGTACAGCGTTTTCTTGGCGACACCGGACTGCTGAATAATTTCATTGATGCCAACCGCATGGATTCCCTGGCGGTAAAAGAGTTTCAGGGCAGTTCGGATAATAAGCTGTTGTTTTTCGGTCATGGTAACTCAGACAGCGCTGTTTGCGACACATTTCAACCTGCATATTGACAGAGGTAGACAGACTTGTCTACCATGCAAAAAACGGTAGACAACTTTGTCTACCTGAGCTGTTAACAGGTGAGGAATATCCATGCTGGATTCAAAGTTTTTTCCGTTGGTTGCCGGCATAGCGGCTGCCATCACGATATCCGTACTGGCGTATCTTGAGGCATTTACCGGTCAGGGTTTATGGCTGATGGCGCCGTTCGGTGCGTCCACAGTACTGGTATTCGGTTTGCCGAAAAGCCCGCTGGCACAACCGAAAAACGTCTTTTTTGGCCACGTGCTTTCGGCGCTGGTCGGTGTGGTGTTTGTCACCTTCGTCGGTGTAGAGCCGTGGTCGCTGGGTGCCGCAACCGGTGTGGCCATTGCGCTGATGCTGGCAACCGGAACGACCCATCCGCCTGCAGGGGCTAACCCGACACTGATTATGCTGACCGGGCAGAGCTGGGGCTTCCTGCTGACGCCGGTTGCAGCAGGTGCAGTGGTCATTATTGCAATGGGCTTTCTGGTCAATAAGTTTGTTCATAAACAGTAACAGCCAGCACTTATAAGGGCTAATAAAAAAGGGATCTTGTGATCCCTTTTTTTGTGGCTGAGTGGCTAAGATATTTCTTTAGAAGGGATAGGCTTTGCAGGGACAGGCTTCCCCTGAAAATAATCTGGCCAGTGCTGTTTTACTACTTCGCCGCGGGTGTTCAGGGCATGGCAGTTATCCAGCATAAAGGGTTTAGCTTGCGGCATATGTTCGAGACGGGCCAGCTGTTCCTTATGGGTTGCCTGGAATGCGGTTGTGGCTATCGGCCCGAGCAGTTCGAGCAGGTGCGTACAGCCGCTGATACCGCCGAAGAGTTCCCGGGTCTGGCGGGTGAAACCTGAAGCAATGCGTAAGCCAATGAGCTTTCTGTAGTGAACGGTAATGTCAGGACACAGGCGATAAGGTGTCAGGTCCATGCTGCTGGCGACATCATGGATGTTCATATCAAGATCAATGGTGATACGCAGGCTCAGATCATGAATGGGTTCGCCGGCGGGTACCCAACCATCATTGCGCTCCTTCAGGGGGATGGCGCTGGTTTTTATATCAGTCAGATGGCCTTCGATATCCCATAAGCCGTCGTCACGTTTGTAACCGCGGCAGGTAACCGTACGGGTATGCTGCAGGGCGCGGGGCGCCGGAGATGGTAATGGCATAGGCTGTATATCTTATAGGTTATTGTTGTGTGCTCTTGCTGCATTGCAACAAGTTAAACCTACGGGGCAGGTTTGTAAATACAGTGTCAGGGGGGAGGTGTAACTAAAGCGTCTTTAGCTGCGCTTCAGTTACATTAACGGCGAGAATTGCTGCGCAATGATCAGACAGCGTTAAGTTGACATAGATAACATCGCGTCTTTGCTCCAGTCGAGTGCGGCGCGGTAAGACTCTTCATAGGCATCAATATCGATGTCATTCGGCAGGAGATCCCAGTCCCCGGCTTCGTAATGGGTGACGTGTTTAAGAATATCGCCCATTGATCCTGCATGGTCTTTAATGGCGGATTCAATGTCTTCCCCCAGAGGAACCTGTTCGAGCATGGTTTTCTGATCGATGTCCAGCATGACATGCAGCTGTGACAGGACACCGGTCATGAAATAGCTGCTGTCGTTATGGCAGCCCTGGGAGCGGGCAATGGCTTCACACATTTTGCCCCGTAACAGTAATGAGCGGCAGATTTCCTCAGGCTTGCTGGTACGGTTGGCCAGCGCAATCATGGTTGCCCAGCTGCGGATCTGGTCCATCCCCAGCAGTACAATGGCTTCTGAGAGTGATTCCACCCGTCGAATCAGTGAATAGGCCGCTGAGTTAACAATACGCAATAGCTTGTAAGTCAGTACCGGGTCCTGAATGATCAGTTCTTCAAGACGTTCCGGGGTGGTGCGCTTGTTTTGCAACTCGCTGACCAGCACCAGCAGGTTAGCGTGATTGGCTTCCAGTTTACGGCCTTTGATCAGCTTGGGTTTACTGAGAAAATGGCCCTGAAACAGTTTGAAACCAAGGGCGTGGCAGTGTTCCAGTACTTCCACGGTTTCGATTTTTTCAGCCAGCAGGGTAACGTTAAACGGCCGCAGCAGTTTCACCTGCCGGGCAATGTCGTCCGGCGACATCCCCAGCACGTCGACCTTCACGATATGCGCGAGTTTCAAGAGGGGATCAAATTCCGGGCTGTAGACAAAATCATCCAGCGCGATGCGGTAGCCTTTCTCGGCCAGACGGGTAACAGCCGCAATGACTTCGTCGTCAGCGGCAATGTCTTCAAGCACTTCAATTACAATCTGCTTGCGGGGCAACTCGGGAAAGTCTTCCGATACGAGAAGATCCCGGGTCATGTTAATGAAGGCAGGAACACTTTTCTTGCTGCCATTATCCGCAATGCTGGTGTAAACATTGAGAATCACATCACAGGTGGCGCTGGAGTCGTTAAATAATGCGTGTTCTGTATCTGCTTCATTACGGTAAAGCAGCTCATACGCAACAACCCGTTGCTGGCAGTCAAAAATTGGTTGTCTGGCCATCAATACCTGCGAGTGCGCAGCGGTGGTGGTCATATATGAATGTTCCTTAAAAATATCCCCGATATACTAAGTCCTAGGTTATATTCACTTGTCCAGCAAGTCAGTATTGGTACTACTCATGATGTGGACTTAATAATTATTCAGTTTTTCTTGTTATTCACGTTATTTCCGTTACTTAGGGCTAAGCTGTCTGTATAATTGCAGCCCGCATTTTTTTACGATTATCGATTATGAGTATTAACTGGTTCCCGGGTCACATGCACAAGGCGAGGAAAGAAATCGCCGAAGTGATGAAGGACATAGATGTTGTTATAGAAGTACTGGATGCACGCTTGCCTGTGTCCAGCGAGAACCCGATGGTTTCTTCACTCCGTAAAGGCACGCCGGTGATCAAACTTTTAAATAAGTGTGATCTGGCAGACCCGGAGCGCAGCCAGCAATGGCTTGAGTACTTCAACAGCCTGCCGGATACCACCGCAATGCTGATCGATTATCAGCAGAAGAAACTGATCAGCAGGATTCCTGAACTGTGCAAACAGCAGGTACCGGCCCGTGCCAATGCCGGCCGCCCGGTTCGGGCAATGATTATGGGGATCCCTAACGTGGGTAAATCCACCATGATCAATGCTTTACTGGGTAAGCGTATTGCCAAGGTCGGAAATGAGCCAGCGGTCACCAAGGGGCAGAAACGTTTTACCCTTAAAAACGGTATGGCGCTGTCTGATACCCCGGGAATTCTCTGGCCCAAGATCGAGGACCGGGATTCCGGTTACCGTCTGGCAGCCAGTGGTGCGATAAAAGATACCGCGATCGAATATGAAGATATCGCCATCTATGCGGCAGGTTTTCTGCGCAGCGATTATCCGGAGCTTCTGTGTCAGCGTTATAAGCTGAAAGAACTTCCGGAGACCGCTGAAGAGGTGCTTGAAAGCATTGGCCGCAAGCGGGCAGGGCTTAGACCCGGCGGGGTGGTTGACCTGCACAAGGCTTCCGAGATCCTGCTGAATGAATTACGTTCCGGGCTGCTCGGTAACATCAGCTTTGAAACTGTCGATGAGTGGCTCGCTAAATGGGAAGCCCAGCGGCTTGAGGCTGAACGGCTTGAACAGGAACGTCTTGAAGAAGAGCGCCTGGCCGCTGAACAGCAAACAGATAAAAGGTCCCGCCGCTGATTGCGCCGGGCAGTAAAGGTAACATTATGTCACGAGTTAAAAAGAAACGTACCGGTGGGCAGCCGGTCATCTGGTTAGACGCGCCGCGCCGCAGTGAAAAGCTGGCAGACCCGGACAGCTATGAAAGCCGTAAGCGTAAAAACCTTGATAAGAAGAAAAAGGTGAAGTCCGTTTATGATAAGCATCAGGATGATCAGGGCAATGGCGAGGGCGGTTCAGACCAGCGCAAAACCCGCCTTGCTGATAAAATCCGCCAGCTGAAAAAAGACGACTGACGCGGTACTGCCAGGCCGTCCGCTGTTCTGGCGGACGCTTTTTATCCGGTTCTGACCGGTATTCTGAGCTTTGTTTTCCCTTTCTGAGAATTTGCGCGATTGCGCAGGCTCTTCTACGGTTATTGCATGCAGTAACCCCAAGGGAGATTATTATGTCTCATGCTGAAGTACGCCGTGCCGGCGACGCCCCCATGAAACTGGATCTGGTTGAAGGTGAGACCTATTGCTGGTGCGCCTGCGGGCGCTCATCTACCCAGCCGCTGTGTGACGGATCCCATCAGGGCACCGGTCTGGACCCGGTGGTATTTGTTGCCCGTAAGTCAGAAACCGTCTGGCTGTGTACCTGTAAACAGTCCCAGCATGCGCCCATGTGTGACGGCAGTCATAAAAACCACTGAAGCATTCAGGCATCAGGTCCTGAAGTAAAACAGACAGAAAGGAGCCGGCGAAGGGGGTCAACGCCGGTTATAACAGCTGATCAGGCTCAGTCTATCAGGCCGTACTCATCTTTCAGAATGGCAATAATCTCGGCTTTTGGGTTATCCGAGATATGCAGCGTTTCGCCGGTGATTTTTTCGGCAATACCCACATAAGTGTCAGATACAGCGTTCAGTACATCGGCTGGCAGGGCGTTATCACGGGCCAGCGCCTGGCGCTCATCCATCCGTTCTTTGTTGAGCAGGATGTCAGGATCAGGGAAGTGATTCAGCAGTAACTGGCGGAAACCTTCCTTGGAGTTCTCGAGCACTTCACCATTACGGTAAGCCGGACCATCCCAGATACGTGATGAGTCAGGCGTACCCACTTCATCCATGTAAATCAGTTTTTCACGGCCGCTGGCATCAGTGACGTAACCGAACTCAAACTTAGTATCGACAAAGACCTGATCAAGTGATTCCAGTGCACCGCTGATCAGGTTAAAACCTTCTTTCAGAAGCTTCTCGTAGGCATCGATATCTTCAGGGCCGGTGAAGTTAAATGCTGCAAAATTGTTGCGGATGTCATCACGGGTGATGTTCACATCGTCGGCTTCCGGTACACCCGGAATGCCTTTAAGAATGCCTTTGGTGGAAGGAGTAATGAGCAGTTCTTCCAGTTTCTGGTCTTTTTGCAGGCCGTCATTCAGCTGAATGCCGCAGAATTCACGTCCGCCTTTCGCGTATGCGCGCCACATAGACCCGGTGATGTATTGGCGGCAGATGGCTTCAATCATGACAGGTCTGGCTTTCTGTACAATCCATACCAGTGGGTGAGGGATATCAAGAATGTGGCTGTCTGCCAGACCGTTTTCACGGAACAGGCGGAACCAGTGGTTAGAGATTGCATTCAGCGCCGCACCTTTGCCCGGTACGCCGCGCATCCCACCTTCACCGTGCCAGATGCAGTCAAACGCTGAAATACGGTCACTGATCACCATAATAGCCAGCGGTGCATCGCTGGCGACGTCATAACCCCGTTCAGCGATCAGGCGGCGGCTGTCGGCGTCTGTCAGCCAGTAAACGGAACGTACTTTACCGCTGTGAACCGGGCTGCCTGTGCGAATAGGCAAATCATCATTTACCGCCAAAACTTTATCGGCAAGACTCATGTGTCAGTGTCCTGTATTGCTATTTCAGAGTGTGTATCTGTATTTTATCGCGCCGCTGTGACGCCGGAACAAGGCCCCGAAAATACAAAAACGCGGATCTTACCAGATGTCAGCGAAGCTGGCATTTGTTTTCCTGCAAAGAGACTTCTGGTATCCCTTGTTGTGTGTGAAAAATCACTTAAAATTCAGCCGGATAGAGAATTATTCTGAGGTTCGGCTGTGACGTCTGTGCGGCTTGACCTGGGAGTATGCTAGCTGACTGAAAAGTCAGAAAATTCAGCCTTTATGACAGGGCGGTTTATTCCTCTGTGACAGACATGTAACATGTGTTTCAATTTTGATAAGCCGATTTAATAAGAAGAACGCTTTCCTGAGCAGCGACGGACAGTTACGGATAAATCATAATGAAGAAATTACTTTTACTGGCGGCGTTTTTAGCCACCCTGGCAACAGGCTTTGCTGCGGGTATTTATGCATTACCTATCATGATCGCACCGGCATCGCCGGACAGTGCTCAGCTGTCTGAAATCATCGCTGAAGCGGAATATACAGCTACTTTTGAGCCGGATATTCCTGGCAGTGACTTCCTTCACTGGGGAGAAGGGCGTGTCGGTATCAGCCGTCATCAGGTGGCCTTCATTGGTGAACTGGCTCCCGGCCCCGACTACCGTGTCTATCTTGTGCCTCAGTATGTAAATTCTGATCAGGAATTTCTGGCGGTAAAATCCAGTGCATTGCAGCTGGGTGAGGTGAATACCTTTAACAATTTTCTGGTTGCGTTCGATCAGCAGATCGATTTTACGCAGTACAACACGGTACTGGTGTGGTGCGAAACATTTCAGAAATATATTTCTGCCAGTCAGTTTCGCTAACCCCCTGTTTGTCAAAAGCCAGTTCAGTAAAAGCCGGGGGATTAAACACCGGCCCGGTGACTATTTTTGGCCGTTACAGTGATATAATCACCTGAATTCTTTCCTGCGCCCTTGCTGTTTTTTTCCGACAGTCACGGGGCTGATCTCTGACAAGAAATGGATATCTGCATCAGTCTGCCGTTCAGGCCACGTATGCAGCTTTCTGCTCGCTGATTAAAAGGTATTTCCATGCAACAGGCTGATACTCCCCAGCCACCCTGGTTAGCGCTGTTCAGTATATGTCTGGCGGCTTTTCTGGTGCCGATGGCAATGGCTGCCGTAAACCTGGCATTACCCAGCATTGCGGATGACTTGCATATCGATGCGGTGTATCTGAGCTGGGTGCCCAGTGCGCCGCTGTGGGGATCTGTTGTGCTGATGCTGCCGATTGCCCGGTTAGCAGATCTGTATGGCCGTCGCCGCATTCACCTTTATGGGCTTGCGCTTTACGCATTATCATCGGCGGTTGTTGCCTGGGTTGATCAGGTTGAATGGCTGCTTGTGTTACGGGTACTCCAGGGGCTGGGAAGTTCCTGTATTTTTGCGACTGCCATGGCCATGGTGGCCAGTCTGGCAGGGAATGCCCGCCGGGGCATGTTTCTTGGCATTGTTTCCACGTCAGTATATCTGGGGCTGTCGCTCGGCCCTGTCGCAGGCGGCTGGTTAACCGAGTTGTTAGGCTGGCGCAGTGTTTTCTGGTTACCGGTTCCCGGGATTATTCTGGCACTGGCTCTGGTGCTGCGGTTTGTGCCTGTCACCCCCCGTACTGAACAGGACCGCTCGCTGACATTCAGCCAGCGGCTGGATCTGACTGGCAGCCTTATTTTCATGCTGTGCACCAGTTGCCTGTTCTTCGGGATTTCCGGTTTACCTGACCCCCGCTTTATGGGCGTACTCATTGCCGGAATCTTGCTTTGCGGGTGTTTTGTACGTCATCAGCGTCAGGCAACAGCGCCGCTGGTACGGATTGATGCCATGCGCCAGAACCGTATATTTACCCGCTCCATTCTGGCCAGCATCTGTATGTACGGGGCCAGCTTTCCGGTGCTGTTTATTCTCAGTCTGTATCTGCAATACATTCAGGGGCTGTCGCCGGGTGAAGCCGGCAGCATTATCCTGATTCAGGCATTGCTGATGGCCTGTATTGCGCCGGTGGCAGGACGGTTATCGGATCGCTATGAGGCGCGGGTCATTGCCACTGTGGGTTGCGGCATGTTTGTGCTCGGCTTTGTGGTGCTGTTTTTTGCCGGAATGCATTCCCCGCTGTGGCAGATCAAGCTGGGCCTGTGTTTGCTGGGCATCGGCTTCGGACTGTTTTCATCACCGAACAACAATGCCGCCATGGGATCGGTTGATCCGGCACGTCTGGGCATTGCTTCCGCGCTTCTGAATCTGGCCCGTACGGCAGGGAATATGTTTAGCACCACTATTATGGTGGTGATCTTTAACCACTATTTCGGTGAAAAGGTATTACAGCCGGAAGACTATCCGCAACTGCTGGTGGTGGTGAAAATCGCAGTGTTACTGGGCGGGGCTTACGCACTGGCCGGCGGGTATTTCTCTCTGACCCGCGGCCGGATGCGCTGACGCTGTTTCTGTGGCGGCAGTTTGATCAGTCGATCCGCCGGTCCAGATCCATATGCGCCATGATTTTAGTGGCAATTTCTTCAATGGAGAAACTGGTGGTGTTAATGCTCGGCAGCTTTTCCCTGCGCAGCATTTTTTCAACAGAGCGGACTTCAAATTCACACTGATCCAGTGATGCATAGCGGCTGTTGGCCCGACGCTCATGGCGAATAGCCGCCAGTTGGAACGGGTCAATCGTCAGCCCATACAGTTTATCCCGGTAAGGGCGGAGAATTTCCGGCAGATCTTCCTCACCCAGATCTTCTTCCGTCAGGGGGTAGTTTGCCGCCCGGATGCCGAATTGCAGCGCCATATACAGACAGGACGGGGTCTTACCGCAACGGGAAACACCGATCAGAATGATATCTGCCTGGTCGTATTGTCGGGTCCGGGCACCGTCATCATTATCCAGCGCAAAGTTCACGGATTCGATCCGGTCTTTATAGCGGTCCATCTCGTGAATACCGTGTGAAGTGCCGACGCTGTATGAAGAGTGGCAACCCAGTTCCAGCTCAAGAGGCTTGAGAAAAGCTGAAAAGACATCGATCTTGTAGGAAACGCTGCTGCTTATTTCCTTGCGGATGGTTTCATCAACTACCGTATCGAAAACGATGGCCTGCTGGCCGTCACGTTCGCTGGCTTCGTTTATGCGTTTTACGGCATCGTGAGCCTTATCGATGCTATCGATGTACGGCAGGGTAATCTTGTCGAAGTTAATGCCTTCAAACTGAGCCAGCAGGCTGTTGCCCAATGCTTCGGCGGTGATGCCGGTCCCGTCGGAAATAAAGAATGCTGTACGTTTCATGGGCTTATGTCTTTGAGTAAAACGGCATTATTGCCACTTTACAGATAATTGCAAAGCAATACCTGTGTATCCGCCGCCGCTGATATATCCGCCAAAAGTCGTACGTCACCTTTATGTTAATCAGGTGGCTACTCATTCCTGATAAAGGGTTATCACGGCATACGTTCAGTTCCGGACGGCTTGCAGAGGCATAAAACAGCCCGTGTCTGAATAGATATTTGTCCCTGCAGGGCCCGGTTTACCGGTACATCTCTTCTTTACTAACGGAGGCCTGTACCGATAAAAAGTATGCCTCAGAGGCTGTACGCCGCCGCGTTTCGCAATCTTAATATTGATCAGTTTCTGTGCAGACCCTGCGGTGGGGCAATACTTCCGCCAAAACAGGGGCTGATACCTCTCATAATCTGCCGCCAATTACAGTATTATGGCCGGGCCAGCGGGTGTTTTTCCGCACGCGGTTTACCCGACCGCCTGGATTATCAGCACACCGTGTTCATACCCCGGAACAAATGACAATAAGGAGAAAGACTTTGCACAACTACGTGATCTCGTTAGCCCAGGTGGGCATGAAGGATGTCGATAAAGTTGGTGGGAAGAATGCCTCCCTGGGGGAGATGATAAGTCAGCTGAGCGATGCCGGTATCAGGGTACCCGGCGGATTTGCCACAACTGCTGAAGCCTTTAATGAATTTCTCAGCTATCACCAGCTGGGGGACAAAATTTCTGCGGCACTGGCTGCCCTTGATGTTGAAGATGTCCGTGAACTGGCCAGAGTTGGCGCAGAGATACGCGGCTGGATCGAAGCCGAACCCCTGCAGCCTGAGCTGGAAAGCGCCATCAAAGCCGCTTACGAAGCACTGTGTGACGGGCAGGATATCAGTGTTGCTGTCCGTTCATCCGCAACGGCAGAAGATTTGCCGGATGCCTCTTTTGCCGGCCAGCAGGAAACCTTTCTGAACATCCGTGGTTATGAAGCCGTTGTTCAGTCCATCAAATCTGTATTTGCATCACTGTATAACGACCGGGCAATCGCCTACCGGGTACATCAGGGGTTCGAACATGACCTGGTATCCCTGTCTGCCGGTATTCAGCGCATGGTGCGCAGTGATATCGCCACCAGTGGTGTGATGTTCTCTCTGGATACTGAATCCGGTTTCCAGCATGTGGTATTTATTACTTCTGCTTACGGTTTAGGTGAAACCGTGGTGCAGGGCGCGGTCAACCCGGATGAATATTACGTCTATAAGCCAACCCTGCGTCAGGATGTGCCTGCCGTGCTGCGCCGCAACCTTGGCACCAAAGCCATCAAAATGGTGTATAACGAAGCGGCAGGCGAAGGCGAGAGCAGTGTTAAAACGGTTCCGGTTGATCAGGCCGAGCGGATGCGTTTCTCCCTCAGCGATGATGACATTCAGGAACTGGCAAAACTTGCCGTCACAATTGAACAGCATTACGGCTGCGCGATGGATATCGAGTGGGCCAAAGACGGTGCAGACGGTTTACTGTACGTTGTACAGGCCCGCCCTGAAACGGTTAAGAGCCGTGCCCAGGATGCGGTTATTGAGCGCTATCTGCTGAAAGAAACCGGTGAAGTGCTGGTAGAAGGCCGTTCAATCGGCCACCGGATCGGCAGTGGCCCGGTGCGGCTGGTTGAAGATATCACTGAGATGGATCGGGTTCAGCCCGGTGATGTGCTGGTCACCGATATGACCGATCCGGACTGGGAGCCGGTGATGAAACGTGCTTCCGCCATTATTACCAACCGGGGTGGCCGTACCTGTCATGCGGCAATCATTGCCCGTGAACTGGGGATCCCGGCAATTGTTGGTTGCGGCAATGCCACTGAAGTACTTAAAGAAGGTCAGCTGGTAACCGCCTCCTGTGCGGAAGGTGATACCGGTAAGGCCTATTCGGGTAAGCTGGACTTCGAACACCAGACCAACCGGGTGGATTCAATGCCGTCTCTGCCGTTCGATATTATGATGAACGTGGGCAACCCGGACCGGGCGTTTGATTTTCAGGCGTTACCGAATGCCGGTGTGGGCCTGGCACGGCTGGAGTTCATTATTAACCGGATGATCGGTATTCACCCCAAAGCACTGCTGAATTACGACCAGTTAAGTGAAGGGTTGCAGCAGGTTATTGACCGCCGTACTGCGGGTTACAAAGACCCGATCGACTTTTACGTATCCAAACTGGTTGAAGGGATTTCAAGCCTGGCGGCGGCCTTCTATCCGAAGAAAGTCATTATCCGGATGTCGGACTTCAAATCGAATGAATACAGCCATCTGATTGGCGGCGATGCTTACGAAGCCAGAGAAGAAAACCCGATGCTCGGCTTCCGGGGTGCCAGCCGCTATATCGCTGAAAGTTTCCGTGACTGTTTCGAGCTTGAATGCCGTGCGATGAAGTATGTGCGTGAAAAAATGAAGCTCAGCAACATCGAAATTATGATTCCGTTTGTCCGGACGCTGGGTGAAGCCAAGCAGGTTATCGACCTGCTGGCTGAAAACGGTTTGCGCCGCGGGGAGAATGGCCTGCGCATCATTATGATGTGTGAACTGCCGGCCAATGCCTTGCTGGCCGAGGAATTTCTGGAATACTTCGATGGTTTCTCTATTGGCTCCAATGATCTGACCCAACTGACACTGGGGCTGGACCGGGATTCCGGCGTCATTGCCCATCTGTTCGATGAACGTAACGAAGCGGTGCGCCAGTTACTGGCCATGGCGATACGCGCCTGTAAGAAGCACAACAAGTATGTGGGCATCTGCGGTCAGGGACCGTCAGATCACCCGGACCTGGCCCGCTGGCTGATGGAAGAAGGTATCGACTCGGTATCCCTTAATCCGGATACCGTGCTGGATACCTGGTTCTTCCTGGCTAATGGCGATACCTCAGAAGAGTAGACAGTCTGAGTCAATCGATAACAACGCCCGTTTCTGTAACGGGCGTTTTTGTTTCTGTGTTGTCATTGCTGTAGCTGCTCCTGCCAAGGCCTGTCTGCCCCGGAGCGAATCCAGCTGTTCTGAAAACCCGGGTCAATGATATGGGAATCAGTTATTACCCATCATGAGTGTGTTTCAGTAGCTGAAGCACGTTTTCTTACTTATACTGTATTTATATACAGTATAAGGTTTTTTCTATGCTTCGTTTTATTCCTATACCGGCACAGGCCGGCATCAGCGGTTTTGAGTCGCCGGCTGCTGAATACACACAATCGGCCCTGAATCTGGATGAGCTGTTAATTGATCACCCCTCTGCTACCTACCTGGGGTATGCCGAGGGGGAGTCGATGGTGGGGGAAGGCATCTTCTCCGGTGACCTGTTGGTGATTTCCCGGTTCGAGAAAGTCAAAGACCAGGACGTGGTGGTCGCCAATCTCAATGGCGTATTTGTCTGTAAGAAGATCGATAAGCGCCGGGCCATGCTGCTGTCGGCGGCGCCGGACCGGGCACCGTATCACATCCGCGAAGGAGATGACTTCCAGATCGAAGGGGTGGTGATCCGCTCCATCCGCTTACACCGGCCGCTGGTAAAGAGTATCTGATGTACGCGCTTTGTGATGCCAACAGCATGTATGCCAGCTGTGAAAAGATCTTCGACCCGAGTATCCGCAATAAGCCCGTGGTGGTGCTGACCAACAACGACGGCTGCATCTGTGCGGCCTGCCACATTGCTAAACGGTTAGGGGTGGGGAAGAAGTTCATCCCGTATTTTCAGGTCCGGGAAGATCTGGAACGGGCCGGGGCGGTGATCCGCTCCAGCAATTATGAACTCTATGCGGACATTAGCCAGCGGATGATGGATACCTGCTCCCGCTTTGCGCCCCGCTGCCACGTGTATTCCATTGATGAGATCTTTCATTTCTATGAAGGCTGGGTGCCACCGGAAGGCTGGTTTGAGCACGGCCGGGCGATTCGCCGGGCCGTGTGGACGGAAGTACGCTTGCCGATCGGCGTGGGCATCGGCCCGACCCCCACACTGGCGAAGGCCGCGAATCATGCTGCAAAACGGATAGAAGGCTACCGTGGTGTGGCCGTTATCGACAACGAAACTGCTCGACGGCACATTCTGCAGAATATGGCGTTAACCGATGTCTGGGGCATTGGCAGCCGGCTGGCCAAACGCCTGCAGGCGCTGAATATAGATTCCCCCTGGCAATTGGCGAACGCCAATCCTGGCTGGATACGCAAACACTTTTCGGTGCTGGTTGAGAGCACCGTATACGAGTTGCAGGGCGTGGTGAAACTCAGTTGGGACGATGTACGGGCCTCAAAGAAAGAGATCTACAGTACCCGTAGCTTCGGTCAGCGAATCCGTACGCCGGATGTGCTGGGTCAGGCGCTGGTGCAACACGCCAGTATCGCTGCTGCTAAACTGCGCCGGCAGCAGAGCCTCGCCGGCGTGGCGGTGATCTTTGCGACCAGTTCTCCGCACGATGCCCAGGGCTATTATCGGAAATACATTACCCACCGCTTTGCGGTACCGACACAGGACACCACTGTTATCGCCAATGCCTGCCGGCAAGCGGTGCAAGCTATCTATCGTCCCGGCGTACCGTTCTACCGCTGCGGCGTCGGCCTTATTGACCTGAGTGAGAAAGCCGCCTTCCAGCAAGACCTCTTTACCCCCTCTGCAGACAATCCCGGGCTGATGCAATGCCTGGACGCCATCAATGCCCGTTACGGCCGTAACACCGCTTACCTGGCGGGGCAGGGCATTCAGCAGAAGTTCGCCATGCGACGGGAGTTTCTGTCACCGCAATACACCACCCGGTTAAGCGATATACCGCGGATTCAGTGCTGAGGTGAAAAAAGAGGATGCGTTCAGAACAATGACTGTTGTGCGGCTGATGGCGATGGTGGCTCAGGATCAGCGGGCGATATGATGATTGTTTCATCAGGTGAGATTAGCAGGGGCTGCAGCTCGTCAGCCTTGGCATTCAGCCAGTAGTGGATGTGTTCAGGCTGAATCAGCAAGGGCATCCGGTGATGATATTCAGCACAGGTGGCGGTGGGGGCTATGGTCATAGTCATCAGCTGAGGTAAGTGCTCATCAGCACCCGGGTACCAGAAGCCTGCCATATACAATGCAGATTCATCTTTCTGGCGGAAGAAATACTTCTGTTTTCGGCTGCCGCCTTCATTGCGCCACTCAAACCACCCGGAACAGGGCACCACACAACGCCGGTGGGTGAACGCCTGCCGGAATGTACTCTTCCCGGTCACCGTCTCCGCTTTGGCATTGATCAGTAATTTGTTGGACCACTGCGGATGAATCCCCCAGGTAGCTGAAAGCTGCTGTAACTTCCCTTCCGATGAAATCAGGGTTTCGACCTGTTGTGTCGGACACAGGTCTTCATTGGTGTCTGCTTCAAAATCACAGTCCAGTTCTTCACTGACCTGTTTCGTAAGCTTCTTGCCTTTGACGGTAAATCGGCCGCACATAACTTGGTTCCGGGCTGAATGCTGATTGCCACAGTATAACGTGGCGGCGATTGATTCGTCAGGAAAGAAGAGATGAATAGCGGGGATGAATAAGCGGCTGGAGGGTGCCGGTAAGAGATGCAACCGCTGTTAGCGGCATGCATTTAAACCTGAGCACGGGCCAGCAGAAGCGCCGCTGTACAAGTATATTTATACCGTTATCTTTTGTAGTAAAAATATTCAAAGCCTGCAGTGCTGCCCTGTGATCAGCAGGGAGGGGCTTTATCTGGGTTACAGAAGAATTCCCCGCTATTCTTGTATTGTCAGGTGCCAGTAAACATAATGGCCTGCGAATTTTACGGCGGATATGTCTATGTTACTTAAATCTGTGATTTTTCTGGTGGCCGCATTGCTGATAACTATGTTCGTTAAGGGCTGGTGGTCACATAAGGGCAGTGCGCCGGGTCTTCACAACGGTCAGTTGGCGGAATGCCCTGATACACCAAACTGTATAAACAGTGAAAGTTACAGCCCTGAAACAAGGGCGGATGCGAAAGTTGATCCTGTGCCGTTACCGGATAAACCACTCTCTGAGTTGCAGCTTGATATTATTAACACGCTGGACCGGATGGGAGCCGGTAATCCGGAGTGGCAGGGCCATTATCTCGCAACCCGCTTTACCAGCCTGATTTTCCGTTTCGTCGATGACTTTGAATTACGGATTGATGAGTCAGAAGGGCTGTTACATATCCGCTCTGCTTCCCGGGTGGGTAAAAGTGACTTCTCCGTGAACCGTAAGCGTTATGATGCCTTCCGGGCACATCTGACAGAGGCGGGATGGTAATGTCAGCAAGACGATTTCTGAACGGTTATCCGGTCCACCTTCAGGAGCAGGCGGAATCGCTGTTGCAACAGAATAAGCTGGATGAATATCTGAGTAAGCGTTACCGGCCGGGGCATGAGATCCGACAGGCCAAAGCGCTGTACGGGTATGCCATGGATATCAAGCAGACCTGTCTGCGTCAGTCTCCGGCGCTGAGCAAGGTCATTTACGACGACAAAATTGATGTCATTCATAACGCGCTGGGCCTGCATACCCAGATCGCCCGGGTACAGGGCAATAAGCTTAAATCCAAGCGTGAAATCCGTGTCGCAAGCCTGTTCCGTGATGCGCCTGAGCCTTTCCTGAAGATGATTGTGGTACATGAACTGGCGCATCTGCGGGAGAAGGATCATAACAAGGCGTTCTATAAGCTTTGCTGTCACATGGAGCCGGATTACCACCAGTTAGAGCTTGATTTACGCCTGTATCTGACCCTGCTTGACCATCAGGGCCATGTTAACTGGTGACGTCCTGCGCAAATAATTTTGTCCCCCAGCGACCCTGAAGTCCTTAACAGGCAAAAGCTTGTCGCAGATCAACCGCTTTGTCGAAAACGGTCATTTCCCGTCATATACATGTCGTTAACTGCAATCATCTGAATCACGTAACTGCCTAGTATGGTGCGGGCATTTTTGCGGCCTGGCGCTTCGGTTAGGTCTGTCGTTCAAAATTGCCAATAATAACAACAAATTGGAGTCGTTTATGTACGATAACTCTAAAAGCTCGCAAGGCTCTGGTACGGAATATGATTCCGAGTATCAGATAGGGCAAAGTAACGTCCAGATGATGGGTATGGATGTCCATAATCCGGTGTTTGCGATCAGTGCTGTTGCTATCCTGCTTTTCATTGTGTTTGCCCTGATTTTCCCGGCTGATGCAAAAGAAATGCTGGTTGGCGCACGTACCTGGTCAATTCAGACGTTCGACTGGTTATTCATGATCGGTGGTAACGTTTTCGTCTTGTTCTGTTTAGCTTTGATTTTCCTGCCGGTCGGTAAGGTAAGGCTTGGTGGTAAATCAGCAAAAACTGATTTCAGCACCATTTCCTGGTTGTGCATGTTATTTGCTGCCGGCATGGGCATCGGTCTGATGTTCTGGAGTGTTGCTGAGCCTGTTGCGTATTACACCAACTGGTACGGCACGCCTCTGAATGCGGCGCCAAACACCCCTGAAGGCGCTTCTGCGGCGATGGGCGCGACCATGTTCCACTGGGGCATGCACCCATGGGCGATTTATGGCGTTGTTGCGCTGGCTCTGTGTTTCTTTACCTATAACAAAGGTCTGCCACTGACGATCCGTTCTGCGTTCTACCCACTGCTGGGTGACCGCGTATGGGGTCCGATTGGTCACGTCATCGATATCGTTGCTGTACTGGCGACTATCTTTGGTCTGGCAACCTCTCTGGGCCTTGGCGCAAGCCAGGCGGCCGGTGGTCTGAACTTCCTGTTCGGTATCGAAAACAACATCTCAACCCAGATCGGTATCATTGTTGCGGTAAGTGCGATTGCTATCTTCTCGGTTGTTCGTGGCCTGGACGGTGGTGTGAAACTGCTGAGTAACATCAACATGATCATCGCGTTTGCGCTGCTGATGTTTGTTATTTTCGCCGGTTCTGTGACTGCTTTCCTGTCTAACTTCTTCGGAATCCTGGGCAGCTATGCAGAAAACATTGTGCCGCTGAGCAACTGGGTTGGCCGTGAAGACGATACCTGGTTCCACGGCTGGACTGTGTTCTACTGGGCTTGGTGGATTTCCTGGTCTCCTTTCGTCGGTATGTTCATTGCGCGTATCTCGAAGGGCCGTACTGTACGTGAATTCATGATCGCAGTACTGCTGGTTCCGACTCTGGTATCTGCAGTGTGGATGGCAGCCTTTGGCGGCAGCGCACTTGATCAGGTTCAGAACGGTGTGGGTGAACTGGCTAACGGTGTTGGCGACGTGTCACTGGCGATGTTCCAGATGCTTGATAACCTGCCTCTGGTAGAAATCACGTCCTTACTGGCGATCGTTCTGGTTCTGGTGTTCTTCATCACATCTTCTGACTCCGGCTCACTGGTAATCGACTCGATTACTGCTGGCGGTAAAGTTGATGCACCGGCACCACAGCGTCTGTTCTGGGCGGTACTGCAGGGCGTTATCGCCGGTGTACTGCTGTACGGTGGCGGCTCTGAAGCACTGACTGCTCTGCAGGCCGGTGCAGTAACAGTAGGTCTGCCGTTTACGGTCGTACTGCTGTGCATGTGCGTAAGCCTGTATAAAGGTCTGAAAGACGAACCACGTTAAGTGGGATCTGACTGATCCAATGGTGTTTATAACCGTTATAGGATGATCAGAATAAAGCCGGCGCAAGCCGGCTTTTTGCTGCCCGGAATATCCCTCTAAGGTCTTATCGGTAAAGGCATTTTCGGTGCTTTTTCCGGCCTGATATGACAATCATGTTAAAACTTCACATAGAGGTATTTATGTGACGCATTTAAGCATGTTTTTAAAGCCGTAAAGATTGCGGGTTCAGCAAGAAACCTTTACCTTTGCGCCCCATAGAAACGGTTCATTTCTGACCAGTTCCCCCGGCGCTTCCCGTCCGAAAAATTTACCTGCAAGACACGCTTTACTGGATACTCATCAGAGTGTTCAGGTGCCGTTATTGGTTTTAATCTTCGTTAAAATCTAATGGTTTGAGTGAGTTTTACTGAAGCAAGTTGTGCGGTAACGGTAAATAAACGGAAGCGTTTCAGGCTTAACCGGCTGAATGATCAGAACTGAACCTACAAACGGGGAGAATTCCCTTTGACGTTTCAGACCAAAACGCTATGTTTTCACAGAGATGTAATGCATCCGTTGTGACCGGCAATCTGTGCCCGGTCAGATCCACAGTATGCTGCGCACCTGGCTGAGAAAGCTGGCCTGAAAGGCCTGACAGTAAATATTAACGAATTATTGAAGTTGAGAATTCCTTAAGTGCGCGCAACTATTCTGCCATTGATAGCGTTGTTCACCAGCTGTTTCATTCTGTATCTGGGTAACGGACTGATAAACGTCTTCCTGCCGATACGGATGGAGCTTGAGAGTTTTGATGCTAACTCCATCGGTATGGTGTTATCGCTGTATTCTGTCGGTGCATTACTGGGCGCACTGTACAGCAAAGAACTGATTAAACGGGCAGGGCACATCCGCATGTTTGCCGGTTGTGTTGCCCTGGGTACCATCAGTGTTCTGATCTGCAGCCTGTATACAGACCCGATTCTGTGGGGGGCGATGCGGGTCTTTATCGGTTTCTGTAATGCCTCTGCCGCCACGGCCATGGAAAGCTGGCTCAGCGGCAGTTCGGACAAGCAGACCCGCGGTAAGGTACTCGGGGTATATAACGCAGTTGTGTTAGGCGGTCTGTTCCTGGGGCAGTTTCTGCTTAATGCCGCAGACCCGGCAGGCACGGTGCTGTTTGTGGCGACCGGTATTCTGCTGTGTACGGCCATTATTCCGATGGTGCTGAGTAAGAATAAAGGCCCGATCGTTGAAGATGTTACCTCAATGTCGATTAAGGACCTGTACAGAGCATCACCTCTGGGTGTGATCAGCTGTTTTGCTTCAGGTATCATTTATCAGGCTATTTTCAATATGCTGCCGATCTTTGCCAACGACTTTGGCATTGTAAATTTCCAGCTGTCCCTGTTTATGGGCGCGGCGATCTTCGGTGCGTTCGTACTGCAGTTCCCGGTAGGCTATCTGTCAGACCGCTTTGACCGCCGGACTGTGCTGATGTATCTGCTGTTAATTTCCGCCGGTGTCGGCGTGATCGTATCGGTATTTGCACCGCTGGATCAGATCTGGATTGCCTACCTTGGAGCAGCCGTTACCTGCGGGATCATTGCCTGTACCTATCCGTTAAGTGTCTCGCAAACCTTCGATACGCTGAAACAGAACCAGATGGTTGCGGCCTCCGGCAAGCTGATCGTTATCTTCTCCATTGGCGGAATCATGGGGCCTTATATCGCATCCATGACGATGGATGCCTTTGGCAGCACCGCGCTGTTTTACTTCCTGGGCATTGTCCAGTTCTGCCTGGCCGGTTTTGTTGCCTACCGGATGACCGTACGGGATGCATTGCCGGTAGAGCAGCAGGAAAGTTTCGTTATGCAGGCCACCGGTACCAGTGTGGCGGTAGAGCTGGACCCGCGTACTGAGTATAAAGAGCCGGTCATGCCGATGAGTAAAGAGGCAAAAACGGCCGTGGCGATTGCTGAGGTTGATCCGGCGGCGGCGGTGAAGATGGCCCGTGCCATTGCGATGACTAATCCTTCCAAGGGCAGTGAAGTGGCCGCGGCGGTTGCTGATGTGCAGGGTATCGATGTACTGCGCCTCTATGAAGTCATGAAAGAAGTGGTGCCGTATCAGATTCTGGACATCACCCGCTCGATTGTTACCGCCAAACCCGAACTGGCTTACGAACTGGTGACCAAGCTGGCTGAAACCCATCCTAACCAGGTGGTTTCCATTGCGGCAGAAATCGGCCGTGCGCTGCCGGACATTCGGGTGGAAATGGCCCGGGTAGCCGCTGAAGCGGCACCGGAATCGGTTACCCAGGTAGCTGAATATTATGCTCAGGTACTGGCAGAAGAGCTTGAAGCAACCCGTCCGGCGGATATGGTAGACGATACCAGTGTTCAGGATGCGGCGGACATCGCCAGTGAACTCTGGGATGCAGCTCCTGAACAGGCAATGGATGTTGCCGTTGCCATGGTGGATGCCGTACCTGAAGCGGCGGTATCCGTCACCGAAGGCTTTATGGCCAATGCCATGCCGGATGCAGAAGAAAGCGCTGAAACAACCACAGAACAGCAAGACGAAACCGAAGAGTTGTCGGAAGCGGAACAGAACGCCCAGAACGATACAGTTGAACTGGTTACCCGTCTGGCTGAAGTTGCGCCAGAGCAGGCGGTTGATGTGGCGGTAGCAGCCGTTGAAGCCATGCCGGAAAGTGCTGCAGACGTTGCTGCAGGTGTGGCCGCAAGCATGGTCAGCCATCAGGTTGATGATGAACAGGCTGCCGAAGAGACTGAACAGCGTAACGACGTTCAGGACGATGACCAGAGTGAAGAACAGACTGGCAACGAGGCCGCGGTTGAGCTGGTACACCGTATCAATGAAGTGGCACCGGATCAGGCCGCAGTAGATGTCGCGGTGGCGGTCGTCGAAGCCATGCCGGAATCCGCCGCAGACGTTGCGGCTGAAATTGCATCTGAAATGGCCAGTCAGCAGGAAGATGCGGATACGGAATCAGTTTCTGACACTGACACTGACACCGGCGAAGATGCAGATAAAAACACCGACGCTGAATCCGTCAGCATAGCTGAGGATGAACCCTCAGCAGAGGCTGTCGCCGATACTGAACAGGGCATATCCGATAACGATGCGGCGGTCGAGCTGGTACAGCGGATTAACGAAGTGGCACCGGATACTGCGGTAGATGTCGCCGTTGCCGTTGTTGAGGCCTTACCGGATGCAGCAGCGGATGTTGCGGCAGGCATGGCCGCAGATATTTCAGCAAGCCATGAAGAATCTGCAGAAGAGGATGCTTCTGCTGAAACAGCAGCCAGCTCTGAATCTGCAGAAGAACATGACGCTGAGTCCACCGCTGAAGAAGACAGCGAAACCGTCAGCGAAGCAGCGGTAGAGCTGGTACAGCGGATTGCAGAAGCAGCCCCTGAAAACACGGTTGATGTTGCCGCGGCGGTTGTGGAAGTTCTGCCTGAGTCAGCGTCGGATATTGTAGACGCCATCAGTGCCGGTGATGAGTCTGTCGACGGTGAATGGGCACAAAGTATCGATGACGGGCCGGAGCAGCAAGCGGAAGACACCGAAAACGGAACCGATAAACCCGCCGGCTAAGGGCTGTTTGCCCTGAGCTGATCCGGCCGCTGCAATTGCAGTTATCCGGGCAGGGCTTATAATGCCGTCACTCTGAAATCGCCGCCTTTGCGGCGATTTTTTTCGCTTACAGAAAGGACCGTCTCATGTCCCGTATCAGTATCTATACCGACATCATTCCTCAGCTAAGTAAGCTGCTGGCCCGGATACCGGAGCTGGAGGATCAGTTAAATCTGCTAAGCACAATAACTGAAGGACAGGGGCCGCTCAGTCAGGAACACTGCCACTGGGTATTATGGGCCGCTGTACACGCATTGCGTGATGACGTCGTTATGGCGTGGGCCAAACAGCAGTTTGCAGAACCGGCTGAAGAGATAAGCAGGGGGGCCATACTTGCCAGCAGCCGAATGGCAGTGACCAATCCTTATTTTATGGCACGCAATATTCAGCCCCTGCAGGCCGGCGGCAGTCTGGAAAGCCTGCAGATGCGTCCGTTCCATACGCTTAACGTCGGCAATGCCTGTGGCTATCACTATGCCTGTGTCGCGGTGGCGGCGATTAACGGTGGCTTTGTTTGCTATAACAGTCATCTTCAAAGCCTGCGGGAACAGGGCGAAAGCGATGCGGCAATTGATCAGGCGCTGCGACTGGTTGCCGGGCTTATGAGCATACGGCAGATACTCTTTAATGCACGACATTTCACGGCTGAAATCCGCTGAGGGATGCGTCATCTGAACGGCAGAACAGAGCGGAAATCAGGTTGCCAATCGGAAACCTCTGAGTGACACAGGAAATGCAATTTCCGGCGTTTTTTTTGATGAAGCATTTAATAAAAAACCGCCCGCAGCCCTTGGCTGGTCAGGGCGTAGCTGAAAAACGTTAAAAGTCTGTCGCTATTCGGTGAAAATAATTTTTAATGTCGCTATTTGATAAAATCTCCGGCCAAGATGTCGCTTTTTCGTATTCGACTTTCAGGGGAGTGATTAATATATCTCCTCATCTTATCCGCTGCGGAAAGATCAGGGGCAAACAGGGCATTTAAAAAAATCATGTAAGCCCGGTTTTCTGATCGGAAACCTTCCGGGTCTGCTATCAGATTCTTCTTAAGCGATACGGTTAAGCTGTTTACGGATAAATAGCATCAGGTTCAGATTTTAAAGTCTGTAAAGACTTAACATTGAATTCTTGGGAGTACCCGGATTCATCTCAGGGTATGAATTGAGTGTTGCTGTACACTGCTGGCTGACTGACAGCCGAGAGTATCGCACTTCGGAAATGTATCTTCACAGGTTAACCCTGACGGGTTACGGCCAGTGCCGGCTGTTTGCCTGAATATACAAAACCACGGGTGCAGCAGAAGCGTAAATATCTGAATTAATAATAATATTAGTGACTTGTGTCGTGCGGTAACGACCAAGGGGCGTCTGAGAGGGCATACTATGACTTCAGTTGTTATGCGACACCCTTTTAAAGAAACAAAAGAACAGACCCGTGTGGGCTTTCTGTTGCTGGACAATTTCACCATGATTGCCCTGGCTTCAGCGGTTGAACCGCTGCGCATGGCTAATCAGTTATCCGGTGAAGAACTGTACAGCTGGCATATGATTTCTGAAAATGGTGAGCAGGTTCGTGCCAGTGACGGTCTGTGTTTTACACCGGATGCCAGCATCAGCCATGCACCGGACGTGGATATTCTGATCGTTGCCGGCGGCGTAAACATTACCCGCAGCTACCGGCCCAAACAAATCAGCTGGATACAGGCTCAGGCCCGTCGCGGCATCGTGATCGGTGGCATCTGCACCGGCCCGTACGCGCTGGCACATGCCGGTCTGCTGGACGATCACGAATGCAGTGCTCACTGGGAATGTATCGCTGCGCTGCAGGAACGCTACCCGAAGGTTCGCTGTAATAACCGCCTGTTCACCATTGATCAGAAGCGTATGACCTCTTCAGGAGGCAACACTCCGATGGATATGTTCCTGCATCTGGTGGCATTACAACACGGCGCCAAGCTTTCCAGTGCTGTTTCAGACATGTTTGTCTGTGACCGTATCCGCAGCGAGTTTGATCAGCAGCGTATCCCGCTGCGTCAGTTGCACAACAATGGCCAGCCCAAGCCGAAACTGGTGGATATTATCGAACTGATGGAAGCCAACCTGGAAGAGCCGATCGAACTGGATGAACTGGCCCGTTTTGTAGACGTATCCCGCCGGCAGCTGGAGCGTATGTTCCATAAGTACCTTAACTGCTCGCCATCCCGTTACTACCTTAAGTTGCGTCTGGACCGCGCCCGTCAGTTACTGAAACAGTCGAGTATGTCGATTGTGGAAATTGCCAGCGCCTGTGGCTTTGTCTCGACACCGCACTTCAGCCGCTGCTACCGGAAGCACATCGGTATTTCTCCCCGGGACGAACGTAAGCGGGTCTGGGGCAAAGGGCATGAGACGGTGATGGGCGATCCCGCTGCAGATGAACAGCTGATTGCGCGGGCTGCACGTTCGTCTTCAGCGCTGTCTGAAGCCCAGGCAGAACCCAGCTTTGGTTCCGTTACACTCTGATACAGAACAGGTTAATAATAACCCGGACAGCTTAACGGCTCTCCGGGTTTTTTGTAGCCGTAGCTGCTATGATGCCGGCTCACAGGATTCATAAGGATTGATCACCCATGCCCCATTGCATACTTGAGTGCAGCCCGGAGATTTTAAAGCACTGTAACCAGCAGGTGCTGATGCAGCACTGCTTTGATGCTGCCGTTGCCAGTGGTCTGTTTTCGCCGGAGGACATTAAGGTGCGAATCCTGCGTCTTGAAAACCAGCAGGTGGGCGAAACCGCGCTGACACAATTACACACTGAAGTTAAAATTCTTGATGGCCGCACTGCAGAACAGCGCAAGCACCTGTCTGAGAAAGTGCTGCATGGGCTGCACACTTACCTGAGTGAGGCAGGGCTTAGCCAGGTATCCCTGAGTGTTGAAGTCAGTGAGATTGAACGGGCAAGTTACTCAAAGATCATATTGTAAACACTGATTTGAGAGTGTCTCCGTAATCGGTTGAATTTAAATGATTTTAAGGAAGCAATTGATGTTTTTTTCTAAGCGGCTATCGGTGTGTGCCGGGGTAGTATTCAGTACTGTATTTGCCTGTACAGCCCTGCAGGCTGAAGAGATTGGCAGCGTAGATACGGTATTCAAACTGCTGGGGGCGAATCATAAGATCGTCATTGAAGCCTTCGACGACCCAAGAATTCCCGGGGTAACCTGCCACCTGAGCCGGGCGAAAACCGGTGGTATCAGCGGCAGCCTGGGTCTGGCGGAAGATACCTCTGATGCGTCCATCGCCTGCCGCCAGGTTGGTCCCATAACTTTACCCGCCGATCTCAAAAACGGGGAACGGGTGTTTAAACAGAAAACCTCCATCCTGTTCAAAAGCATGCAGGTGGTTCGCTTTCTGGATCAGAAGCGTAACGTACTCATCTATCTGGTGTATTCCGACAAACTGGTAGAAGGTTCACCGAAGAACAGCATTTCCAGCGTGCCGATCCGGCCCTGGTAACAGGGTTAAACCGGGCAGAAAATATCTGCCCGCTGTGCTTTAATCCTGCCTTTAACGTTTCAGGTCGCCACGCTGATTATCCGCCCGGTAAGAAGGCCCTTCAGAGTGATAGTGCCAGCCGGTGAGGGTGCGTTCGTTGCTGCTCATCCGCCAGCTGAGCATCTTCTGTGCGTATTTCAGCGCCACCTGAGCATAATCGGGATTGTCCGCCAGGTTATTCAGTTCGCCGGGGTCTGCCTGCATATCAAACAGCAGTGGTGGTAGCTGATTAAAGTGCACATATTTGAACTCTTCATCCCTGATAACCGCCAGGCTGCACTCATCCAGATTCAGCCCCAGCTGTGATTCAGGCCCGCCGCTGACAATATCTCTGAAGTCATGCTCCCAGTGAGCAGCGGAACGCCAGCTTATATTTGTTTGCCCGGCCAGAAACGGTTGTAAGCTGTAACCGTCGCACTGCAGGGGAATATCAGCCCCCAGCAGATTCAGTACCGTTGGCATAATGTCGATGTTTTCAGTAAAGCGGCTGACCTGCCTGCCACGTCCGGCATCCCATTCATTGCCAGGGGCACGGATGATCAGCGGAATGTGGTAAGACTGGTCAAAGAAGCCCTGTTTGTCCGACAGGTAATGATCCCCGAGCTGTTCGCCGTGATCACTGCTGAACACAATGAGGGTATTTTCCAGCAACTGATGTTCAGCAAGAAAGGCGTAAAGTTCGCCGAACTGGGCATCTACTTCGCTGATCAGGCCGTAATAGGTGGCCCGCAGCTGGCGCAGCTCTTTCTCAGGCATATCCGGCCCCAAGCCTTTACCGTCAATCACATTCCAGTACTTATCCTGGGCCAGTGCGTTTCGCAGATAAAAATCCACATACGGGTGCTGTTCCATTTCCTGACCGATGCTCCCATGCCTGACCGGCATGTCTACGTCTGCAGGGTCATACATGCTGTTATAGGGCTCAGGGGCCACGAAGGGCGGGTGGGGCTTAATCCAGGACAGATGGATGAACCAGGGGGCGTCTTCCTGTTGGCTAATATAATCCTGCGCCTGTTGTCGCAGAAACGCCGTTTCGGTTTGTTCGGCACTGTAGCAGGGTATGCCGTAGGTAGCGCCCCGGTCTGCATCGTCCGGTTGTTTCAGCGGCGTATATATACTGTGAAAGTCACTGGCATCCGGCACACTTACCCCTTGTTTAACCAGCCAGGCGAACCAGTTAAGCGGGACCTCGGTTAGCAGCTCTCCGACATCATAACCGGGCAGCACCGTTTCGTAGCTTTGAAAATCCGGTGAATTATCTTCAAGGGTAGCCGGGTCCAGCGCCGTATCCGTATAACCAAACAGGGCTGGCTCAAAATCCAGTTTGCGGGCCTCCTGTGCCAGGTTGGTAAAGCGCCGGTGAAGCGGCGTTCCGTTGCGGCACACCCGGTGATTATGCTGGTACATGCCTGTATGAATAGACGCTCTGGAGGGGCTGCAGGGTGTTGCCTGGGAGTAATGACGGGTAAAGGTGACGCCTTCACTGGCCAGCCGGTCGAGATTCGGGGTTTTAACAACCGGGTGACCCAGGGCTGAAAGGCAGGTCCCCCGCCACTGGTCAGCGGTGATCAGCAGAACATTTTTTATCATGACAATAATCCGGACAGTCTATGGCGTTACCCGGCATCATACCTCTGGTCTATACCACAGAAAAGAGGGTGAGGCCCGCTGTCACAATATCTTCAACAGAATGTAATACAGGCCAAACCAGGCTGAAACCGTTACACGGGGAAATGCTAAACGCCGGAAAACTGATCCGCCAGCCAGCGCCATACTTCACGGCCGGCAGGGGGTAACTGCGAACTGCCCGAACAGAGTGCAAAAAAACCTTCATCCGTAACGCAACGGGGTAAACCCAGGTCGGAAAGAGTGCTGCTGGCAGACTCATGTTCCATAAAACTGCTGCGTGCCAGCACAATACCCAGCCCCTGCGCTGCCATCTGGTAGGCAATGATGGAATTATCGACAGACCGCTGTGGCCGGTTCAGCAATGCCGGCTGGCCGGTCTGCTTGGCATACCACTGCCAGCCGGAACGGTAGCCCAGAACATTGATCAGCGGCAGCTGTGGGTGATCTTCAACACCCTTACCCACGGCAGGGTACAGTTCATCACGGGTAAGCCGCATGGCGCTGAAGCCTTTCCACGGCCCCATGCCATAACGGATATCGATATCACCGCCAACCGGTTCACGGTTAACATCCCAGACGGTATGGGTCATTTCCATTTGCAGGTCAGGTAAACGGCGGTAGAGATCCGGTAAACGCTGGCTGAGTACCCAGTGCGCGAAACTGATATTAACCCTCAGCTGTAACACACCGCGCTGCCGCAGCCCGAACAGGTCCTCAGTGGCACCGTCCAGAGTATTCAGGGCAGCCTGAACCTCCACAAGGTAACGCTCGCCAAGCTCCGTCAGACTAATACCGTGAGCTTCCCGGTTAAACAGCGGTTGATTCAGCGCCTGCTCAAGCGCCCGCATCTGTTTACTGACAGCCGCCTGGGTCAGATTCAGGGTTTGTGCTGCTTTGGTGAAGCTGCGCTGTTGGGCGGCGCAGGCAAAGGTACGTAGCCAGTGAAGCGGGGGATGTGGATTCATCGCTGATTATTGCCTGTCATGTCATCTGTAGGAACCGGCAACCGGGAAATATGTGGCTGAGTCAGTCACCATAGCCGGCAGAGTCTGTTTCATATCTTCGCAAGAATTCTGCTGACAGTCCGTACACAAACCTACAGATACTGTTGTGTTGTTAACAGGGTATATAACACTAAAATCTGAGCGGTCACAAATTTAGCGCATACAGAATAATGATAAAAAACAGCGACCTGTTTAAGCTACATTCTCGATATGTAACCAGTTTAGGTTACATTCGATAAAGGTAACCAAGACAGGTTACTCTATAGCTGATATTCGACTCAGATACTTTCAGGCCCGGATACCTTATTTCCTTATCATCCCGCTGAAATTCTCCGGACAGTTCCCTGAAAGCGCAGGTAAATACAGTCGCAGGGCAACAGGTAATTGCGAATTATTATTACTTGCGATTACAATGCGTCCTCACTGAGTAATTATCCAACCCCGGCAACCAATAAATGACCAGTTCATATTGTGATTCACCGCTGCATCAGGAAGAAGCAGGGGATGCTTCCGGGCACCAGGAAGCATCCGGTAAACAACAGCGCAGCGCAGATGTCAGCGAGCTGTACAGCACCTATCGGCAGGATCTTTTACTGCACCTGCAGTCAATGGTTAAAGACAGAGACATAGCCGAAGAGTTGCTACATGACACCTTCATCAGGGTATCCAGAATGCCTGCTATCAGTGCGATACGAAAACCCAGACCTTTCCTGATTAAGACGGCAAGAAACCTGGCGCTGGACTATTTGCGGCAGCAAAAGGCCAGGCCAGCAGCTGATATGGAAGACATTGATACTGAATTGATGGCTGCAGATCCGGAACACCTGGAGCAACTTATTAAAGAACGCCGGCTGCAGCAACTCAAATCTGCGGTTGCCGGGCTGCCACCCCGGGCCAGGGAAGCGCTGATGTTAGCCAAGTACCGGGAAATGCCCCTGAAAGAGGTCGCCAGAGAAATGGAGATATCTCAGACAATGGTTGAAAAACATCTGAAAACCGCTCTGCAAAAGTGCCGGACAGCACTGATCTCAGAATCACATTAGTTTGGGTATCACAATGACAAGACAAGAACTACAGCCTGCCAGCCCGGTATTCGAGCAAGCCAGCGACTGGTTTTTAAAACTGCAGAACAGTGCTGATCCTCAGCTGCTGACTGAATTTCAGAGCTGGCTGGACAGTGATCCTGACCATGAGGAAGCGTATCTTGAAGTGCTTTCCCTGTGGCAGGAGCTGGATCAGCTTACGCCTGACGCTGATGAAAAAACTGTTGCACCATTAGATTCAGGTGTTGCGTACGTCACAGCTCTGGAAGAGAAAAGCAATTTAAAAACAACAGGTCAAACGACTTACATAAAGCGCTTTACACAGGCATTTGCCCTGGCTGCCTGTGTGGCACTCGTAGCGGTGTTAACGCCGGTACATGTTTGGCAGCCCGCTGACTATTCAACCGCCACGGCTGAACAGCGAATCATTGAACTTGATGACGGCAGCAAGCTTCATCTTGCAGCACAGTCCGCTGTGAATGTTGATTACACGGCCTCCGGGCGGCAAATTGAACTGCTGTACGGTGAAGTTTTTTTTGAAGTGGCCAGTGATCCCCGGCGACCATTCAGGGTGCAATCAGAAAATCAGATGGCTCAGGCGCTGGGCACGGCCTTTAATATCCGGCTACTGGATAACAACATCCAGACCACGTTAACCGAAGGCACGCTCAAACTTGACCTTGATGACCAGGCGACGGTGATCATTAATGCCGGCCAGCGGGTTGAATGGGATGGCACAGGTAAACACCGGCTCCTGAAAGGGGATTATCCGTATCTGCCCAGCTGGAAACGCAATATCGTGCGTCTGGACCGTATGCCACTCAATGATGTGGTTGAATTGCTGAACCGCAATTACACGCCGGTATTCCGTATTGCTAACCCGAAACTAAGGGAAGAAACCCTGCAGGGAACCTTGCCGCTGAATAATCTTGAAACAGTGATGAAAGTGCTGCAGGGCGCATTAAATCTGGAGTTTACAAGGGTTTCAGATCAGCTGATTTTAATTTATTAAAATCTTTTTACAAAAAGAGGTTGGGTCATCCCGGGCTGCTCCGTCTTATTAGTACAAATAATCTGAATGACAACGATTTGCATTCATTAGCAGTAAGACAATTTGGAGTACCGGATGACCCTTCCGCGTTTCACAGCCCTGTATACCGCGATGCAGGCACGCCACAAATCTGATTACAAACAGCTCCTCGCCAGAGGCGTATTTTGCTCGGCCGTCCTGACAGCCGCATTACCTGTACAGCAGGTGACCGCAGCGGATGCGAACCTGCAGCAAAACTACCGCTGGAATATACCGGCGCAGCCTCTGAATGTATCTATTACTGACCTGGCAGAACGGGCCGGGCTGGTAATTCTGTTGCCACCGGAACAGTTCAGCAATGTAAATGCCAGTGCGTTACGCGGCGATATGACCGTGACAGCCGCACTGGAGCAGTTACTGGACGGCACCGGCTACACCTATCAGGTTGATAACGGCAACACCCTGATCTTGCGGGAGGGCAGCAGTGATCTGCCTTTAGTCAGGCCCGAATCTATGGTGGTAACCGGTAACTGGCTGGACAACGTAGGCGAAACTACGGTGCACGAATTCCCCGGTGCCCGGAATATCCTTACGGCTGAAGAGATCGAAAAATCCGGTGCATCATCCCTGACTGAGGCCTTCCGCAAGATCCCCGGGGTTCAGGTGCGCATACCTTCAGAAAGTTACGGCGCCAATCATGCACTGAGTGTGGGTGTACGGGGCCTGAAATCCCGCTTCTCAGAAAAATCCACCATTCTGCTGGACGGTATGCCGCTGGCATTTGCGCCTTACGGGCAGCCACAGTTATCCATTGCGCCAGTCGGCTTAGGCAACCTTGCCGCCATTGATGTTGTTAAGGGCGGCAGCTCGGTACGTTACGGGCCGCAAAACGTGGGCGGCATCATTAACTTCGTCACGCCGGAAATTCCGGAAGAACTCACCACCCGCCTGAAGCTGCGTACCGAAGGTGCCGTCGATGACGGCCGTGGTGGCATGCTCGGCCAGACCAATCTGTTTATTGGCGGCGCAACCGGTGAAAGCACTGGCCTGGCGCTGATGTATTCCGGCAGCCACGGCAGCAGCTTCCGGGAAAATTCTGATGAAAGCATCGATGATTTGATGATCAAGGCTGAAACCTGGCTGGATGACAAACAAAAACTGGAAGGGCATATCCGCCGTTTCCAGGCCGAAACAGACATTGCCGGCGGCCTGAACGAAGCTCAATATGCGGAAGACAGATATCAGTCCCGTTATGACAATAACCACTTCGACGGTGACCGCACTGAAGCCCGGGTGAAATACACCAACTTCATCAGCGATACCCAGGAATTTGAAGTGCAGGCGTTTGCTTCAAACACCGCCCGTCTTTACGGCCTGCAATTCAACCCGGATAACCGTCAGCGCTACGACGAATGGGACCGTGAATACGACGTATACGGCGTCGAACCCCGCTACAGCCAGGTATTCGAAGCAGGGGACACAGAGCACGAAGTTTCCGTGGGTTACCGCTTCATCAAGGAAGAAGCTGACCTGACCCGCCACCGCTGGAACGGTTTTGCCGCGGGCAGCGATCCAAGAACGGTTGCCGGCGTACTGCGCACCAAAGATAAAGCGGGCACCACAGCACATGCAGTGTATGTGGATGACCGTATCAGCTTTGGTGACTGGATCGTCACCCCGGGTGTACGGGTGGAAGATGTTGAAGTATTCCGTGACAGTAAGATCCGTAAAAATGTTGCCAACGACTTCCGTAATGAACAGAGCTATACCGAAGTGCTGCCATCTCTGAGTGCCAGTTACCTGCTGTCACCGGAAGTCACCCTGTTTGCCAACTACAACACCTCGTTCGGTACACTGCAGCACCTGCAGCTGGCAGATACCACCGACAATGATCTGGAACCGGAAATCGCCAAGACCATTGAACTGGGTAGCCGTTACCAGAAAGGTGGCCTGAGTGCAGAACTGACCCTGTTTAACATCAACTTTGATAACAAACTGCAGTGGGATGACACCCTTGAGCACCACGTCAACAAAGGTGAAACCCAGCACTACGGTTTTGAAATGGCCGCGGCCTATGCGTTTGAGAACACCGGCATGAGCGTATACGGTAACCTGGCGTATACCGAAGCGGAGTTCAAAGATGGGGACGTAAAAGGCAATGACCTGCCGTACTACTCTAACTGGGTGGGTAACCTGGGTATGCAGTATGAAACAGGACCCTGGACTTACAACCTGGAAGCGTACGCTCAGTCCAAACAGTACACCGATAACGAAAACACCAAAGATCTGACGGTAGTGAACGACACATACTACCGCGGTGAGATGCCAAGTTTTGTTATCTGGAATACCCGCGCCAGCTATCAGTTCCAGCCAGCCACCCGGGTATCCTTCGGCGTCAAGAACCTGTTCAACGAGAAGTATTACTCTCTGAGCGGTCCTGATCAGCCATACGGTGCCGGCATCAGCCCCGGGGCACCGACAACCGCTTATCTGGAACTGGAAATGGAATTCTGATCTTTACATCAGTTAAGCACCCGGCAGCCCGGCGCTTTCAGCGTGCGGGCTGCCTCTGTTTTTTGCTGCACGGATACACCCATGAGATATTTTTTTAACGCCGCCGTTTTACGGTTTTTGCTGTTGTCTGTCTGTACGTTGCTGTCACTGTACAGCGCGGCACGTACCGTGACGGATCAGGGAGACGGACTGAACATTGAAGGCATACCGCAACGGATAGTGGTGCTGGAATATTCGTTTCTTGACGCCGTGGTGCTGGCAGGTATCAGCCCCACGGGCATTGCCGATGATCAGCGCCCGGAACGCATCCTGCCTGAAATCCGCCAGCAACTGGACGACTACACCTCGGTGGGTCTGCGTGGCCAGCCGGATCTGGAAACCATTGCCAGCCTGAAGCCGGACCTGATCATTGCGGATACATACCGGCACGAAGCCATTTACAAAGAACTGCAGAAAATCGCCCCGACCCTGTTATTACGCAGTTACGGTGCTGAATATACTGATTTGCTTGAAGATACCGTCACCATTGGTGCTGCGCTGGGCAAACCGGATGAAATTAACCGGGCGCTGGCCCTGCATAACCGGCGGATGGACGACTTAAGCAAGCAAATCACCGCGGGGGCCGGTGCCGGTATTAACGGCCAGTCATTACTATTTGCGGTTACCAATCACCGCGCGATGACCCTTCATGGCAGCAAAGCCTTTGCCAGTGGTGTGATGCGACGGCTGGGGCTGCAGCATGTCACACCGGTGAACGATGAAGGTGCATACATCCAGGTCGGCTTTGAACAACTGCTGGAAATGAACCCCCAATGGCTGATCATCGGTGATTACAGTGAAGCGCAGGGGGGCTCGGATATTCTCAACCGCTGGCAGCAACACCCGCTGTGGCAGCATCTGAACGCTGTTAAGTCTGGTCATCAGGTTCAGGTAGACCCTAAAGTATGGGCACTTGGCCGTGGCGTGATGGGGGCAGAGCGGATCGCTGCAGATCTGAGCAGGGCGCTGAAACAACCATGATTTCCCGTGTGTATCTAAGCTTTGTGCTGGCGGGGGTGTTTCTGCTTGCCGGGCTCGCCGGTGCGACCGTCGGAGGCTCTGCTTTCGAGCTGCATTTCTCACAATTGGGCGACGTGCTGCTGAGCTATGTCAGCCCGCATTTGGGGCCGCAGAGCCCGAATGGTGATCTGGGGGCACAGCTCATCGCAACTGTCAGGCTGCCACGGGTACTGATCGCCGCAGGTGCCGGGGCTGCGCTGGCCATGGCCGGTACACTCATGCAGGGCCTGACCCGTAATCCACTGGCATCTCCGGCACTGTTTGGCATTAATGCTGGCGCAGCCTGCATGATGGTACTGGCACAAACCGGTGTACTGCCGGTACTGAGTGACTTCCCCCTGATCATCAGCACGGCCCTCGGGGCCGCGCTGGCCGGCATTCTGGTGCTGGCACTGGGCGGTGGTCTGAGTGGCAGGCTGCATCCCACCCGGATGGTACTGGCCGGCGTTGCCTTAAGTGCATTACTGCTGGCGCTGACCCGGGCATTACTGATTCTGGATGAACAGTCACAGGGGGTGCTGTCATGGTTGGCCGGATCGCTGACCGATACCGGCTGGGACCACTGGCAGCAACTGTGGCCCTGGTTGTTGTCTGGCGGATTACTGGCCCTGCTACTCAGTCAGAAACTCAATCTGCTGGCACTGGGGGATGATATTTCAACCGGGCTTGGCGCACCGGCATTACAGATTCGTCTCTGGGCTTCACTGGCCGTCATCATGCTGACGGCCAGCTGTGTTGCGATCACCGGGCCGATTGCCTTTGTTGGTCTGCTGATTCCGCATCTGGGGCGAAATATTGTTGGCCATGACTACCGGATATTGCTGCCGTTCTGCGGATTATTGGGGGCTGGCCTGTTGAGTTGGGCCGATCTGATCTCACGTTATATGGCATTTCCGTCGGAAACCCCGGTGGGTCTGGTAACAGCATTATTAGGTGCGCCGTGTTTTATCTGGCTGGCCAGCCGTCGTAGGGAGCATGGCCGATGAAGACTCAGCAACTGATGTTACCGGTTATCCTGCCCGGGCTTCTCTTTCTGGGCGCATTGGCCGGTCTGTATCTGGGCAGCCTCAGTTTCACTGAAGCGATGGCGCTGGACGTGATAGTCGGGGATTTACGCTTTGCCCGGGTGCTGATCGCCATACTGGCTGGGGCCGCGCTGGGTATGTCCGGCTGCCTGATTCAGGGGGTCGTCCGTAACCCGCTGGCAGCACCGGACCTGATTGGCGTCAGTGCCGGGGCAGGTGTAGCTGCTACTGCGTTGTTGTTACTGTTTCCGCAACTGTCGCTGCACTGGCTGATTCCGGCAGCAATTTGCGGTGCACTGGCAACCCTGTGGCTGTTGTTCCGGCTGTTACGCAATGATGCCCTTAGCCCAACCCGGCTGGTGCTGACCGGCGTCGCTCTGAGCATCTGGCTGTCTGCGTTAACCGACTGGCTGCTGGTCAGCCATCCCCAACAAACCAATACAGCGCTGATCTGGTTAACCGGCAGCCTGTGGGGCCGGGGCTGGGATCAGCTCTGGGTGTTACTGCCGTGGTTCGCGGTGCTGTTGCCGGTCAGTCTGATGCTGGCGCTGCGGCTGGATCTGCTGGCGCTGGGAGACGACGCCGCCGAAAGTTTGGGTGCCGGCGTACTGAACACCCACAAAACAGCACTTTTGCTGGCGGTTGCACTGGCGGCCATCAGTGTTGCGGTATGCGGCACCCTGAGTTTTGTTGGCCTGATTGCACCCCATCTGGCCCGTTTGCTGGCAGGGGGTAATCATCTGAGGCTGTTGCCGGCCGCCGCCATGATCGGCGGATTGCTGGTACTGGTTGCTGATATTCTGGGCCGAACCCTTGCTGCACCACTAGAACTGCCGGCAGGGGTATTCACATCACTGATCGGTGCCCCGTATTTTCTGTTTCTGTTAACCCGCTACCGAGGCTGGTAATGGCATACCTGAGTATAAATAACCTGTCGTTTACTTATGGGAACCGGCCGGTACTGCAAGACCTTAATCTGGATATCCCCCAGGGGAAAATTACCGCCCTGATCGGCCCGAATGGCTGCGGTAAATCAACCTTACTGAAATGTATCGCCCGGATTCTGCAGCCCCAGCAAGGCGACATCACGCTGCAGGGCGACAGTGTTCACCGGCAAGACACCCGCCAGCTGTCACAAAAGATGGCACTGTTACCGCAGGCTCCGGTAACCCCGGAAGGTATCAGCGTCAAAAACCTAGTGGGCTACGGCAGGGCTCCCTGGGGCAACCGCTGGGGCCGTCTGAGCACAGGTGATAAAGAAATTGTGGCTCAGGCTCTGGCAGAAACCGGACTGTCTGATCAGGCCGGCCAGACAGTTGCCGAGCTTTCCGGCGGCCAGCGCCAGCGCGCCTGGATCGCCATGATCCTTGCCCAGCAGACAGATCTGGTATTGCTTGACGAACCCACCACCTGGCTGGACATCGCCCATCAGGTAGAACTGCTGCAACTGATGCGTAAGCTGAATAAACAAGGGAAAACCGTCGTTGTGGTACTGCACGACCTGAATCAGGCCTGCCGCTACTGCGATGAACTGGTCGTACTCAGGGAAGGGCGGTTACAGGCGCAGGGCGCACCGTCAGAAGTCTTTACCCGGAAACTGCTGGAAGATACCTTTTCACTTTCTGCAGAAATACATCCTGATCCGGTATCCGGCACCCCCAGTCTGTTTGCGTTGTAACAGTCTGCAAAGCAAGGATCCGGTCCCGTTAACCTGTCGGGTAATGCGTATTCAGTGTTCATTCTTAAGCTCGTAAAAACGAAACTGATCAGGCCGTTGGAGTAAAACAACTGCCCGTAAACATTAACGTTAACAGGCATTCCTGGGAGTGGAACAAAACAAGACTGATGACAGGTTCCTAAGCATGCCTGAATGCGCTCAGTGAGTTATCCAGCAGAGTTTTAATACGCAGCCACAGGCCATTGCTATACATAGGAATGGCAATTTGCAGCTCTGTGCCATTGAGCGTCTCCGCAATGATGATTTCGCCGTCCAGTTTTTTCTCAACCATATTCCACTGAAATTCAGCAGCTTAAAAAATTCTGCTTAAGACTTGCTTAACTTCTCTGATTCACCAGACATTTCTCAGCGACTATCCTCAGTCATTTCTGGTCCCGGCTATCTCCGGCATACCGTTTTACCTGAACCCAGCATTCCCAAAATTATCTACCCATAACTAAAACAGCGTCTCAGGGTTTAACTTATTCGTTTGAGGCCTTCAGTGGCACGCGACTACTATTAGGGAAGTTACTTACTGTAAATCAACCATAATTTTCTATTTTCAGGACGCAGCCATGATGCCAGCGCTAGCCGTTTCCCGACGTACCCGCAGTACGCCTTTTACCAGCCGTGTCGAAGCCATGGGGGTTCAGGCTTACACCGTGTATAACCACATGCTGTTACCAACTGCCTTTCAGGGCATTGAAGAAGATTACTGGCACCTGTGCGAACACGTACAGGTGTGGGATGTTTCCTGTGAACGTCAGGTGGAGATTACCGGCCCGGATGCCCAGCAACTGATTCAGCTGATGACCCCGCGGGATCTGAGTAAAGCCCATGCAGGGCAGTGCTTTTATCTGCCTTTGTGTGACGAAAAGGGCATGCTTATAAATGATCCCATCGCTATCAAGCACAGTGATGAGCACTGGTGGCTGTCTATTGCGGACAGCGACGTGAAGCTTTGGGCAAAAGGCATCGCCACCGGCATGCAGTTAGAGGTGAAAGTCTGTGAACCGGATGTCTGGCCGCTGGCGGTACAGGGGCCGAAAGCAGAAGAACTGATGGCCCGGGTATTCGGTGAAGACGTCAGGGATATCCGTTTCTTCCGGTACCGGCATCTGAATTACCGGGGTAAAAACATGGTGGTTGCCCGTTCCGGCTGGAGCAAACAGGGCGGTTTTGAAATCTACGTCAACGATGCGGAACTTGGCTGCATGCTCTGGGATGATCTGTTCAGTGCCGGTGAAGATCTTCAGGTTGCCCCGGGCTGCCCAAATCTGATTGAACGCATTGAAAGCGGTTTACTGTCGTTCGGTAATGATATGGATGATTCCGACACACCGCTGGAATGTGGCCTGGATAAATACGTCAGCCTCAGCGCAGAGATTAACAGCCTGAGCATTGAGGCCCTGCGCAACAGCACACCGCGGCATCAGTTAGTGGGTCTGGTGTGTGCAGGTAAGCACAGTTTTACCGCCACCGGTGTGTATATGGAAGAGCTTTGTGTCGGCGAGATTACCTCGTGGGCCTGGTCACCGAAATATGGCGTGACACTGGCCATGGCCCGCTGCAACCCTGCGGTAATGGATGAGGGTGTGAGCCTAACGGTGAATAGCGACAACGGTTCTCAGCCCGTAGTATTGAGCGGATTGCCATTTAATTTTAACGACTTAGGACTGACAGCTCATGAGGCGGGTCAGTCGCAGTCAGTGACAGGGAAGCAAGTTTAATGAGTAAACAAAACAACCGGTCGTCGTATCTGGGGGCTGACACAATCGCCCTGCATGCCGGCTATCAGCCTGAACCGGAACATGGTTCACGCGCCGTTCCCATTTATCAGACAACCTCCTATGTTTTCGAAAGCGTTGATGCTGCATCGGCACTGTTTAACGTCGAACAGGGCGGTCATATTTACAGCCGCATTACTAACCCTACCGTTGCAGTACTTGAACAGCGGGTAGCAGCCCTTGAAGGCGGCACGGGTGCTGTCTGTACTGCCTCAGGCATGAGCGCGCTGTTCGTTACCTTTGTTTCCCTGTGTTCTGCCGGGGATCATATTGTCAGCGCCGGACAAATATACGGCTCCACCGTGACGCTACTGAAACACACACTGAAGCGCTTCGCCATCGACGTTACCTTCGTTGATATTAACGATGCTCAGGCGGTCGCGGGCGCGATACAGAGCAATACCAAACTGGTGTTCTGTGAGTCTATCGGTAACCCGGGGCTGGAAGTCTCCGATCTGCCTTCCGTCTCAGATGTGGCCCACCGCCACGGCATTCCGCTGGTTGTAGATGCCACATTTGCCACGCCAAGCCTGTGCCGGCCATTGGAACACGGTGCCGATGTTGTGGTGCACTCCCTGACTAAATGGATCGGTGGCCATGGTACGGCCATCGGCGGGGCGATTGTGGATGGCGGCAAGTTCGACTGGTCTGCCAGCGGTCGCTTCCCGACGCTGACCGAACCCTATGAGCCGTTCCACGGCATTAACTTCTGGGAAGAATTCGGCCCGGCAGCGCTGACGATGCGTATCCGTGCAGAAGCCATGCGTGATTTCGGTGCTGCGATGAGCCCGCACAATGCCTTCCTGTTATTACAGGGTATCGAAACCCTCAACCTGCGGATGAAACAGCACGTCGAAAACGCCAGACAACTCACGGAATGGCTGCCGCAACAGGATAATGTTGCCTGGGTAAACCATCCGGACCTTGAATCCAATCCCACCAAGGAAATTGCCGCACAACTGTTCCCGAACGGCGCCGGCTCTATGCTGTGCTTTGGCGTGAAGGGCGGCAGGGCCTGTGGGGCAGCGTTTATTGATGCACTTCAGCTTTCCTCCAACCTTGCCAACGTAGGCGATGCACGGACTCTTGTATTGCACCCGGCCAGCACCACCCACTCACGGCTTGATGATGAAGCCATGATTAAAGCAGGTATTGGCCCGGATATGATCCGGGTATCCGTAGGCATCGAATCCATCCGTGATATCTGTGCTGATTTCGCTCAGGGGCTTAAAGCCGCTGATAAAGCATGGCAAAAGCAGCAGGAGGCATAAGATGCGGATTACCGTTAATCAACAAGACGTATTCATAGCTACCGGCGGCAAAGATTTCAACCCGGAACTGCCATGTGTGGTATTTCTTCATGGCAGTGGGCTGGATCACCGTTGCTGGGCACTGCAGGCCCGGTGGTTTGCGTTTCACGGCTATAGCGTCTTCGCACCGGATTTTCCTGGCCACAGCCTGTCTGCCGGTGAGCCGCTGACCAGCATCGAAGCCATGGCCGACTGGCTGATCGATGCGCTTGATGCGGCCGGTGTTGATCAGTTACATCTGGTCGGGCATTCCCAGGGCTTTCTGGTGGCGTTGGAAGCTGCAGCGCGGCTACAGTCGAAGCTGCTGTCGCTAACAGCGATTGGCACCGCAGCCGCAATACCGGTGAATCCGGCGTTAATTGAGACGGCTAAAGAAGCCCCGATGAAAGCCGCAGATATGATGTTGCAGTGGGGCTTTGGCCAGGCGACGCAAATGGGCTACAGCGCTGTACCGGGCGTACAGCCTATCGCAGTAGGCCGTCAGATCATGGCCGCCAACCCCTTGGCAGAAGACCTTCAGGCCTGTAACGACTACACCCAAGGCACCGTCAGAGCCGCAGATATTATGTGTCCGACCCAGGTGATTTTAGCCGGGCAGGACCGCATGACCCCTTATAAAACCGGGCTTGAGCTGGCAAAACTGCTGAACACAGAGGCGATCCGGATTGAATCGGGCCATATGTTACCGATTGAAGCCCCTAAAGCCTGTCTCGATGCCATGAAACAGTTTTTCACCCGTCTTTAACTGTGCCGGTAACCGAATAAGAGAACCCATTATGTCTACATCTACATTCAAAAAAGTTGCCGTTATCGGTGCCGGTACCATGGGCGCTGGCATTGCCGGACAGGTTGCCAATGCAGGCATTGAAGTCTGGCTGCTGGATCTGGCGTCAGAAGGCGAGCAGGTGAATGCTCTGGCTGAACGGGGTATGGAACGGCTGCAGGATCCGGACGCCCCGGGACTGATGAGCGACGCAGCGGCGGAGAACATCCATCTGGGCAATATCCGCGATGATTTTGACCAGTTGGCGGACTGCGACTGGATCGCCGAAGCGGTAGTGGAGCGTCTCGACATCAAGCAGGACTTATATCGCCGTATCAATGATGTTTGCCGTGACGATGCCATCATTACCTCCAACACTTCGACGATCCCTATCAGCTTGCTGACCCAGGGCATGCCGCAGTCTTTCTGTGAGCGCTTTGCCATTACCCATTTCTTTAACCCGGTGCGTTTTATGCGCCTGCTGGAGCTGGTTCGCGGGGAACAGACCCGTGATGATGTTATGGCACGACTTGATGCATTCTGTGACCAGCAACTGGGGAAAGGGGTGGTGCACTGTGCCGACACACCTGGCTTTCTGGGTAACCGGGTCGGTGTATATGCGATCCAGTGTGCCTTACATACCGCCTTTGAAATGGGCCTGAGTCCTGCGGAAGCAGATGCGCTGTTTGGCCGGCCAATGGGCATTCCGAAAACCGGCGTGTTTGGCCTGTATGATCTGATCGGCATCGACCTGATGTCTGATGTGGTCAAAAGTCTGGTGAATATTCTCCCCGCGGAAGATGACTTCCACAGGGTGGCGGCTGAAATCCCGCTGATGAGCGCCATGATTGCCAACGGTCAGACCGGCAACAAGAATGGTCAGGGCTTCTTCCGTGATGTCCCCACCGAAAACCCGGATCTCAGCACCCGCGAAGTTCTCAACCTCAGCAACAATGAATATCAGCCCTATACACGTCTGGAACTGCCGCTGGCGCTTAAGGCTGAAGCGCAGGGCGTACAGGTGCTGCTGGATGATGACAGCCGCTACGGTAAATACGCCTGGCAGGTGCTCTCACGTACCCTGTGTTATGCCGCGTCGCTTATCCCGGAAGTGGGGGATGACATTGTCCCGGTCGATGATGCCATGAAACTGGGCTACAACTGGGTACAGGGGCCGTTTGAGCTGCTGGACCAGATTGGCACCGAACGTTTTGTGACACGGCTTGAAGCAGAAGGCCGTACCGTTCCTGCACTACTGCAACAAACCCGTGGTGATCAGTTTTACCGGGTTGCCGGGAATCAGCTTTTTGCCCGCCGGGCAGACGGCAGCTATCCGCCGATTCAGCGGGCCGAAGGGGTGCTGCGCTTCTCTGAACTGCGCCGTACGCTGACACCGCAAAACAGCAATGCCGTTGCCAGCTGGTTCATTGTTGAGGACGCCGCCATTGTGGAATTCCACAGCAAGGCCAACGCACTGGACGGTGATTCAATGGCCATTCTGGAAGATGCCCTCCAGCAGGCGGCAGCCCGTGGATTACGGGGCGTTATCATCCACAATGATGCCCAGCATTTCTCCTGTGGTGTGAACCTGGGCGCGGTACAGCGCTTCTATCAGGCGGAAGACTATGAAGATCTGGACCACTTCCTTAATCACTTCCAGCAAGTGGTACTGGCCATGCGTAACAGCCCGGTACCGGTTGTGGCTGCACCATCCGGTCTGTCCATCGGCGGCGGTTTTGAAGTAGTGCTGCATGCGGATCAGGTCATCTGCCATGCCAACTCGGTTACCGGGCTGGTTGAATCTCTGGTGGGCGTGGTTCCCGGCGGCGGCGGGGTTAAGGAAACTCTGTACCGCAATCTGGCCAAATTCGGCGATATCAAAACGGCAAGCATGAAAGCCTTCATGAATCTGGGTTACGGCCGGACCGGCACCTCACCCATCATCAGTAAAAAGCTGGCCATGCTGCGGGATCAGGATCAGTGGCTGATGAACCGTGACCGTTTGCTTAACCATGCCCTCAATGCACTGGATAAGGTTGAAAAAGCACCGGCCCGCGAACCGGTGGCTCTGGCGGGTGAACCACTGTATACCGAAATGTGTGACTGGCTGCATAAAGCCCGCGCGGAAGGGCAGTTGTATCCCCATGATGTGGTTGTTGGTACTGAGATCGCCGGCATTCTCACCGGTGGCCAGTGTGCAGCCGGTACCCTGCATACTGAGCAGGATCTGTTCGCTGCGGAACGCCGGGCATTCCTGAGGCTGGTAAAAACCCCGGAAACCCGCGCGCGAATCGACAGCATGCTGGGCAGCGGCAGCAGCATCCGCAACTGATGGCATGAAACTGAAGGATACCGGCGGCGTATTAAACCGCCGCCGGAATCCGGACCAGAATAAGAATAAGGAGTACAATCATGCATGCAGATTATCAGGCGCTGGGCATGAATGCGGCCAACCATGTGGGCCTGTCCCCGGTATCGTTCCTGCACCGCAGTGCAGATGTTTACCCCGATTACGAAGCCGTTATTTACGGTGACCGCCGTTACAGCTGGCAGGACGTCCGGCAACGGTGTAACCGTATGGCATCGTCACTGACTGAAATGGGTGTCGGCCTGGGGGATACGGTAGCGGTGCTGGCCTTTAATACCCCGGAAATGTTTGAGTCACACTTTTCTGTGCCAATGACCGGCGGGGTAATCAACACCATAAATACCCGGCTGGATGCTGAAACCGTGGCGTATATTCTTGATCACGGCAAGGTACGGGTCGCCATTGTCGACCGGCAACTGTATCCGGTTTACAAAGCCGCCCTGGAATTCGCCGAAAGCCGGCCGCAACTGGTAGTGATTGATGATCCGGCAGCAGGAGAGCGCCCGGATGTCGACCTCCCACACCTTAGTTATGAATCCCTGATCAGCAGCGGCAATCCGGACTTCAGCTGGCAGCCACCGGAAGACGAGTGGCAGGCCATTGCCCTGAATTACACCTCCGGTACCACCGGCAGGCCAAAAGGGGTGGTCTATCACCACCGGGGTTCCTATCTGATGAGCATGGGCACTGTAATCGGCTGGAACCTGCCGAACCATCCCCGGTACCTGTACTGCGTGCCTATGTTTCACTGCAACGGCTGGGGGCATGCCTGGACGATGGCGGCAGTAAGCGGCACCGTCGTCTGTATGCGGGCGTTTGAGCCTGGTCTGCTGTTCCGGCTGGTCGATGAGCATCAGGTAAGCCATTTCGGCGGCGCGCCGATTATTCTCAATATGCTGGCCAATGCCCCGGAAGAACAACAGATCCGGTTTGACCGCAGTATTAAAGTGATGACCGCCGGCGCACCGCCACCGGCGCAGGTACTGAGCCGCATGACAGAGTTCGGCTTTGATGTGATGCACGTTTACGGCCTGACGGAAACCTATGGCCATATTCTGCAGGCAGCACCGCAGCAGAGCTGGGAAGCCGAAGACAACAGCCGGCAGGCAGACCTTAAATCCCGTCAGGGGGTGCGTTTTCCCATGACCGAAGCGGTGATCGTTCAGGATACCGATACTGGCTTGCAGGTACCCGCTGACGGCACTTCCATTGGTGAAATCCTGATCCGTGGTAACACCTGTATGAAGGGCTATCTGAATAACCCTGAAGCCACCGCTGAAGCCTTTGCTGATGGCTGGTTCCACAGTGGCGATCTGGCGGTGGTTCATCCTGACGGATACATCCAGATTAAAGACCGTTCCAAGGATCTGATTATTTCCGGCGGAGAGAATATATCCTCGGTGGAAGTGGAAAATACCCTTTACAAACATCCGGCGGTGGGTGAGGCAGCAGTGGTCGCCATGCCTGATGATACCTGGGGAGAAGTGCCCTGTGCATTTGTTGAGCTTAAAGAGTCGGCGTCTGTCACCGAAGCAGAATTAATTGATTTCTGCAGCACTCACATGGCACGCTTTAAGCGACCCAAGCGGGTTATTTTTGGCCCGCTGCCGAAAACAGCCACCGGTAAAATTCAGAAACACGCATTACGCGATCAACTGAAACCGGCTGAATAAGGATCTGCCCGTGCTCGATAATCCAAGCAGCCTCTGGCAAAAAACCATACAACACCTGATGCCTCTCTGGCGGGAAGCACTGGGGAACAAAGATGCGCTGGACAGCCTGACGCTGACCCCGGATCTTGAAACCTCTGACCACGAACAACTGCTCACCTGGATCGATGCCTGTATCGACGGAGCAGGGGACGTTGCCGCCCGCAACCGTACCGCGCAACTTGGCCGTTGTTATCTGGAGCTGAACGAAACCGGCCGGGTGACCTTCTTCACCCTGTTATGCCAGAAATTCGATATTCAGGAACAGCCGTTAAGTGAGCTGATGCAAGCCTGGCAGGCCGCTGACAGCGACAGCCGTCCGGCACTGACCCGCAAGCTTCGCCACCAACTTGAACCGCCAAGAATGGTGCTTTTACGTCAGTTCAATGAACTGCCGGAAGGGGTTAAATTCCTGGTGGATATGCGCGCTGAACTCCTTAAACTGAGCCGTCAGCACCCTCATTTAAAACCTCTTGAAGAAGATTTAAAACGTCTGCTAACCAGTTGGTTTGACGTAGGTTTATTGCAACTGGAAGAGATCACCTGGCACTCAGGGGCGGACCTTCTTGAGAAGCTCATTGAGTATGAAGCGGTACACGAAATACAAAGCTGGAACGACCTGAAAAACCGCCTGGATTCAGACCGGCGCTGCTTTGCGTTCTTCCACCCGAACATGCCAAACGAGCCCCTTATCTTTGTGGAAGTGGCACTGGTTGAAGGGCTGGCCGGGAACGTACAGACCCTGCTGGATGAGGATGCGCCGCTGGCGGATCTGAATCAGGCGGACAGTGCCATCTTCTATTCCATCTCCAACACCCAGAAGGGATTGCGGGGCATCAGCCTGGGCAACTTCCTGATCAAACGGGTGGTGAACCAGTTGCAGCATGACTTCCCGCAACTGAAGCAGTTTGCGACATTATCACCGGTACCGGGCTTTACCCAGTGGCTGGATAACCTCAGCGAAGAGGAACAGAAGACACTGGCATTCAGCAGTAATTCTGAACAACTGCGCCAGCAACTGGTGCAGGCGGATCAGACCGAACGTGAGGCTCTGAAAGAGCAGATCGAGCCGCTGGCACTGGCTTACTTTACCCAGGCAAAGCATCCCCGGTATGCGCCGTTTGTCAGGGACCCTGTGGCACACTTCCATCTGACCAACGGTGCCCAACTGGCGCGGATAAACTGGCTGGCTGACCAGTCAGAGAAGGGCCTGCAGCAATCTCTGGGGCTCATGGTGAATTACCTTTACGAACTGCCACACATTGAATCCCGCAGCCAGGGTTACACCGGTAACGGTGATATCGCACTGTCAGCGGCGCTCAGTAAACACAAGAAATAAGGTTTCATTCCTGTTATACCCTCCGTTCGGGACAAACCGACGGAGGGTTGTTCGTCTATACCAGCCAGAAAGCATCTTTCCAGCGCGCGGTTTTGAGCGCATCCCGCTCTTCATAAACCCGCAATGCGGTGGGTAAATCCAGCTCAAAGCCTGCTTCTTCATCATTTGCCAGCGCAGTTAGCAGCAGGGTGTACCAGGCGGTAATGCCTCCCGGCGGATTGGTTTCGAAACGGGGAAACTCAGGATCACCTTTTCCGGCCAGCCAGTCACTGGCCAGCGACGGATTAAGGATGGTGGCGCGGGCCACCCCGATCAGATCAGTATTTCCGCCAGCCAGGGCATCAGTAGCGTCTTGCCGGGACTTAAAACCGCCGGTAACCATCAGCGGAATGGCCGTGATTTCCCGCGCCTGTGCTGCAAACTCCACGTAGTAGGGGCCTTTAGCCGCACTGTCTGAACTGGATTTAGCGCCGGGAAAGTAAGTACCGCCGCTTAGCTCGATAAGATCAAGGGTGGTTTTATCCAGCAAGCTGATGGTTTCCAGTGCGTCCTGCCGGGTCAGGCCGCCTTCCAGCAGATCCGACGTGTTGATCTTGATCCCGACAGGAAAAGCCGGACCGACAGCTTCACGGACTGCCGCAATAATTTCCGTCACAATCCGCGCCCGCCGGGCAACTGAACCGCCGTACTCATCCTCCCGGCGATTAAACAGCGGTGACAGGAACTGACTGAGCAAAAAACCGTGGCCAGCATGGATCTGCACACCAGTAAAGCCGACTTCTTTGGCCAGCGTCGCAGACCGGGCGTAGGTTTCCGGTAACTGCTGAATCTCTGCAAGGGTCATTCCGTCACATCTGAAATCACCAATGTGCAATGCAGAAGGCCCTTTCGGCTGATATATAGGGCTATGTGACAAGGCACCACCATGGCCCAGCTGCGGCCAGATATGCGCACCGTTTACCGACGCTCTGGCAGTCAGTTCCCGCAGGCTGTCCAGATCTGAATGTTCCCACAGCATCAGGTTTCCGGGCTTTTCCGGATAACGGGGGTCAGACTGCACCTCACCGATCAGCGATAACGCCAGACCGCCCTGAGCCCAGCGTTCATAGAGGCGAGTCTGGGCAGCCGTCGGGTTGCCCGTGCCGTCACCCAGCGAATCTGACATGGCGGATTTTACCATTCTGTTCTTCAGTACTGCGCCACCGGGCAACTGTATAGCATCGCCCAGCTGCGGGGCTGATCCGGTTTGTGTATTCATAGTGTCTTCTCATCTGTTTATAAGGGCTGCACAGGCTCTGAAAACTCAAGCTCCTGACTTAAGCGCCCGACTGATGAAGACATTATCGGCGAACTTATCTAAACTAAAAACACAGTAATACTACAATGACTATTAAATAAAATTTAATAATGAACATATCTGATCTGAACCTGTTTATCCGCATCGCCGAAACCGGCAGCATCACTGAGTCTGCCAGGCAGCTGGGCATTACCACCGCAGCTGCAAGCCTGGGGCTACGCCGCCTGGAAGCTCAGTTGGATATGCAGTTGTTTATCCGGACCACCCGGCAACTGAGAATCACCGCCGCCGGGGAGAAATTTCTGTTTCACTGCCGGCATGCACTGGACACCCTTGAACAGGGTATGGCGGCCGCACACAGCAATTTAAATGACATCAGTGGCAACCTGAGGTTTTCCGTATCCTCTGATCTCGGCCGCAATCTGGTGTTTGGCTGGGTGGACGAAATGATGGAGCAGTATCCGGCACTGACCATTGATCTGAATGTGAGTGACAGCCTGTCAAATTTCTTTCAGGATCAGGTCGATGTAGCGCTGCGTTACGGTAAACCGCAGGATTCCACCATGGTGTCTTTCCACATAGCCACCCTGAAACGGATTACCTGCGCGTCTCCTGAGTATCTCGCAGACGTGGGTGTGCCGGCACATCCCGATGAACTTAAAGCTCATAACTGCCTGTTGTACCGGCTGGACGGCCGGTTATTTAATCACTGGGAATATAGCGGCGAAACCGGCAAACACCGGCTTAAAGTCAGCAGCAACCGGATCAGCAATGATACCGATATCGTGCGCCGCTGGGCGGTGGCCGGAAAGGGCGTTGCCTATCGCTCACAGATCGATGTCGCAGCAGATATTAAACAGGGCAGGCTGGTACCGTTACTTAACGACTATCAGTCACCTCCCGTTGAGCTTTACCTGCTTTGCCCGGGAAGAAAGCAGGTTACCCCAGCGGTCATTGCGTTCCGTGAGATGCTAAGGGAGAAATGCGCCGCACTGATTTAAGTGCGTGAGACGAAAATCAGTCACAGATAAAAATTGCCTATGAATCACATAGGTAAAGCTAATTAAGATCATTGATACAGGTCAGAATGCCGTTTGCGCTGAAGTTCTACTCTGCCGGTACCGGTAACGGTAAAAGAAGCAAATCAGCCTTTGTATCCGACAAGGGCTGAATAAAACGGAACCGCGCAGGCGACCGAATCACCGTCTCAACTGGCAGGCTGCGTCGGTGACCGGTCGGGCTGCGGGCTCACAACGGAGATTTATACCATGAAACAACGCTCTGGTCTGGCCCTGCTGGGCCTTCTGACCGTTTTTCCTGTAATGGCCAATGAACCTTTACAACCTGTCGAACCCTATACGGTAACAAGCCCTGCAAAAGTGGAGCTGGGTAAGCAACTGTATTTTGATCCCAGACTGTCTAAATCCGGCTTTATATCCTGTAACTCATGCCACAACCTCAGCATGGGCGGAACTGACAACATGCCGACTTCAATCGGCCATAACTGGACCCTAGGGCCCATTAATGCCCCCACTGTACTGAACAGCAGCCTTAATATTGCCCAGTTCTGGGATGGCCGCGCCAAAGACTTGCAGGAACAAGCCGCAGGGCCCATCGCCAACCCGATAGAAATGGGCTTCAGTCACCAGCTGGCTGTTGAGGTTCTGGATACAATTCCACAGTACAAAGCATCTTTTAACGCGGTATACGACACTGATGCGATCGCCATTGATCAGGTGACCGATGCAATCGCCGCATTCGAGGAAACGCTGGTGACACCGAATGCACCGTTCGACCGTTACCTTAAAGGTGAAAAAGATGCCATTTCAGATATTGCGAAAGCAGGTTATGAGCGTTTTAAAGCGACCGGCTGTACTGCCTGCCATAACGGCCAGGCGGTAGGCGGTAACTCCTTTCAGAAAATGGGTCTTGTAAAGCCCTATAAAACTGACAATCCGGCAGCCGGGCTGTCAGCGGTAACCGGTCAGGAAATCGACCGTTTCAAGTTCAAAGTCCCGACACTGCGTAATGTAGAGCTGACCTATCCGTACTTCCACGATGGCGCTATCTGGACGCTGGAAGAAGCCGTCAACATCATGGCTGAGCTACAGCTGGGCAAAGCACTGAAGCAGGAAGAAACAGATGAAATTGTTGCCTTCCTGAAAACCCTTACCGGTGACCAGCCAAGCTTTAAACTGCCACAGCTGCCGCCATCAACCAACAATACCCCACGGCCTGATCCGGCCTGATAACTGAACTGAGAAAACGCAAAAGCAGCCCCCGGGCTGCTTTTTGATTTATCAGCCTGGCCTTACAGCCACAAAAACAGTGCGCACCCAGCCGTCAGGCCGCCGGTTGTCCGGGTAAACAGCTTCCAGCGCAGTTCGGTTGACAGAAATCGTCGGATTGCCCGGCCTGCGACGGCCCAGGGGGTAATCGACAGAAAACTCAGCGGCGGGATGATCAGTAACACCAGCCAGATCAGCTCAGGCTCCTGTTCAATCGCCACCAGTACAAGACTGACCAGCGCAAGGGTGGCACTGATAGCCTTTGGATTGGCGAACTGGAATAACACCGCCATGATAAAACGCATCGGTTTTTCCACCTGCTTATCGCCCCCGGACTGTCGGGCCGTAGCCATTTTCCAGCCGATCATACACAGCCACACACTGCCCATTACCTTCAGAACCAGCAGGGTTTGCGGCCAGGTATCGATCAGGGGCTTCAGCCCCAGCACCGCCAGTGAATTCAGTAGTACCGTGCCGGCCAGAATGCCAAAAATATGTGGCAGGGTTGCCCTTACCCCGAACTTAGCCCCGGAATATACCAACATCATATTATTCGGCCCCGGTGTCGCCCACATAGTGTAAGCAACCAGAACAAAGGGCATCAGTAACTCAAGATTTGCAGACATCAGGTTTTCCGGCTCCGCGTTGAATGAGCAGACAGTATAGGAGCAGGACAAGCAAAGGACACAGACACACAAAGCAGAATAATGAATAGACACAGGGGTTTTCCCTTTGCATACTCAGCCGGGCTGATAAGCTTTACAAACATGAACAGCGACAGGCCTCGGGACACCATGACCGGAAACAACCAGACACAAAATCAGACACAGACCGGCCAGCCCCGGTATTTACAGATCGCCGGATTAATCGAACAGAAAATCCGCAACAGCGAACTCAGTCATGGCACACGTTTACCGGCAATCCGGCAGCTTGCAGCGGATTATCATGTCAGCATAAATACCATTCGCAGTGTACTGGACATTCTTGAACAGCAAGACCTGATCAGCCGGCAACCCCGGCAGGGCACACGGGTTAACTTTCAGTCAAAGCCTCAACAGCATTACCGGCCGTTCGAACCCTTTAAGGCTGATTCCCGGCTGGCGCCTCAGGCACAGAAATGGCTGGATGCCTCTATCCTCAACGGGCAATCAAATGGCCAGTTCATTAACATGGTGCTGTCACCGGAGCTGGACATGTTCCGTTCTTTCCAGCGTCATTATCACAAGGTGCTGTTACAGCCATCCAGAAGGGGGATGGAAAGCTCAGCAGGTTATCTGCCATTAAGAGACGCCCTGTGTCGTCTGTATGCTCAGCGCCAGACCAACGTAAATCCAACTCAGGTGCAGATTACCAGCGGTTGTCAGCACGCCATGGAACATGCGTTACGGACAGTGTGTCAGCCCGGTGATAATGTTGCCGTACCCACGCCGGCATTTCCCGGCTATCTGGCATTACTGGGGCAGCTGCAACTGAACGCGGTGGAGGTCCCCATGACACCGGCGGGGCCGGATTACGAATCCCTTAAAACAGTGATGTACAGTGGCGATATCGCCGCGCTGATCATCAATCCGGTCTGCCATAATCCGACCGGGGTAACCATCAGTGATGACTATAAACGGGACATCGCTCACTGGGCCAACAGTCTGAGGATTCCGGTCATTGAGGACGACATCTGCGCCACGCTGAACTTTTCTGAAGCCTTTCCCAGACCGGTTATCAGTTATGACACTGACGGCTGGTGTATGCTGGTCAGCTCGATCTCGAAAATCGTCGGGGACAGCGAACGGCTTGGCTGGTGCCTGCCGGGGCGCTTCCGCGATGCCTATATGACCCAGGTGGCCATCAGCCAGATCAGCGGCCCGTATTTCCGCCAGAAAGCACTGGCGAACTACCTTAACGGCTCCCGGTATGCCAGCCAGCTGCGTCAATGGCGGGGCGAGATGAAAGCCTTTCTGAATGAGGCCAGCGAATATCTGCATGCTGAACTGGGCAGTGCAATTGAAATTACCTCACCAAGTGGCGGGTATGCGCTCTGGATAAGGCTTCCGGATTATGTGGATGTTAGTGAAGTACGCCGGCAGGCCCGGGCGAAGGATTGTGACTTCCTGCCGGGTGAAGTATTCAGCCTGGCACCGCGGTTTAAGCAATACATCAGGCTGGTACTGATCCCGCCGAAGGATGAGCGCTATGAAAAGGCGCTGCAAAAGCTGACGGGGATCCTTAAACCCTTACTGAAAAAAGCCTAAACCACTACCTGCAGCCGGTTCAGCAACCGCTGCAGGGGTACATCCAGATGGCCGCCCAGTTTCTTTGCTTGGGCCTGCAGGCGGCGGGGGTGTGGGTCCAGCTGAATATCCTTTCCCACAAACACAATTACATTGCCTTCCTGGGTGCTGGCCTGTAACGGCTGGGAACCGAACACCTCCTGCAGGGTATCCATACAGAGGGGCAGGATACCTTTACCTTCATCCCACAAATTGATGACCAGCACGCCTTCATCCTTTAAATGATCATAACTGGCCTGTAAGAAGGCCGGATCAACCAACTGATCCTGTAAACCGTTATCCAGATAGAGATCGACGAATAACAGATCCTGCTGACCGGCCGGCAGTAAAGGCGCCTGAATATGCTCAAAGGCGTCACCTATATGCAGGGTCAGGCGCTTCGAATCCGGTAACGAAAACCAGTCACGGGCCGCCAGTGCGACTTTCTCCCGCAGTTCGACAACGGTTACTTGCAGGTTTTCATCCGCCAGCAACAGGGCTTTCGCCAGCGAGCCAGCCCCTAAACCGAGCAGGGTGGCACCCCGGGCGTCCGGGGCGAGTAATAACGCCAGCATCATGCACTGGGTGTACTGAAAGAGCAGGCGATCGGGCTGGTTGACCTGCATACCGCTTTGCTCACCGCCGTTACCGAAGGTTAGGTATATATTGTCGTTGTCACTGAGAACATGAATGGGACCCCATTCATCATGGTAGCGGCTGACTTCAAATGCGCTCATACAGTGGGTTTCCTGCTGCTGTTCCTGCTGGCATAAGCGGCTGAGTATATACAGCCGCCCACGCTTACTCCAGCACGTTTTTAACCGTATGCAGTAGCAGGTAACCAGAGCACTAGCTGTGGCCAGAATACCAGGATTAACAGGCCGGTCAGCTGCAGAATAATAAAGGGTGTCACACCTTTATAGATATCGGTAATTTTCACATTCGGCGGACATACCCCTTTCAGATAGAACAGGGCGAAGCCCACCGGCGGGGTGAGGAAGGAGGTCTGCAAGGCCATGGCGACGAGCATCACGAACCACACGAGCTCCGGATTATCCACCACACCGTAGCCGTTGATATCCAGCCCCAGGGCAGAAATCACCGGTGCCAGCAGCGGCAGGATAATCAGGGTGATTTCTATCCAGTCCAGGAAGAAGCCCAGCAGGAAGATTACCCCAAGGATAAAGAAGATAATGCCGTATGGGCCGAACGGCAGTCCGGTCAGGAAGGACTCGATCAGCTCATCACCGCCCAGCTCCCGCAGTACCAGCGCAAAACAGGTAGCCCCGATGAAAATGGCAAAGATGTATGCCGTGGTGTTGTAGGTACCGGTCATCACTTCTTTCAGCACTTTAAAACTGAACTTACGGTTGTACATGGCCAGCAGGGTGGCCCCGAAAGCGCCCACACCAGAGGCTTCTGTCGGCGTGGCAATGCCGGCGAAGATCGACCCCAATACTACGAAGATCAGTGCTAATGTCGGCAAAATAGCCTTAAGTACAGAAATCAGCGTTGCCATAGTCACCGGTTTGGCGTCCGCTGGCAGCGGCGCAGACTCAGGCTTGAGGAAGCCGGTAATCAGAATGTAGGCAATGTACATGGCACCCAGCATCAGGCCCGGGAACACAGCCCCCATGAAGAGATCACCCACGGACAGACCTAACTGGTCAGCCATGATGACCAACATGATGCTCGGCGGAATCAGAATCCCCAGGGTACCGGCGCTGGCGATGGTGCCCAGTGCCAGCGGCATGGCATAGCCCTGTTTAGTCATAGAAGGCAGGGACATAACGGCTAACAACACCACGGATGCCCCGATGATACCGGTGGATGCCGCCAGGATAATGCCGATGGCTGTTACCGTGATGGCCAAACCGCCACGGACGTTGCCGAACAGTTCCTGCATGGATTTCATCAGCCGTTCTGCCACGCCGGATTTGTCCAGCATGATGCCCATGAATATGAACATGGGGAGCGCCACCAGAATCCAGTTGTCCATGATCTTCCAGAGGCGGTTCACCACCAGACCGAGGGTCAGATAATCCAGCCCGGTAATGGTGTCGAAGTAGGTATCCGCAATGTAGCCGATGCCGGCAAAGATAACCCCGATGCCACCTAAAACCCAGGCGACCGGGATGCCGGTAAATAACAGTGCGATGAATGAGACGAACATCGCAATGACTAGAATTTCATTAATTTCCATCAATCAGTCCCTCTGAACAGCAACAGGGTATCGCGATACAGGCGGGAAAGTGCCGCCAGAATAAGCATCGCCATACTCAGGGGAATCACACCTTTAATCAGCCAGCGCCAGGGCAGGCCGGAAGGGGATTCAGAATGTTCGTTGATGCGCCAGGCGTCAGCAACGAAATCCAGGCTGTGCAGAAAGATCACCGTGATAAACGGCAGTAACAGAAACAGAATGCCGAAGATCTCGACAAGGTATTTGGTCCGGGCGCGAAACCCGGTATAGAAGAGGTCCACACGGATGTGGGAATTGGTGGTCTGGGCGTAGGCTAAGCCAAACATCACCCCAATGGCATACAGATGCCACTGCAGTTCCTCCAGCATGATCAGCCCGCTGGAAAACCCTTTACGCAGAATAACCTGCGCCATAATAACCAGAATCAGCAGTACATAAGCCCAGGCAATCAGCCCGCCGACTTTCTGAATTAGCCGGTCTATACCGTCTGAAAATCCCACTGGAGGCCGTGTATTGTTTGCGTCATTCACCCGATGCATCCCTTATTGTTATTGTCGAATGTCCGTTCTGATACCGCACAAAAACAGTGCAACAGCCGGGGCTGAAGCACTGTACGATACTCAGTCAGTATGGGGCTAATTTGTCGTGCGGGGCAAGAAAGCGTTTGCTTCCCAAAGATCGTAACCTTTACGGAACGTACTCAGGTCATCCCACACTTTGGTAAAGAAAGGATCAGCCGCAGTTTTGTCAGCCACCACTTCCAACCACTTTTCGTTAAAGGTGTTCAGCATGTCATCGCTCCAGTAACGGATATTCACACCGTTTTCCTGAGCTTTGGCCATCACCTCAAACTGCATGGATTCACCCTCTGCAATGGCATTGGTCATGGATGCTTTACAGGCATTTTCAACAATGGCCTGCTGGCCAACAGACAGTTTGCCCCAGGCGTCTTTGTTTACCAGTAATTCAAAAATGGTCGCCTGCTGGTGCCAGCCCGGGAAGTAGTTGTACTTAACGATCTTATGGAAGCCCAGACGCTGATCGATGGCTGGCTGAGAGAATTCAGAGGCGTCAATGGCACCTTTCTCAAGCGCGCCAAAGATTTCGCCGCCCGGCAACTGAGACGTGGATACACCCAGTTTTTCCATCACGGAGGCACCCAGACCGAAGAAACGCATGTTCAGGCCACTGAGGTCTTCCGGGCTGTTGATTTCTTTGCTGAACCAGCCGGAGGTTTCCGGCGAAATGATTGCGCAGGGAATGACTTTAACGTTGTAACCGTTAGTGTCATACATTTCCTGATACAGTTTCAGGCCATTACCGTAATACAGCCAGGCCATGTACTCACCGGCTTCCGGGCCGAAAGGCACAGCAGAGAACAGCGCGGCTGCCGGCATTTTACCCTGCCAGTAACCGGCCGTTGCATAGCCGGAATTCACCTTGCCGGAAGATACCGCATCGAGAATCTCTTTCGGGGCAACCAGTTTACCCGGCTCATAGATCTTCATCTTTATTGAGCCATCACTCATCAGCTTAAGCTGTTCCGAAACCCATTTAATGGGAGTACCCAGTGCCGGCAGGTGGGAGCCAAATGCAATCGGGGTTTTCAGCAGAACTTTATCCGCGGCAGAAGCAGCGGTGCTGCCGGCGGCCATTGCGGCGGTTAACAGTGATACAGCGAACATCGATTTTATTTTTTTCATGATGGTTCCTTGTTTATCAGAGAATGTCGTTAAAAAATTCCGGGTATAGCGTCGTTCCACTTAAACTGATGAAAATTAATGGGTTACTGGGCGCTCCAGGCACCGTCTATCGGCAGGGCTGCACCGTTGATTCCACGGGCGGATTCACTGCAGAGAAACACCACCATGTCACCGATGGCATCCGGTTTAATCAGATCAGGATAGGCCTGTTTATCTACCACCAGATCGTGTTTGGCCTGTTCAGCAGAGCAGTTTTTCTCAGCGGCGATGGCCGCGATCTGATCGTTCAGCAGGGGGGTATCGACCCAGCCGGGGCAGATACAGTTGGCGGTAATGCCTGCCGCGGCGTTTTCCAGTGCAACCACCTTAGTAAAACCCACCAGACCGTGCTTAGCAGCGCAGTAGGCCGCTTTATTAACGGATGCAACCAGACCGTGGACCGAAGCAATATTGACGATGCGGCCAAACCCCTGCTGCTGAAAGTGCGGCAGGCACAGGCGGGTAGTATGAAAAGCAGCAGAAAGATTAATGGCGATGATCTGATCCCACTTTTCCGTGGGAAACTGTTCGGCAGGTGCGGTGTACTGAATACCGGCATTGTTGACCAGCACATCCAGGCCGCCAAATTGCGTGATTGTTGTGCTGATCAGGGATTCCAGCTGGCCAACATCACTTAAATCTGCAGGCTGGTAAGCACACCTGACCCCATAGCCGGCAAACTGTTCACACAGCTGCTCTCCAAAGGCTTTATCTTCCAGGCCGTGAAGCATGATGTTCATACCACTGGCGGCAAGCCGGTGAGCACATGCCAGACCAATACCACTGCTTGAGCCGGTTACCAGGGCCGTTCGCGTCTGCATAGAGAGTCTCCGTTATTATTCTGAGCGCGTGACCGGCAGACAACTGTCTGTTTTCCGGTCATGAGGATCGGGCCTCTGCGCAAATTTTATTAACGTCCTTATTGCAGACTCTGTGCCAAATTCCTAAGCTATTGATTTATATGAAAAGAGAGTAGCCGGCTTGCTTAAATGACAGGCAAAATATATTTTATGTCTTAAAAACAAGACACTTAATGTCTTATTTATAAGACATGAGTGTTTATTTTTTCAGACACAATAACTAACAGGCTGGCGAATTATGATTTGGGATGACATGCAGCAGGCGTCACATAAACAGCGGGCAATGGCATTCCTCAGCCAGTCTTTTGACAGCTTTTATCAGCACTCGGTTTCTACGGATGCCCGCGGCGTGATTGTCTGGATCAGCGAAGCCTATTTCGACTTTCTCAGGCTGGAGGAATCTCCTCTGGGGAAACACATCAGTGAAATAATTCCTACCAGCCGGCTGCCTTCTGTGATTGAAAGCGGCCAGCCGGTGTTTCTCGATTTGCTGTATATCAGCGACCAGTGGGTCGTCATAAGTGTCATTCCCCTGAAGGATGATAACGATAAAATCATCGGTGCATTCGGCTTTGTTGCCACTGATAGCATTAACCCGTTAATCAATAAATACAATAAGTTACAGGATGAACTTCAGGCAGCAAAAGATAAGCTGAACAGCGACAGACCCCGCTACGGACTGTCCCGGGTGATCGGTAACAGCCCGGTTATGGCCCATGTGAAAAAGCAGGTACGTCAGGCTGCCCGTTTCGATATATCCGTATTGCTCACCGGGGAAACCGGCACCGGTAAAGAGCTGTTTGCCCGGGCATTGCATGATTTGTCTCCCCGCAGCAGCGCACCTTTTGTCAGCATTAACGTCGCCGCGATTCCCGGCGAACTGATTGAAGCGGAGTTCTTCGGCAGCGTTGCCGGTGCCTATACGGGCGCCAGCAAGAGCGGTCGTAAAGGTAAACTGGCGCTGGCAGACGGTGGCAGCCTGTTTCTGGATGAAATCGGTGATATGCCCCTCAATGTTCAGGCAAAGTTACTTAGGGTGCTTCAGGAAAAAGAGTTTTCTGCTCTGGGGTCTAATGACATTCAGACCATCGACATACGGGTCATTGCTGCCACCAGCCGGGATCTGGCCGCCATGGTGGAGCAGGGGGAGTTTCGTGCTGATCTGTATTACCGGCTCAATGCCATGCCCATCGAGTTGCCGCCGTTACGGGCGCGGCTGGAGGATATTGAATCCCTGTGTGAAAGCATCATCGATGACATCTGCCTGAATCTGGGCATACCCGCCAAGCAACTCAGCTATACCGCACTGCAGTTACTCCGCCATCAGGCGTGGGTAGGGAACGTCAGGGAATTGCGCAATGTGCTCGAGCGCACCTGTGTGATGCATCCCGAGACAGTGATAGAAGCAGAATTTCTCAGCTCGGTACTGCCAGCCAGTAAACAGCTCCCCGCGGAAACGGCCTTAACGCCAGTTGCAGAAGCCCCCGGTCCTCTTGCACAAAGCATTGCCGATGCCGAACGCCAGGCGATTATCAGCGCCCTGAACTATCACCGGGGCCATAAAGCCAATGCCGCCAGACAGCTGGGCATATCCAGAGCAACCCTGTATGCAAAACTGGACAAGCTTGGCCTTGGCGCCGCTGCGGGCAGTTAACCCGCCGTTTTACGGAGAATCCGGGAAGCGGCCTCCCTCAGACGTTCTGTCAGGCGCTGGCTGATCCGCGGATCAATGGCCTGTGAACAGATCATATTCATTTTCAGCAGCTGATTATTGTCCAGTCGCGGATCTTCCAGAGGTTTAATATTGCCGGCGCGGGCCGAGGACTCAGGCAGTAACGATACCGCAAAACCTGCCGCCACCGCCGCGGCGATATTTTCCAGCACGGTACTGCTGAACACCCGTTCGTAGGGAATCTGACCGGCCTGTAACTGTTGCAGCGCCAGATCCCGGACGATGCAGTTTTCTTCCAGCAAGGCGAATGGCAGGGGCGTAGCGTCAGTGCGTTGCTGCCCGTATGAGCCACACCACTGTAGCCGTTCCGTCCAGATCAGTTGCTCATCCCGGTATTCTTCTTCACCGGCCACAATGGCGATATCCAGTTGGCCTGCCGCCAGCATCTGGCGCAGATTCCGGCTCCGGTCACACACTATCCTGGCATCAAGGTTGGGCATTTCCGCCGCCAGCACCGGCAAAAAATCCTGCAGAAAATCCTGCGCGTAATCAGTAGGAATACCGAAACGCACTTTGCCGGCCAGCGGTGTTTCTGCAAGCGCCCCGAAGGTCGCTGCATTAAGCTTAAGAAACTGTTCACAGTAACCCATCAGGATTTCGCCAGATTCAGTCAGGCGGATACCCTGATTATTCCGCTGCATCAGCTGACAGCCCAGCTGCTCCTCAAGGCGTTTAATCTGCATGCTGACTGCGGCATGGGAGCGGTGAACGGTTTCGGCGGCCTTTTTAAACTCACCGGCCTGAACGACTGCAGCAAAGGTTCGCAATAAATCGAGATCGAGCAAAGGAAGCATAGCGGAGCCATGATTTAGTTTTTCTGAATAACAGATTCTAAATTATTTGTTTGCCTGAATAACAGCGGTTTTTTACAGTGGCTATCAAGCTAATCATAAAAACTATTGATACAAACATTCCGGAGACCACGATGTCTGGCAACAAGTCTGAATTACCCCAAACAATGGCAGCCGTGCTGCTAACCGGCCATGGCGGATTTGATCAGCTCAGCTACCGTACCGATGTGCCTGTACCCACACCGGCTGCCGGTGAAGTACTGATTCGAGTAGGCGCAAGCGCCATCAACAACACCGACATCAACACCCGGATCGGCTGGTACTCAAAAGCCGTCAGCGGCGATACTAATGCCGGCGGCAGTGAAGGCTTTGATGACATTAACGACGATGACGCATCCTGGTCCGGTATTCCGTTGCAGTTGCCCCGCATACAGGGATGCGACGTTTGCGGTGAAATCGTTGCGGTCGGCGACGGGGTATCAGCGGAACGGGTGGGTGAACGCGTGCTGGTACGCAATCTGCAGCAACCACCGGGCAGCGACAACCCGTTCGAGTGTTTTACCTACGGTTCCGAATGTGATGGCGGTTACGCGGAATACACCCTGTCCCAGTCAAGAGAAGCCTTTGCCGTCAACAGTCAGATGACAGACGCTGAACTGGCATCCTTTCCCTGTGCTTATTCAACCGCAGAGAACATGCTCGACCGGATGAACCTCAGTAACGGCGAAAGGGTACTGGTAACCGGTGCTTCCGGGGGCGTGGGCTCTGCGGCCGTACAGCTGGCCAAACGCAGGGGCGCAGAGATAATTGCGGTTTGCAGCCCGTCCAAAGCTGATGAACTGCGGGCCATTGGCGCTGATCAGGTCATTAACCGGGGCGATAACCTGCTGAAGATGCTGGGCAAGGACAGTCTGGATGCGGTGGTTGATCTGGTCGCCGGTGACCAGTGGCCGGAGCTGCTGGATATTCTCCGTCCGGGTGGCCGTTATGCGGTAGCGGGTGCCATCGCCGGACCACTGGTTGAACTGGATGTTCGCAGCCTGTACCTCAAAGATCTGACGTTTTTTGGCTGTACTTACCAGCCCCGGCATGTTTTCGAGAACCTGGTGTCTTATATCGAAAAGGGTGAGCTGAAGCCACTGGTAGCGAAGCGCTATCCGCTGGAGTCTATTGTTGAAGCGCAGCAGGCGTTCCTGGATAAAGGCTTTACCGGCAAGCTGGTATTACTGCCCCAGCGTGACAGCTGAACTGACGGACCGGAACATTCAGGAGTGAACCTATGAAGATCTGTCAAATCGATGTCTGGCAAAAGGATCTGCCCATTCAGGGCCCGGCTTATAAAATGGCCCTGCAGACACTGACAGCACTGGACACAACGCTGGTGCGTATTACCACCGACAACGGTATCGAGGGCTGGGGAGAGGTATGTCCGCTGGGGCCGGCCTATCAGCCACAGCACGCCGCCGGTGCCAGGGCTGCTATCGGTGAAATTGCCCCCCATTTACTGGGGGAAAACCCGCAGTACACCGAACAGATAAACCAGCGGATGCATCAGGCCCTGTGTGGCAGCCTGTATGCAAAATCCGCCATCGATATGGCCTGCTGGGACATCAGCGGCAAGGCATATAACAGCAGGGTCTGCGACTTGCTGGGAGGTGCAGTACGGGAAGTGATTCCTTCTTACTACGCGATCGGCCTGAGCAGCCCCGAAGAAGCGGCATCTGTCGCGGTGAAAAAACAGGCAGAAGGGTTCCGCCGGCTGCAGCTTAAAGTGGGTGGCCGGACACTGGACGAAGATATCGCCTGTGTCAGCAAGGTGGCTGAGGTACTGACACCGGGTACCGAGCTGGCGGTGGACGCCAACCGGGGTCTGAACGTGAATGATGCCATACAGCTGTCCGCAGCCTGCCGGGATATCCGTTTTGTGTTCGAACAGCCGTGCCAGACCTATGAGCAGTGTCTGCACCTGAGGGGGAACCTGCACCATCCGCTGTGGCTGGATGAAGTCATCGAAGATCTTAACGGCCTGCTCAGAGCCATCGGTGATAATGCTGCTCAGGGTTTTGGCATGAAACAGAGCAGAATAGGGGGCATCAGCCTGATGCGTACCGCCCGGGAAATCTGTGCTGTTGCAGGCTTACCCATGACCTGTGATGACAGCTGGGGCGGTGATCTGGTTGCCGCCAGCTGCGTGCATCTGGGTGCGACAGTAACAGGCAATCTGTTTGCCGGCAGTTGGATTGCCGCGCCGTATATTGACGGACACTATGATAATCAGAATCCTGTAGCCTTACATAACGGCCAGCTCAGGGTGCCGGAGGGTGCCGGGCTGGGGGTTACCCCTGACGGTACCCGACTGGGCTCACCGGCAATGTCATTCAGCCTCTGACTGAGCGTCTCAGCTGAATAACGCTTCCTCAAACGGGTAACGGCTGATGGCTTCACAACCATCCTTCGTTACCCGTACCATCTGTTCAAGCTTCACCCCTTCACGGCCGTTATCCGCGCCGGAATAACTTTCTACACACATCACCATATTTTCCTGCAGCACATCATCATAGGTGTTGTGACGGCTGTCTTCAGGGTAATAGATTTTCGGGTACTCATCAGACAGGCCTGCACCGTGAAACGCACAGACATAGCGCCGTGCCCGGTATTTGTCCTGCCGGGCAAATGCCCGTTCCGCCAGCTCATTAAAACCCACGCCGGGGCGGATCAGACCGGTGTTGTACTGGATTTCATCCCAGGCATGGCGGTAGGCATCTTTCTGTTCCGTATTGGGTGGCAAGTCTCCGCACAGCCAGGTGCGTGAAATATCAGCGAGGTAGCCGTGGGGCCCGATCATATCAGTGTCAAAAGCCACCAGTTCGCCGGCCTGAATCACCCGGTTAGTTGCTTCCTGTAACCAAGGGTTAGTTCGGGGCCCGGACGCCAGCATCTTGCCTTCAATCCAGTCACCGCCGTGGGCGATGTTCACCTGATGCAGCACCGACCAGAGCTGGTTTTCCGTGATGCCCGGCCGCAGTGCCTGCTGCATCTGAGCGATGCCGTACTCGGCAACCGCCACCGACTGCTCTATACAGGTCAGCTCGACAGGATGCTTAATCATCCGTGCCTGTTCCACCAGACATTCGGCGTCTGCCAGCCGGTACCCTTCATACACCAGTTGCTGGGAAATCAGCGGTGAAAGCCGTTCCAGCGCCAGCAGCCCGTCGCGGAGCCGGTGATCATCCATAAAGCCCCTGATATCACCGACCAGTTGCTGGCAGTTGTGGGTCAAATCTACACCGCCATCAAAAGGGGTTACAAACCGGGAAGGGCAATAGTCATCCACTAAGCTGTAATGCCGCTGGCTGGCACCGAACAGGGTGACCGGTCCTTCCAGTGGAATGAACAGATACGCGGTAGGAATGTGCGCCTGAAACATCTGGTATTCAACAAAGTTCACCGCATAGCGCAGGCTGACGGGGCTTGCCAGCACACAGAGACTGACGCCCTGTAAACGCATTTGCTGCCGTATTCTTGCCAGCCGGTAACCGTGCATTTCTATAAGCTGGCTGTCAGGTATGACGGGTAAAACCAGAATGTCTTCCACTGTGCGTTCTCCGTAGCGGCTACTGATAACAGGCCTGCCCATATTGGCAGCGCCATTCAGTATCAGCAGAGGGCTGCCATGCAACAAACGGAATTTCCCACAGCAGCCATCGGAGTTTTCGATCAGCTAAGTTGTCCGGCAAGCCACTGGCAAAAAGCTTCTGTCACCGGATTGGCAACATTTTCAGGCCAGACCAGATGATAACGATACGGAGAAGCGAGTAACTGCTGGGCTTGCCCCAACAAGGGAACCAGCGCGCCCGACGCGAGCTCTTCACGTATATGAAGCGTATGAATGAGGGCAATACCCTGACCGTTAACCGCTGCCCGGACAGCCAGCGCTTCCGTAGGCAGATTAAGCTGGCGACTGGCGGTTTCAGAAGGCATGCCTTGCAAAGCGTACCAGTCATTCCAGCGGGGGAAATCTGTTATTCGTGCCGGCCAGTCTACCCTGATCCCGGTAACGGCTTTTTCGGCTGCAAAATTTGCTGCAAGTTCAGGGCTGGCAACCGCCATATAGCGGTCCGACCCCAGAGGCAGCGCGGTACAGCCGGGATACGCACCAAGGCCCTGCCGAACAGCCACATCTACCTGATCCTGCCGGAAGTCCACCAGATTGTTGGATACCAGTACCCGGTTATCCCGGTCGGGAAAAATGTGCTGGAACCGATCAATATGACCCATCAGAAACTGTTCAGCAAAGGTGGTTGTGGTGCTGATGGTAAATACAGAACGGCCGTGTAACTGCTTGATATCAGTGACACCTTCGTTGAGCAAACCAAACGCCTGGCGGGTTTTGGTGGCAAGCATTTCCCCCGCAGGGGTCAGGCTAACCCTGCGGGTATGCCGTACAAACAGCGCTGTGTTCAGCTGCGCTTCAAGCGCCCGGACTCTCTGGCTGACCGCAGCAGGGCTGACACACAGCTCATTCGCAGCCTGCTGAAAGCTTAGGTGTCTGGCCGCCGCATCAAAGAAACGCAGCTGCTCCACCGGTGGCAAAGATGACATATTCGCAATACCCGCTGAAATCATTGAACGGCCAGCATACCGAATGCATTCATCACAAAAAAGCCAGGCTTAATTATAGAGGCCTGTATTGTCGTTTGTCGGCTATGTCAGGATCCCCTAGGCTAGTCCCGTTTTATTATCAGACCCGGAGTAAGATTTATGCCTGAACATCATCGGGGCAGTTGCCTGTGTGGTGAAGTGATTTATCAGATAACCGGCGCATTACGCCCGGTAGTTGCCTGCCATTGCCGGCAGTGTCAGAAAACCAGTGGCTCTTTTGTGATGGCCAGCCAGTGTCAGGCCGCTGATCTGACAGTCAGCGGAGAGAGTCTGCGGTGGTTTGCATCGTCTGACACTGCTGAAAGGGGCTTCTGTGGAACCTGTGGCAGTAACCTGTTCTGGCGCAGTTTCGGTAAAGATTACGTGAGTATTTTTGCCGGCGGGCTGGACCTGCCAACCGGGCTGGTGCTTGAAAGCCAGATCCACAGTGAGTCGAAAGGGGACTATTATTCTCTGCCTGACGTCAAACAGGTCGACCAGAGCCAGCTTAACTGAAAGCCGGTTGCCGGAATAAGACCTGTACATAAGCAGGCCTGTACATAAGCAGGCCTTAATCAAGATAATGGAGCATTAAACTACTGCCGCCGGCAACATCATTTCCGAGATTCGCCCGGCACTGACCGGCTTGCTGAAATAATATCCCTGTATCTGATCACAGTCTTTGTCTTTCAGAAATGCCATTTGCTCGGCAGTTTCGACCCCTTCGGCCACGACTTTGAACCCCAGATTTTTGGCCATCAGGATGATCGTTGATACCAGCATTTCACTGTCCGGATCCCCCGGAATGCCCTGCATAAAGCTGCGGTCAATTTTCAGATAGTCCACCTGCAGTTGAGTCAGCATGCTCAGACTGGAAAAGCCGGTGCCGAAATCATCCAGTGAAATACTTAATCCCAGATTGCGTAAATGCCGCAGGCTCCGGCTAACGGACTTAAGATCTTCCAGCAAGCAGCTCTCGGTGATTTCAATATCGAGCAGACTTGGCTGCAGGTGGCTGTGCTTAAGGGCTTTCTCTACCTGACCAATCACGGCCTGCTGCTTAAACTGCAGCGCCGATACATTCACCGACACATGCAGATCGTCGATCCCCTCTGCCTGCCAGCGCTGACACTGTTGCGCTGCCTGGTCCAGCACCCAGCTGCCAATTTCGTTAATCAGCCCGAGATCTTCCGCCAGCGGAATAAACTGATCCGGTGGTACCCGGCCCAGCTCTTTATCCTGCCAGCGGAGCAGGGCTTCCACCCCGACAATCCGTTCGCTGTCCAGCGCACGCTTGGGCTGATACTCCAGGAACAGCTCGTTATTGGCCAGCGCGCCTCTTAAGCGGCTTTCCATTTTAAGGTGCAGATGAGACAACTCATCCATCTTGGAAGAGTAGAAGTGAAATGTATTACGACCAGTCTGCTTGGCCCGATACATGGCGATATCTGCATTTTTTAGCAGGGTTTCGCGGTCTTGGCCGTCTTCCGGATAAATCGCACAGCCGATACTGGCTGAAACGTAAAGTTCATTGTCTTCTACAATGACTGGCTGCTGCAGACATTCTGAAATACGGTGAACTGCACGGCCAACGGTATCGGCATCGGAGACTTCTGTGAGCATCAGAATCAGCTCGTCACCGCCAATGCGTGCCAGGGTATCGCCTTCGCGAATAATATTCTTGAGCCGGTTAGCGGTTTCTATCAGCACCTTATCGCCAATGGTATGCCCCAGGGTATCGTTGATACGCTTGAAGTGATCCAGATCGATAAACAACAGGGCGAGGTTACAGCAGTCCCGGTGGGCGCCGGCCAGCGCCACGTCCAGGCGGTCAAACAGCAACTGTCGGTTGGGGAGTTTTGTCAGCGCATCATAATAAGCGAGGTTTTCAATGATCTGCTCAGATTTTTTACGCTCGGTAATATCACTGAAAATGCCCGCATAAAGTGAACGGCCGCTGTTCGGTTCAAGTATTCGGGTAATGGTCAGCCATTCCAGGTACACCTCACCGTTCTTACGGCGGTTCCAGATTTCACCTTTCCACTGACCCTGAGTATTAATTGAGTGCCACATCTGCTGATAAAACTCAGCATCATGTTTACCTGAACTGATCAGGCTTGCCTTTTTGCCCAGCGCTTCAGATTCAGAATACCCGGTCAGAATGCTGAAAGCCGGATTAATAGACTCGATAATGCCGTCATCATTGGTCACCATTATACCGTCCATTGACGCTTCAATGAGGGTATGCGCCATGTGCAGCTGCTGGGCGGCATCCTGAAGATCTGCAGACTGGTTAGCAAGTGCCGCCCGCAGACGACGAACGTAGGTCTGCTCAATATTATTCAGAATGTCACCGAATGAAATCAGGCCGATAAACGTCCCGGCATCATCATTGACGCCGATATGGCGAATGCAGCGTTTCTGCATCAGCGAACGGGTAGCGAGCAAACTCATGGAGCGGGGTACGCTGATCAGCGGCGTGCTCATTACATCTGCGAGGGGGCGGTCCCGGTGACCTTCGCCAATCAGCCTGACCAGATCCCGCTGGGTCAGCATACCGGCGGGCTCTCCCCGGGCGGTAACAACCAGTGCATCCTGACTGTGTTCGCGCATCAGACCCACCGCGTCACTGATCATTTGTTGCTGATCCAGGGTGATTGTAAGTCTGACAGGAAGTAACGCATCTATTTCGGTCATACTGAGGAAAAATTCAGCATTCTGATGCATGACCACATCGGTTTGGGAAAGAATGCCCTGCAGCTCATTCGCCTGATCAGTAACAATCAGGTGGCGGATGCTCTGCCGGCGAAACTCAAGTGCAGCATCATCCAGCGTGGCGGTCATTTCAACTGTGTGCAATGCGGTACTCATAAACGCTGACACAGGGCGGTTCAGCGAAGCACTGTCTGTAAAATCAATGCGCAAAGCATCTGCCTCTGTCCAGATACCCACCGGGACCCGATCAGTAACAACCACAATGGAACTGCAGTTTTCAGCCTGCATCATCGCCGTGGCTGTTTTAAGACTGACATCCGGTGTACAGGTTAAGACCTGACACTGCGCCGCATCCCTGACGAGTTTTTCTGAGCGCGCAGAAGGGGTGGTAAACATTGAAAAAGACACAGTAATCCATTTGCTGTTGCTGAAAGGCGACACAGTTTACTTAAAGCCAGTTTCTTCAGTTTAGATTCAGGTCAATTTTTGTTTGATTTGAGAGGCTTTTTCATTCACATGCATCCTTAAATATTCAAACGCAGGATGTTTTTCTGAAAACATTACCCATATCGGGCGGGATCACGGGCAGATCTGACTTCTTTAACTCATAACACACCGTATAATCGTAGTTGCAGTACACATAACAAGACCACAGACAATGATCAATTAGTGGTATTTTTATTAACAAATTCAAACAAAACAAACTATCTTTACTAAACCACAGGGACTTATTAACAGCAGCGGATGATAAAGGTTTATACGATTCAGTAGGTACACCATATCAAGACTTCAGGCTCGTCCTTACACCGAAAGGAATCGGTTTCCGCCAAATCCGCCAGCGGACGGGTCAGGTTAGTCATTGCCTGTTTTGCCCTGCTTATGTTTGGCCTGGTACTGTTTGGCTGGTTCAAAGCAGAAGCCATTTATACCCTCCAGCATGAAAATGAAGTACGGGAACAGGTGCATAAACACCTGCTTAAAATACGCGACCGGCTGGAACATAACCTGGCCAGCGATCTGCAATTATCCAAGGGGCTGGTTGCCAGCATCTCGGTCAACCCGGCAATGAATCAGCAGCAGTTTGAAAAAATAGCAGAAACCCTGTTTAAGGAAGACAGCATCCTGCGCAATGTAGCTGCAGCCCCGGGTATGAAAATCAAACTGATATATCCGGTACAGGGCAATGAACAGGCGATTGGCCTTGATTACCGTGATATACCTTCTCAGTTCCGCACCGCTGACCTTGCCAGACAAACCCGTAAGGTAGTGCTGGCCGGTCCTGTCGATCTGGTGCAGGGCGGTTCTGCTTTTATTGCCCGCTTTCCCATTTACCTGCGAAATGATTATCGCCCTGACTACTTTTGGGGTATTGTCAGTAGCGTCATCGATAAAGAACAGCTATTCCGTATCAGCGGCCTGTCAGACCCACTGCCGGTTGAAATAGCCATCCGGGGAAAAGACAGCCTTGGTGAACGGGGTGAGGTCTTCTATGGGAACCCTGAGCTGTTCACAGCCGACGCCGTCATGGCTGATATTCAGTTGCCCATCGGCAGCTGGCAGCTCACCGCAGCCGCCCGGGGAGAGTGGGCATCGGAACCCGAAGGGCTGAAAATGATAACACTGGGCTTTTTAACCCTGGCACTCATAATTGTGAGTATCTTTATCTTTATTCTGTTCAACCTCAACTCACTTAACCGTGCCAGACAAAAAGCCGAAAATGCCCGGCAGCAACTCAGTGAATCACTGCGATCACTGCATGAACGCGAAATGTTGCTGCAGTCAGTGGTCAATGAAATTCCTGACGCAGTGCTTCTCAAAGACAGTGACAACAGGATTTTGCTCGGCAACCAGCCGGCAGCAAAACTCTACAAAACCACCCCTGAAGCATTCATCGGGAAGGCTGAGAGTGACTTCAGTGCCCCCAAGCCCCTTGCCGAATATTTTGCCCGCGAACTGCCTAACCGTGACAGCCGCAGTGAAGCCCGTATTCTTCTGCAGCTTGAGCGCCAGCATCATCATTACCGGGTAATAAAAAAAACCATTACCGCAGCAGGTGGCGAGCATCAGACACTGATTCTTGCTCAGGATATCTCAGACATCGTCAGCGCCCAGGAGCAGGTAATTGAAAGCGAATATAAGCTGCGCACCATCCTGGATAACGTGGATGCCTATATCTACCTCAAAGATACCGAAGGGCGCTATCTGTTTGCCAATAAAGCGGTCCGGGAACTGTGGCGGGCAGCGATGGAAGACATTATCGGCTCGCCGGATGAACGGTTCTTTGATGCCGAAACCAGTCAGAACATCCGTCAGAATGATGCCCGGGTCCTGATTCATGGTGAAACCATTCGGGCGGAGGAAACGAACACGGTTCCGGAAACCGGCCAGACAACGACCTTTCAGTCGACCAAGCTGCCACTGAAGCGGGATGATGGCAGCGTATATGCTTTATGCGGTATTTCGGTGGACATATCCCGCCTGAAAGATATCGAAAAAGCACTGAGAGAAAGTGAACAGCGCTTTATGATTGCCGGACAGGCCGCCTATGACCTGATTTACGAACGCCATATCAGCAACAACCAGTTGATCTGGTTTGGTGATATTAACAGCATTCTGGGCTACCGGGACGCCCAAACGCTTAACCGGCCGGATCAGTGGCTGAAGCTGATCCACCCGGAGGACCTGAGCACCGTGACTGAAATGCAAGACAGTTACAAAACCCTGACTCAGCCACTGAAATATGAGTATCGGATACTGCATCAGGACGGCGGCTACCGCTACTGGAGCGACCACGCATTGCCGCTGCTGGATGACAGCAACAAAGCCTATAAGTGGATCGGGGTCTGTAAAGATATCACCGACTTTAAGCAACATCAGGCAGAACTGGAACACGCCGCCTACCACGATAAGCTTACCGGCCTGCCCAACAGAGACCTGCTCTCCGACCGCTTACAGCAAGCCATGGGGCAGGAGCGTCGTCGGGGAGAGACTCTGGCTGTCGTGTACCTTGATCTTGACGGTTTTAAAGAAGTTAACGACCAGTACGGCCATGAAACCGGCGACAAAGTGTTAATGGCACTGGGTAAACGCTTCCGTCTGATTCTCCGTGAAGGGGATACCATTGCGCGATTGGGAGGCGATGAATTCGTTGCTGTCCTTCTGAATACCGACAGGGATGACCAGGCCATGCCGCTGCTGAAACGGTTACAGCAAACCACCACACAGCCCATCGAAGTGGATGAACTGACCCTCAAAGTATCATCCAGCCTGGGGGTGACCTTTTACCCGCAGCATAACGGCGTAGAAGCCGATCAACTGATCCGGCAGGCTGATCAGGCGATGTATCAGGCTAAGCTGGCCGGTAAAAACCGCATTCATTTCTTTGATCCGCACCGGGAAGACAGCATTCGGGGTCAGCGCCAGAGTCTTGAGCGGATCCGGCAGGCCCTCGGCAATAATGAGTTTGAGCTGCACTATCAGCCACGGGTGAATATGAAAACCGGTGTGCTGAACGGTGCAGAAGCGCTGATACGCTGGCAGCATCCGGAGCAGGGGTTACTGTTACCCGGTGACTTCCTGCCTGCACTGGAAGATCACCCACTGTGTATCAGTATTGGGCAGTGGGTATTGCGAACAGCCCTGAGCCAGCTTGCTGCCTGGAAAGAGGGCGGACTTGATATTCACATGAGCATCAATATAACGGCCCTCGAATTACAGCAGAGTCAGTTTGTGGCGAATTTACAATCGATGATTGATGCACACCCCGGCATTTCGCCGACCGACATTGAGCTGGAAATACTGGAAACCTCAGCCCTTGAAGATATTGAACAGGTGTCAGAGGTAATGCGCCAGTGTCAGAACATTGGTATCAGCTTTGCACTGGACGACTTCGGAACCGGCTATTCATCGCTTAAATACCTGAAACATTTGCCTGCGGCAGTATTAAAAGTTGACCGCAGTTTTGTCCGGGATATGCTCCGGGATCCGGATGATCTGGCAATTCTGGAAGGCATTATGGGGATGTCAAACGCCTTCCGCCGTACCGTCGTCGCTGAAGGTGTGGAACAAACAGAGCACGGCACTCTGCTTCTCCAGCTGGGGTGCGAGCTGGCACAGGGCAACATCATTGCCCGGCCGATGCCCGCCGCTGAACTGACGCAATGGCTCGCTGACTGGGCCGCGCCAGCTGAATGGCAGAATCAGCGCCGCATCAACCATGATGATTTCTCATTACTGTTTTCCGCCGTTGAGCACAAAGCCTGGGTAACCCAGATAGAAAAATACCTGGACACTGCCGCCATTAATGACCCGCCGCCCAGCCTGCTGAACTGCCGTTTTGGCGAATGGCTGAAAGGCGAGGGTAAACTCAGCTACGCAGAGCACCCCAGTTTCAGCAACCTGCTTAACCTGCATGAAGACATTCATCGCAGAGGTCAGTCAGTCTGTGACTTGTTTAACAGCGGAGAAAGCGATGCAGCCCGGGAAAAAATGCCCAAATTAAGTGCCCGGGCAGACATTATGTTCAGCTGCTTACGGGACTTACTGCAAAGTGACTTACATTCTTCCCGTTAAACACATTTAGGCGAAGATAAACACAAAATGGGCACGGTTATTTGAAAAAAATCCGCAATTCAGATGTCAGAAAAGATACATGAGCTAATCTTATTTCAGTAGCACATTTTCCCCTATGCGCTGAAACAGTCGATTGGTAAAAAGGAGATTTACTATGACATTTTCACCGGAAGTTATGGAGCTCGTCAGACGGGCATTACACCGAACAGATTTTAAATCAGAGCACCTGCAATCAGTTGAACACAGGCTGCACGACACACTGATTGCATCGGGCTTTTATCAGACACCCGGTTATGAGCGCATGTGCGACAAACACAATATCCCAGCCTATCAGCGTTAGAATCCAGCCAAGCATACTCTTAAAGAGTATCTTTTAGCCCCGCAGACAGGGGCTTTTTTTATGCCTGTTACCCAGGACTCATAAAAGCAACCAAACGTCTTACCCTGTTAGTCAAAACGGGCAGGCGTGCAATGCACGCAGACAGCACTCAGTAATGATGTTTATTTACCGCTGAACTCACAATACCGTCCGGCCTCACGTTTGGCGCGGTACATAGCCTCATCTGCCTTAAGGAGAAGCTCCTCAGCACTGCCGGCATCCGATGGGAAAAGGCTGATACCAATACTGGCGGAAATAATGGTCTGGTCACTGTCATCAAGCACCAGCGGCGGATCCAGACTCTTAAGCACCTTCTCAGCAACCGCTTTTGCCTGCTCCGGATGTTCAATATCCACCAGCGCAACAAATTCATCCCCACCGATTCTCGCCAGGGTATCAGTGGAACGGAAACAGCTTTGCAGGCGTCCGGCAATCTCAATCAGCACCTGATCACCCACCGCGTGGCCATACTGATCATTAACGGGCTTAAAATCATTCAGATCGATATACATGACGGCCAGCTGCGATAACTGCCGTTCAGCCCGGATAATTGCACTCTCAAGACGGGAATAGAACAGCCGGCGGTTGGGCAGGCTTGTCAGGGAATCCTGATAGGCGATATGCAGCAGATTTTCTGCAATTTCCTGATGGGTTTTTTCATCACGGATAATCAGTACATATTTGTTCAGCTGCTCAAACTGCCCCTGCACAAGGTTAATTGTCGCAAGTAAGCTGTTGTTTTCACTACAGGAGCAAATCTCACCATACCAGCTACAGGTATCACCCAGCAGGGTATTCAGATCCAGGTTTGCCAGAGAAGGGCAATGGAACAGGTCATTAATGTCCTGCTTCTGATAGTCGCTTTTCAGCTGATCAAAGCGTTTAATCGCTGCTTCATTGCAGGAAATAATGCCGCCTTTGTTATCAAAAATAATGCACGGATCAGGTGTGGTATCAAACACCAGCGAAGCCATCAGCAGGTTCTGCTCTGCTTTGCGCTCATAGGTAACGTTACGGCCAATTCCCAATACACCGGCCTCAGAACGGCCTTTTTCCAGCAGGGGGAGTTTATACATATCCAGCAAACGACGACGGCCATCCTGGTATCTGACCCACTCATCATATCGCTGTGCTTCGTGGCTCGCCCGTACTTCCTTGTCCCGGCGGTTGATATACGTGGCAGATTCTTCAGACATCAGCTCATAATCGGTTTTGCCAATAATATGCTCAGCCGTAAAGCCGAGAAACTCTTCAAAACTTTTATTACAGACCTGATAAACCCCGTTAGAGTCCTTCGCAAAGATAAGGTCAGGAATGGCATTAATAATGGTGTTAAGCAATTCCTGCTTCTGTTCGGTTGCTTCATTCGCCCGGACAATCTCTGTGACATCACGGACCACAACAGCCACCCCCGGCCCCTCAGTCAGCGGGCCCCGGTAGCAGGTATGCTTAACATCAAGAAAACGCAGATCACCCCGGGAGTCGGGGCGCCAGAAACGAAAGGTATGTTCCTCGCCGGCAAGTGTCCGGTCCAGTTCGGCTTTAATGTGCGTCTCAAACACAGCTTCGCCGTGAACTTCACTGACATGCTTGCCAATGATCTGGCTGTGGTCGCAGCCAAAAAAGCTTTCATAGCCTTTACTGACAGCACGGTAACGGTAATTTTTATCGACAATGGACACCAGATCATCAATATAACTGAGTATTGATGTATCCATTTCTCGGGACTGATTCTGGGTTAACTTAACATCTGAACTCATTTCAGTTTGACTACCTGTTAGCCTCGGAACCGGCCTTTAAAATTCTTTCCTGACCAGTGTCCCGGCCGGAACTGCTACAACTGCATGGCAGAACAGATAGCCATTAAGCAGCTGCACTGAAGCAAATAATTTCAATCAATTCTACATCAATCGGCGGTTAATAGCGCAATTGTGCTGACCCAAAAATTAATACAAGTGTTTGATTAAAACAAACATTTGTACTCTTGAGAACAATCTTTTACACAGATGTACGACAAAATCAGCCCTAAGGAGTAAGGCTATGAATCCCTTGTTTATTAAAAGCAGACATTTCTTTGAAGATATCCAGCCACAGTACACTTCCAGTCTGAATCTGGTGGTAGTTACACACCTGCTTGATATTCCAACCTGCTATCTGGACTGCCTTGAACGCTTTGCACGGGTCTCAATGGTAGTGCCAAAGCCCCGGAGCATCAGCCACAGCACACTGGAGCAGGTAGAGAAGAAATTCCCGGTTGTGATCAAGAAGCGTGATCAGTTGCAGTCTGCTGACGTCACCGCAGCAGTGATTAACGATCATGTTCCGGAAGGCGACCTGATCATCATCGATATCGGCGGGTATTTTGCTGCCTCGGTCAGCCACCTGCCAGAGATGTTGCAGGCCAGGCTGAAGGGCATTGTTGAAATAACTGAAAACGGCCATCAGCGCTACAGCAATCTGCCGGCGCTTCCCGTGCCGGTAATTTCCATAGCCCGCAGCCCCCTTAAAGGCCCGGAAGATTACCTGACCGGACAGTCCATCGTTTATTCCAGTGAAGCCCTTATGCGCCAGTGTCATCACATCATGAACGGCGGCAATGCCGTGGTGTTTGGCTACGGCAAGATCGGCAGCTCCATTGCTAAGGCGCTGCACGCGAAAAATATCAACACCAAAATAGTTGAGATAGACCCCATCAGAGCCATCGAAGCCCGTTCCAGAGGCTTTGATCTGATTCAGAAAGACGAAGCCCTGCAACAGAGCGATGTGATTTTCTGCGCCACCGGAAACCAGTCCCTGAGCAACCACGACTTCAGCCGGATTAAGAACGGCGCTTTCATCTTTTCAGTGACATCTTCAGATGATGAGCTGGATCTGAAAAGGGCGGATAACAGTTTTAATATCACACCGGTGACGGAATACGTCAGCCAGTATGAGCGGCTTGGTCAGTACTTTTATCTGGGCAATTATGGCAATGCCATTAACTTCATTCATAACGCGGAAGTAGGCCCATACATTTACCTGGTACAGGGAGAAGCGATTATGGCCGTAGATCATTTACAGAAGAACCCGCTGCCGGCCGGTATTTCCAACCTTGCAGCAGAACAGCGTCGCCAGCTGGCTACCAGCTGGCTGGCACACTTCGGCTGAACCCGCCCGTTCTGCATTACCTCAATACCGTCAGTCACCCCTGAAATACGGCTGGGACAGAGCAATTGCCTGCTGCGAACACCAAACCGTATCCCGCGAGGGAGAGTTCTTTTCCGGAAGAGCTCTCCGGTATCTGATGTGATCTCCGTCATATATCACTGAAATCTCAATCTGCAACGCATTCTGTGCCGCACAATGACTGACCACGCAAACTGCAAGTAAAAAGAGGGGATAACGGTTTCAGCCCTGCAGCCCTGCAGCCTGAAACGGCGGGGACGAAACAGATAAAACATGGCCCCGATCAGGAAAACGGCAGAAATGCCTGACCCCATTTCCGGTACAGGTGCCGCCCGCATACCGCCTCCGTTTCTCGCCAGCAGGGTATCTACTTCATAGATGCTCCCGGGCGGATTTTCCGTGTCGTACGGACTGCCAGCGTCTTCAAAGCTGTATGCGTCATTGAAAAAGCTGTTTTGCGGATCCGTTACACCTTTATTCGCTTCAAAGATCAGATTACGAAAAAGCTTCTTTTCCAGTCCGAGATTACCGTAGTTCAACGCAAACTGAATGGAGTTGCCGTCGATTCTGGCACGTATATCAGATGAGCTGCCTTCACTTGTCAGTTCAGCATAGCCACTGGTGCCTTCATCGGTAATGCTCAGCCCGGTACCGGTGACAGCGCCGTCGGCAGGGTCATCAAACCAGATCTGTGTACCGGCAGAAGAACCGCTGTCGTTGAAACTCCCGGAGACATTGCCTGACGGGCCTTTTACGCCAATCATATAGCTGGAAACCTCACCATCTTCTGATGCAAAGTTACGGTCAGATGAGAACCTGATACGGTAGTTTTCACTGAATCCTTTGATCACCGAAGTCCCATCGGACACTTCGGCATCACCGGTCAGATCAATTGAAAAATAGGCATGCTCACTCTTCTTATCGATGGCAATGCTGCCGGTACTGATATCAATAAACTCATAGTAGGTTTCTGATGCCGGTTTACTGCCCACGGTTTCATCCATAGATGCAACAGGCCGTTCATATAATTCCTTTGAATATACATCCGCCTTGTTGTCGATGGTCCACAGAGTTGAGCCGCTGCTGGCATTATCGTCGGTGCGGACATCTTCAAACGTGGTTACTTTGAACTGAGTCTGCCAGTCATCAGCATAGGTATCCGCTCTTACTGCAGCCGCCTGAAATATGACAACCATACCCAACAGGGATGCACTGAACCTTCCGGGATGGGGCACTTGTAAAATAAACTGGTCGCGCAACTGATTCCTCATACGTCACCTCCGTTTATCAGCATTCCCTTTAACAGGGCAAATTCTGTTCCAACCACTGCTTACAGCCGGCCAGCACCACAGTTAAAGACAGCAAGAAATATCAAAAAATATGGCTGTGTATTTTCTATAGTGCTCTTCAACAGGTAGCTCTTCACCTGCAGAACACCAGGAAACAACTTACAAACATGCACCCATCTCACTGATTCACTGAGGAATACATTATGAAGATCGTAAAAAAAGTCACCATCAATAAAGCGGCGGACACAATCTGGAAAATTATTGCTCATGATTTTGATAAGGCTTATGAGTGGATGGGGCCCATCCCTCACTCTTACGGGATTGGCACCGACAAAGGTACCGGCGGTGCACCAATGGAAGGGCGGATCTGCCATCTGAGCGACAACCCGGACGGCGCTAAAGCGAAAGAAATGATTTCCTACTATAGCGAAAAAGATATGACCCTGACCTTTGATATTTCACCCGTCAATGTCCCGGCAATTGTCCCGCTAAAACAGAATCAGGTAACCATGCAGGTCATCGCAAAAAGCAGCGACCAGTGTGAAGTCACCTGGACCGCCAGACCCCAACTGAAAACCCCGGCGTATCTTGTATATCCGTTACTGCGTATGGCACTGCCGATAGCCTTTGGTAAACTGCTGAATGGATTAAAAGAATTTGCAGAGCAGCCGGCTTCAGTGTCAGCACCTGCCAACTAATGTTTATTCAGGTAAATGACATGCAGCGGTTTTTCAACAGTATCGATTTCATTGAACAACATCTGTACGACAAGATCTCGGTCCATGAAATCGCGGCCGCTTCCCATTACTCCACCTACCATTTCAGTCGGATGTTCAAAGCCATGGTAGGGGAGACACCCAAGGAATATCTGCGTAAACGGCGACTCACTGTCGCCGCCAAACGCCTGCTGAGTGATGAAGCGAGCATTCTGCAACTGGCGATGGATTGTCAGTTTGACTCTCAGGAAGCCTTTACCCGTGCGTTCAAGGCCTTGTTTAATATGACGCCGGCCCAGTACCGTAAAGCACAGGACCCGTTCCGTTTACTCTATAAGGATCAGTTCAGCCCGAATGACCTGCATTATCTGCACAATCAGGTGAGCATGGCGCCGGAAATCATACTGCAGCCAGCCACCAAACTGATCGGCATTGCCACTGAATATGACAACGAAGCGCTCAATCTGCACACACTCTGGTCTGCTTTCGGCCCTAACCGGGACCGGATACCAAACCGGCAGGGGGACAACTTCTTCGGGATCTATGAATCCTATGAAGAGCACGCAGCAGCGGAAGGTGACACTGATGAAAAGTCAGTAAGCTTTGTGTATGTATGCGCAGCGCCGGTGTCAGACCTGTCGGAAGTCCCGCAGGATATGGTTGCCCGGGAACTGCCCGAGCAGCTGTACGCAAAGTTCACCCACCGGGGGCCGGTGGCCAACCTGGATCAGACCCTCAGATATATCTGGGGAACATGGTTGCCGAAAAGTGACTATGACTATATAGAAAAGCCTGACTTTGAACTCTATATGCCAGGCTTCAATGATGCGGATCCGGACAATGAACTGTATCTGCATATACCGGTTCAGCAAAAGGCCTGAATCATTCAGCGGCTTCATGCATAACGTGCAGCTTATTACCGTCCGGATCACGACAATATGCGCCGTAATATCCCGGGCGGTAACGGTAACCCGGTGCACCGTCACAGCTGCCGCCTGATTTAACGGCCGCCTGATAAAAAGCTTCAACCAGTGAATTATTGCCCGCCTGGAAGGTCACCTGGGTACCATTGCCACGGGTCGCCGGTTGCTGATCATAAGGGATAAGTACCCAGAAACAGCTGGGGCCGCCAGCCGGGCCGTAGCCCACCTCATTGTCCACTTCCATCGTCCGGACCATCCCAAGGGTGCCTAAAACTTTATCGTAAAAATCGGCCGCAGCCGGTAAGTCATTCGTTCCCAGACACACACCAAGAAGCATATTCTTATCCTCAATTGATATAAAAATCAGTCACATACTAGCGGTTATTGCCTTTATAACCTAGCCTGACAGGGGAACAAAACTGCACAAAGTCACTCAGAATAATACGTGCCACAAATCGTATTTCAGCGGAGAAGATCATGAAACTGCCCGTCAGCATTCTGTTTATCAGCCTTAGCAGCACAGCTTTCAGTGCTGAACTGGTACTCAATAACGGCAATATTCTGCAGGTAGATTCAGGGTTTAACACGGCCAGCGCAATCGCCATCGACGCCGGTGAAATTGTCGCCATTGGCTCCGATAAAGAAGTATCCACCCATATAACCGACACCACTGAAGTCATTGATCTTGAGGGGCGGACGGTTATCCCCGGCCTCATTGATAACCACATGCACCTGGTGCGTGCTGCACAGAACTGGGGCCACCAGATTCGCCTGGAGGGGATTACCGATTATCAGCAGGCCCTGAAACAAATCGCAGATACGGCCGCCAGAGCCAAACCGGGGCAGTGGCTGGTTGCCAGTGGCGGTTTTGTAGAGCGCCAGTTTTCCGGCCGGCCCAAAGCTGGCTTTCTGCGCAGTGATCTGGATAAAGCCGCCCCGGATAATCCGGTATATCTCCAGCACCTGTTTGACTGGGGCTATGCCAACAGCGCGGCATTAAAAACCATCGGTGTAAATCCGGACAGCCCGCCGCAAATGCCCGGCCTGCTGCTGGATGGAGACGGCCAGCCGCAAGGCCCGGTAACCAAACGGGCCCAGTTTCTGCTGGAAGAACAGCTCACCGCCAATACCAAAAAGAACCGGCTGGAACAAAGCCGCAAAGCGCTCACAGACTTAGCCCGCGCCGGCCTGACCACCGTGGTGGATGCCGGTGGGTTTGATACCCTTGATTCACTGTACGAACCTTTTGAAACCCTGAACAGCAAAGGCGAAATGCCGATCCGGCTGATGTATATGAAACAGGTCATCCCCTGGGGCCGGGATAATCTCAGCCCGGACCTGAGCAGACTGGATGGCGTAAATTTCCGTTCCGATGATGATTTTTTCCGCCCGGTGGGGGTTGGGGAGCAACTGATGCTTCCTGTGCAGGATACCGCCGGCCGGGCTGCCCGCAGTACTGAAGCAGTTAAAACCGCGTTTCTGAACAACGCCCGGAAACTGGCGAAACGGGGCATTCAGCTACACCTTCATGCCGTCAATGATGCATCTATCAACCAGCATCTGGATGCTTTTGAAACCATCAATGAAACCTATCCGCTGGCACCGTTGCGCTGGACCTTCGCTCACATTGACGGCATTCAGCCAGATACCATTGAGCGGGCCAGAGCCTTGGGCATTCTGTTCGCCATACACAGTCGACCGGTCCTTATCGGTTACCGGTTTCAAAACAGTTTTGGCAGTGCCGCCATGAACATGACCCCGATGAAAACCCTCACCGAAAAAGGGGCGCTCTGGGGGCTGGGCTCCGACAGCCCCGTTGTATCAATCTATAACCCGTTCCGTACCCTGTGGTGGGCGGTTAACGGCCGGATGGTTGATGGCACAAAAGTCTCAGAGCAGAATGTTGACCGCCGTCAGGCGCTGGTCGCGCATACCATCAATAACGCCCGGCTGGCCTTCATGGAAGATAAAACAGGCTCACTGGAAACAGGCAAACGGGCAGACCTGCTGATCCTTAATCAGGACTACATGCGGGTTGATAGCAGCAAGATTGCCAGTATCAGACCGCTGGCCACCATGGTTGATGGCCGCTGGGTATACAAAGCCGGGGAGCTGGGCTGGTAGGCACCGGATCAGACGTGCCGTTACAACCGCTCATCCCAGTAGATGGGCGGGGCAAAACAGGCGGCGTAATAATCGATAAATGCGCGAACTTTAGGGGCCAACTGTCGGGAGCTTGGGTATACCGCCCATATGGCAGCTTCGGAGACCAGCGGATAATCTTTCAGAACCTGCACCAGCTCACCGCTAAGCAAATGCTGATAAACACTCCAGGTCGAATTCACCGAAATACCGGCACCGGCCACGCTGGCATCCCGCATGGCTTCACCGTTGTCTGTCCGTAACCGGCCGGTTGCTTTTACCGTCACCGGCCCGTCAGGGGTACTGAACATCCAGTTATCCAGCCCGGCCAGATTGACACAGGCATGATTAGCCAGATCAGCAGGGGTCTGCGGTTCATCGTATCTGGCCAGATAATCCGGTGACGCGCAGAGAATACGGCGGTCCGGCGCCAGCCTGCGGGCGATTAACGTTGAATCTTTCAGCGGGGCATTACGGATCGCAATATCAAACCCGCCTTCCACCATATCGATGATCGAATCAGAAAACCTGAAATCAACCGACAGATCCGGGTAACGGTTTAGAAAACCGTCCAGCGCCGGCACCAGATGCATCCGTCCGAACGAAGCAGGTGCTGTCACCCGCAACGTACCTGAAGGAGACACCTTCCCGGCACCGACAGATGCCCGTGCTGCTTCAACACTGGCCAGCACGTCTTCAGCGTGAGGGAGAAATGCCAGCCCTTCTTCCGTCAGCGATACCTTACGGGTCGTACGGTGCACCAGCCGGACACCCAGACCGTCTTCAAGTTTATTAATATGCAAACTGGCAACCGCCGGTGACAGGCCGAGTTCATGCCCGGCCTGAGTGATATTTTGCGTGGTGGCCAGACGGACAAACAATTTCAGGTGCTCAATATTCATCACTTATTATCAATATATTGTTGAAAGTAATTCCACGTTTACCCTGATTATCATCTTTTGATAAACAAATACAATGGCCTCATACATAAACAGAGGCACTGATTCATGAAAGCAATGATTATTCGTCAGTTCGGCGGCCCGGAAGAATTTCAGCTCAGCGATGTACAGCAACCACAACCAGAAGCCGGTCAGGTACTGATCCGCATTGCTGCCACCAGTGTAAACACCGTCGATACCATGCTCCGGCAAATGGGCGAAGACCTGCCATTCGCGCCGGCGTTACCGGCGATTCTCGGTATGGACTTTGCCGGCACAGTAACAGCGGTGGGTGAAGGTGTCACTGAATATACAGCAGGAGATGAGGTGTATGGCTGCGCCGGTGGTCTGGGGGACCGTCCCGGCACACTGGCTGAATACATGCTGGCAGACGTTGAGCTGATCGCCCCTAAACCTGCCAGGCTGAACATGCGTGAAGCGGCAGCGCTGCCACTGGTTGCCATTACTGCTTACGAAGGCCTGCAACGCGCAGGTATCAGGGCTGGCCAGAATGTACTGGTGCATGGCGGTGCCGGCGGTGTTGGCCATGTGGCCCTGCAGCTTGCCAGATACTGGAGTGCCAATGTTGTTTCCACCGCCGGTAATGAGGCCCATCTGGAACTGATCCGCCAGCTTGGTGCAGCCCCCGTAAACTACCGGACAGACACCGTTGCAGACTATGTGGCTGAACACACAGCAGGTAAAGGCTTCGATCTGGTATTCGACTCCGTCGGCGGCGCTAATATCAGCAGCTCCTTTGAAGCAGCCGCGCTGAATGGTCAGGTTGCCACCACCGTATCTCTGGTGGAAATGGATCTGAGCGTGGCACATATGAAAGGGTTATCCCTGCATGTAGTCTTCATGCTGATACCAATGATCCATAATTACGCCAGGCAGGCCCATTCAGGGATTCTGCGGGATATCAGCCGCATTGTTGATGCAGGTTGCCTGAGGCCAGTACTGGACGAACAACGCTTCAGCCTGACGCAAGCTGGCCAGGCTCACCAGCACCTGAACAGCGGTACGGCTACCGGTAAAGTGGTTATCGACATCGCTGAATAATCCGCAACACAGGAGATCAGAATGGACATGACAGTTGCCACACAGGACTTCCGGCAGATAAACCGGGGCTACAACCGGGTATTCCGCACGGGAAAGCTAACGGTCGGTCTGGTTGCCCCGCTGGAAAACTATGCCAGCGGCCCGGTACCGGCGTTAACCGATCATCTGGCCCGTATTCAACTGGCTGAAGCGCTTGGTTTTGCTGCCATCTGGCTGAGAGATGTGCCGTTTAACGTGCCATCATTCGGTGATGCCGGGCAACTGTTTGATCCCTTCGTCTATTTAGGTGCGCTGGCGGCTTCCACAGATAAAATAGCACTGGGGGTCGCCAGCATTGTATTGTCGTTACGGCACCCGGCCCACGTGGCAAAGGCCGCAGCCAGTGCGGATGTCCTGTCCGGTGGGCGGCTGATTATGGGCGTTGCATCCGGAGACCGGCCGGAAGAATATCCGGCGCTGAACACACCCTTTGAAGAACGCAGTCAGAGGTTCCGGGAAAGCTACGCCTATATCCGCAGCATGAATGATAACAGGCCGGAACTCAGCAACAGTTACGGTGATTTATCCGGTGATATAGACATGCTGCCCAAGCCTGTAGGCAGTCAGTTACCCCTGCTGATTACCGGCGCCAGCCAGCAGTCTTCAGGCTGGATCGCACAGCACGGCGACGGCCGGATGCTGTACCCCCGTGAAGCACAGCTGCAAAAACAGATTATCAGCCAGTGGCGCTCCGAAACCCTGGCAGCAGGCCGCAACGCACAGCCGGTTATGCAACCGCTGTACATTGATCTGGTCGCCGATCCTGAAGCCTTGCCCCGGCCGATCCATTTGGGCTACCGGCTTGGCATCCGGCAGTTACACTTACATCTGCAGGCACTGCAGGATGCCGGTGTAAACCATGTTGCACTGAACCTCCGCTTTAACAGCGCAGATACCCTTAAAACCTTAAATAAGCTGGCGGATGCAATCCTGCCAGACTTCGGCCATCACGGAGCATAAACATGCGCAAAACCATACTCATTACCGGTTCTACCGATGGTATCGGCCTGTTAACTGCAGAAAAACTGCTGACGGCAGGACACAGGGTCATACTGCACGGCCGCAGCCAGACAAAACTTGAACAAGCCCGGCAACGGCTGGCAGACATCAACCATGAAGCCGTCAGCGGTTATCTGGCAGATCTTTCTGACATGGCTCAGGTCAGGGCGCTGGCGGCCAGCATACGGCAGGATCAGCCACAGCTGGACGTGCTGATAAACAATGCCGGCATTTATAAAACCCCGGTTACCCGCACTAAAGAGGGTCTGGATATCCGCTTTGCTGTGAATACGCTGGCCCCTTATCTGCTCACGAAGGAACTTTTACCGCTGCTGGGCAGCAACGGCCGGGTGATCAACCTTTCATCCGCTGCTCAGGCACCGGTAGATCTCAGTGCACTGGCTGGGGAAATCCCACTGACTGATGGCCCGGCTTACGCGCAGAGCAAGCTGGCAATCACCATGTGGTCACGCCAGCTGGGCCTGCAACACAGCAACACTGGCCCCATGATCGTCGCCGTCAATCCAGGCTCACTGCTGGCCAGTAAGATGGTCAAAGATGCATTCAGTATTCCCGGCTCAGATTTAAGTATCGGCGCAGACATCCTGATCAGGGCCGCGCTTTCAGAGGAATTTGCTAACGCTTCGGGGGAGTACTTCGATAACGATGCCCGTTGCTTCAGTACTCCCCATGCAGATGCCCTGAATACAGGCAAAGTCAGTGCAGTGACAGACGCCATTGAAGCCATACTGGCCGGTAGCGGCTAAATAATCAGGCAACTGACCGCCAAACCCTCAATTCCCTTTAGCCCCCGGAATAAACACCGGGGGAGACTCTGAATAGTTAACCGCTGCAGCCGTTGGCAACCGCGGGCATACTCAGACCAATCTCCGGCCTGATCCGCGGATACATATTATTCGCGCTTCAGGAATGATAAGGCCGGACTATGGAAAGAGATCAAACCTAAAGGGAATAACATAAATGGACGTAAAACGCCGTGCGTTTCTAAGGCTGGCCGGCACAGGGATATGTGCGCTGCCACTGAATATATCCGGGCTGGTTTATGCCAGCCAGGAAGCCGCTGCTAAAGTGCAGAAAAAGCTAATAACGCTGCAACCGGAACAGGCATACTGGTTCAGCCAGTCTCCACCAACGGATCTCTGGGCCATGGGCCAGAATGTGCTCAGGCTGCAACAGCATATACCCGCTGAGATAACCGTTCGTAACCGGTTGCCTGATGCCAGCAGTGTGCACTGGCATGGTATGCGGGTCCCCAATGATATGGACGGTGCCAGCGGCCTTACCCAGCAGGCCATTGATCCCGGTCAGGCATTTACCTACCGCTTTACACCTCCGGATGCGGGGACCTACTGGGCACACAGCCATCACAACACATATGAACAACTGGCACGCGGGCTTTGCCAGCCACTGGTCGTCGAAGAAAGCACACCGTATCCGGCAGATCATGATCACTTACTGGTACTGGATGACTGGCGCCTCAACAGCACCGGACAGCTTGATCTGGAATCGCTGGGAAGTATGCATGAATGGTCACACGGCGGGCGAATGGGAAATCTCCTGACGGTAAACCGGGAAATTACTCCCCGGTTGCCGGTAGAGGCAGGCTCAAGAACACGGCTGCGGATACTGAATACCGCAAACTCAAGAATCATGGCACTGGAGCTGAACGGCCTGCAGTGCTGGATCATTGCCAAAGACGGCCAGCCCCTGACTAAACCGCTGAAAACAAACGAGTCTCTGACCATCGCGCCGGCGGAGCGTTACGACCTGACGGTTGATATTCCCACTGACTGGCAGGGCGAACAGCCTATTCATGAGACCGGCAGCAGAACCCGGCTGGCCGGTGCTTTCTGGCAGATCATTCCGGGAAGTAAGCAGCGAACAGAACGTCAGTCACCGCAGCCATTGCCTGCTAACCCTGTGCCCGTTCCCGGCGAAGGTAAGCCGGATCATCATGCACAACTGTTAATGACCGGCGGGGCAATGGGGGGCCTCAGAAGCGCGATTTACCGCAATACCCCCATGAGCGCCCAGAAACTTTCCGTCAATAAACAGGCCTGGGCCTTTAACGGCGTTGCAAATTTGCCGGACAAACCGCTACTCAGCGCCCGGACCGGCGCAACAGTTGAGATTGAAATCGTTAACGATACCCGCTGGCCACACGGCATGCATTTACATGGCCATCATTTTCAGCTGCGCGGATCAGACCGTTATGAGCCGGGAATGTTGCATGACACAGCACTGATGGAAAGAAACGAAAACCTGACCATCCGCTTTAAAGCCGGCTTGCCCGGAAAGTGGTTATTACACTGCCATATGATTGAACACCAGGCCGCCGGAATGGTGACCTGGATTGAAGTAACAGCTTAACAACTAAGCATAACAAAGCTCTGTATTTAGCTGATAAATATAGAGCTTTTTTACCGAACTACCGCCATCTGGTGACCTTCACCGGCCGGCAGGCTGAAACGGTTAGTCACCTCGAAAGACTGTTGATCAATCACCCAGATCGTGGGATCCGACCGGCTGGACACATACACTTTACCGGCACCTTTAACCGTATTGAGATGATAAGGTTTCGGGGCCAGCGGTACTTCGGTTTTCTGGCCGGTGGCGGGCGTAAACACCACCAGCTTGCCTGCAGTGGTACTGCTGATAAACAGGTGGCGACCATCATCACTGATGTCCAGCCCATGCAGACTGTCACTGATTGCCACTTCTTTACGCTGTTCCGGATCAGCAAGAGGGATGATAGAAAGGGCGCCTTTACGGGCATTATTGACGTACAGTTCGGATTCATCACCGGACAACACCATATGCTCAGGAGAACTGCCGGCATCAAAACTGCGGATAACCTGCCAGGTTTCAGTCTCTATCTCCTGAACATTGCCTGCACCGCTGTTACTGACATAGGCTTTAGAGCCATCGGAAGAGACCAGCACAAAGTAAGGCCCGTTATCCGTTTCAATCAGTTTAACCTGAGCACCGCTTTGCACATCCACCACACTGACATGGTTACGGGTCGGATGCGTGGACAGCACATAGCGTCCATCCGGTGTAATCGCCTGATGATGTGACCAGCCGGACACCGGTACCGTTTGCATGACATGACCATGGGCAGGATGCACCAGATACAGTTCACTGTTCTGATCCTCACCGGCTGCGGTTTTTACCTTATCCTCCGCGATGCTGCCCGCCAGCAGATATTCTCCGTCGGGCGTGGCTACCAGCCCGTGGGGGTTTTTAACCCCGGTAAAATGCTCAGTCACCGTGTCCGTGGCGGCATCAACGGCGACAACTCCATTACCGGACCCCAGGGGAATATACACTGTGGGAGCTGACAGTACAGGTAACGCATACAAGCTGCCCACCATACAGGTCAGACTCAATAAACTGCTTCCTGAAAATGTACGCTTCATGACAAATCCTTCTGTTAAAAATGCTTATTTCAAAAATCTTTATGTACCTGGGTCTTTTGTCCGGCGGGCTGAACCGGTTCTTTACCCGGCTTATCCGCAGCGTCATGCTTCGAATGGCAGTCATGCCCCATGCCTTTCATCATGAACAGATGCATTAAAGGGCAGGCGAGAAACAGCAAAGCTGTCTGCCAACGGGTATCAGTAAAGAGAAACAGGTATCCGGCAATTGAGATACAACCGGCCATCATCAGATTATGGCCGTTTTTCCACCAGGGAGTGCGGTTATCAGTCTTCATTACGACTTCCTCAGTTAAACAGGTGATCTTTAGTTTGGTTCAGTCAGGACAGGCGAACAGAAAATCAGCCAATAGGCGGGCGTAACAAGGGCTTAAGGGATACAGCAATAACGTTGTCTGCGTATAACAGCGGGGAATGTAAAGATGTTAGCGACACAGGAGAATGGGCTGCATCTACGCCGGCCTGCGCAGTACTGCAGGACGTTACACACATAGCAGCACAGGAAAGATTGTCAGGCTGATCAGCGCTGTATTCAGCCAGCAGCGGGCTGGCGTCCCCCGGTTCACCGATAATTGTGCATTCAGAATGTTCCGCCCCCTGCATACCGGATGACGGGCTGGCATCTGTTAACTGACTGCTAACCATCGCCAGAAAGAGGGCACACAGAATTGTGAAAAACATAGGTTGCCGGGGCATGACGTTAACATCCGTTGTTATCCGAACACCCTTAAACAGACCCTCAGCCACGCTTATAGTTCAGCGCAGTATGGACAGAGAGCAGCAACCGGGCGGTTGCTGCGGATGAAGGATCCCTCAGGAGAGAAACAGGTTGAACATCAGGCCGGCTAAAATTGCCATACTGAGAATCACGACCAGGAAAGCGGCAATCATCTGGTTTTTGAAAATCGCTTTCAGCAGGATCACTTCAGTCAGGCTGGCACCGGCACTGCCAATGATCAGCGCCATCACAGACCCCATCGCCATACCTTTCTTGACCAGCGCAGCACTCAGCGGGATAACCGCTTCCGCACGGATATACAGAGGTATACCGATAACCGCTGCGACAGGAATTGCATACCAGGTGGCATCACCGGCGTACTTGGCAATCAGATCCGTTGGGATGAAGCCGTAGATAAACGAGCCAAGACAGATACCCAGCAACAGATAAGGGACAACCTGCCTGAAGTCTTTCCAGGTGGCTTTCCAGATGCGGACCCAGCGGCTTTCAACTGCCGGTGCAGGGGTATCTGAACCACAGCTACTCACAGACGCACCGCAGTCACTGCTGGCAGACGCGCCACAGCCAGTGGCCACCGGCTGCTGGTAAGCCTCCTGACGGACATAGCGTTCAAAGCCCAGTTTCTCCAGTACGAAACCCGCTGTCACAGACACCACAAGCGCAACACTGAAATACATCACCGCAACCTGTAAACCAAAAGTGATGATAAACAGGCCAATAATGACCGGGTTCAGCAACGGGCTGGAAAACAGAAATACCATCATCGGGCCAAAGCCGGCGCGGGCACGTAACAACCCTTTTAGGAAAGGAATCGTTGAACACGAACAAAAAGGTGTAATCGCCCCCAGCAGAGCAGCAATCACATAGCCTTTACCTTTACGCGAGCTAAGAATCGACTGAATTTTCTCAGGCGTGATGAATTCCTGCAGAACACCAACCAGATAACTGATCGCAAGGAACAGCAGGGTTAGCTCAACCGCCAGAAATGCAAACATGCCGAGTGCATCTTCAAACATCTGAATAGTTTCAGGGGACATATATACTCCGTGATCTGAATTAATTAACTATATTTCCAGAATTATAGAAATAAAAAGCAACCGTCAAGGATTATTTCCACGTTAATCGAAACGATCTTGCAGTAGCAGCGAAGGTCCCGGTGAACATCAGATTGCGTCAGATAAATTAACTATCTGATTTATATGATTTAATAAGGACATTCGGTAAGGTCAGAGCGCCCACATGCCTGAGCCGGCTATGCTTTTGCGTTTTAAAAAAACTTCGATTAATATCGAAATAGTTTAATAAGGAAACTGATATGCAGACACAACTGGCCGCTAAACGTCTGGCCGAACTGGGCCACGAAACCCGTCTTGAGGTATTCCGGTATCTGGTTAAAGCCGGGCATCAGGGGGTACCCGTAGGGGAGTTACAAACCAACCTTGGCATTCCCGGGTCTACTCTGTCGCATCATATCAGCCGTCTGGTGTCAGTCGGCCTGGTAGAGCAGCGCAGGGAAGGGCGCATACTGTATTGCGTTCCCCAGTACGACAAACTGCTGGCACTGGCCTCCTTTCTGATTGATGAATGCTGTAGTAAGGAATACAGCCAGTCGGATTCGGACTGCAGCAGTTAACGACACCTTGTTGCCCCTATCACTGTGTTCAGTCTGACCTGTCGTTTACTTACCGGTTAAACCCGTTTGTAAACCATTGTTATTCTCTCCGCTTAACACCGGCGCCATATGATTATGATGTTGTTTCAGCAATAGCGTCTATTATTTGGACTAGTGTTTACTCAATGACCAATTGAAATTATCCCGTAATGGATGGGTTTCAGACAGTATCAACTTTTGTCCATCCATCTTCGGCAAGCGGAGGGAAGTTCGATGCAACCAGCCCTTGCCGGTGCTGCTCCCACCATCGACAGTGATGCTCTCGGGCAAGCGCTGATCAGTACCGGCTCCCTGACGGAAAAAGATCTGCAACGCGTGTTACAGATGCAATCCTCCAGTACAGATAACACCCCCGTATCCAGCCTGCTTATCCGGCTGGGCCTGGTATCAGAAACCACCATGTCGCAACAGCTGGCAACGTTACTGGACTTGCCCCTGATCAGTGCCCGGGAATTTCCCGATGCGCCTCTGCTGACTGAAAGCCTGTCTTTCCGGTTTCTTAAAGAACAGTGCGCACTACCCATCGCCATTGAGGATAACCGGCTTCAGGTGGCGCTTGGCCGGCCCGGGGAAGCTTTTACTCTGGCGGCTCTGCAACACGCAAGCGGCTATGAAATTCAGCCGTGTATCGGCGTTTGTACAGAACTGGAAAATGCCATTGAGCGTCTTTACGGAGAGGGTAATAGCCGGATGGGAAATATTCTGGCGCAGGTCAGCCCGGACGCGGACAGTGATGACCAGGATATCGAACAGTTAAAAGATATGGCCAGTGAAGCGCCGGTTATCAGGTTGGTCAATCTGATTATCCAGCGGGCCGTTGAGTCCAGAGCGTCTGATATTCACATTGAACCCTTTGAAAACAGCCTCAAAGTGCGCTATCGGGTTGACGGGGTACTGCAGGACAGTGAAGCACCTCCGGTTAACATGTCTCCAGCGGTCATTTCACGGGTCAAGCTGATGGCAAAACTGAATATTGCCGAGCGTCGTCTGCCACAGGATGGCCGGATTGAAATACGGCTGCAGGGTAAAGATCTGGATATCCGGGTCTCCACCGTGCCAACCATGTTTGGCGAAAGCCTGGTATTACGTTTACTGGACAGAGAAAGCGTCGCGCTTGAATTTGATACCCTGGGTTTTGATACCGCGCTGTTACAGCAACTGAACACTGTCCTCAGTATTCCCCACGGCATGTTAATTGTCACCGGCCCGACAGGCAGCGGTAAAACCACCACGCTGTATACTGCGCTGAATCAGCTCAACACGGAAACCAGTAAACTGATTACCGTAGAAGATCCGGTTGAGTATCATCTTGAAGGCATTAACCAGATTCAGGTTAAACCGGCAATCGGCCTGACATTCAACAGCGCGCTGCGTTCGATTGTCCGTCAGGACCCGGACGTCATCATGGTAGGGGAGATGCGGGACCTGGAAACAGCACGCATCTGTGTTCAGTCATCACTGACGGGCCATATCGTGCTTTCAACCCTGCATACCAATGACGCTGCCAGCAGCATCACCCGTCTGCTGGAAATGGGCATTGAAGAGTACTTACTGACCTCCACCCTGAATGCTGCAATCGGTCAGCGCCTGGTCAGAAAGCTGTGCCAGCACTGCCGTGAAGCATATACCCCTTTGCCGGAAATGGTCCGGGATATGGGGCTGGACGCGCTGCCGTCTGCCGCTCCTGTACAACTGTACCGTCCTGTAGGCTGCGAGCACTGTGCCGAAAGCGGTTATAAAGGCCGGCTGGCAATCATTGAATTGCTGATCATGAACGATGAACTTCGCCGGCTGATACTGCAACGGGCAGACGCAGGCACTCTTATGAAACAGGCAAAAGCCAGCGGCATGCACAGTATGTATGAAGACGGTTGCCGTAAAGCGCTGCTTGGATACACCAGTATCGAAGAAATCATCCGGGTCACGCAGGAGTCATGACATGCCTTTATTTGCTTACCGGGCGGTGACCTCTGACGGTGAAGAAAAAGCCGGCACACTGGATTCAGCGGATGAATTCGCTGTCGCTCACAGCCTGCAATCCCAGGGGCTGATCCCACTCAGCATCGCTAAACCCCAACAGGGCTCAGACCTTCACCGGCTGCTGAACACACCGGTAGGAGGCACCGAGTTCAGCAAAGCCAGACTGTTAATATTCACTGAGCAGTTAGCCTCACTGATGCAGGCGGGTATTTCCCTGGACCGGGCCCTGGAGATCATGATTAATGTCAGTGATGATCCAAAACTTCAGACGCGGATTGTACCGATTCAGGAAGGTGTCCGGCGGGGGCAGGCCTTATCCGGCGTCCTTGCTGAGCAACCTGGAATCTTCAGCAGCTTTTATATCAGCATGATTCAGGCCGCTGAAGCCTATGGCGATCTGGGCAAAGGATTACAGAATCTGGCTGCTTACCTGACGCGCAGTCAGGCTTTGCGTGACAATCTGCTGTCCGCTCTCATTTACCCCATTATTCTGGTGGTTGTATCAGTTATTTCGCTGCTGATTATTCTGGTGTACGTCGTGCCTCAGTTTGAACAGCTGTTTGCCGGTATGAACAAATCGCTGCCCCTTTCCACAACCGTCGTTCTCAGCGTTGCTGCGGGGATTAAGGAATACGGCCTGTGGGCGCTGGCAGTCATCCTGCCCGGCATGGTATTGCTCAGGTATCAGTTACAGAAAACCGCTCAACGGGAATCGTGGGATAACCTCAAGCTGAGATTGCCGCTGTTAGGGCGGCTGATCCAGAGTGTGGAAACCGCACGGTTCTGCCGCAGCCTGGGTACGCTGCTACATGGCGGTGTGCCGTTGCTCAGCGCAATGGGGATCGCCCGGCAGACCCTGACCAATACACAGATGACGCACTCAGTGGATCAGGCAGCTGCTGAACTTAAAGCGGGTAAACACCTTACCCGGCCATTGCAGAACACCCGACGCTTTCCATCACTGGCAATACAGATGATTCAGGTAGGAGAGGAAACCGGCCAGCTCGATGTCATGCTGATCAAGGTAGCTGATCTTTATGACCGGCAAGTAGCCAACCAGACTCAGCGCCTGCTGGCCGTGCTCACCCCGGCACTTATTGTCGGGCTGGGCATTATGATTGCCGGCATCATCATCTCAATACTGGCTGCCATTATGAGTATCAACGACATACCTATCTAATGCAGGAGGAACAGCCATGTATGCCCGACACGCAAATAACAAGCGGGGGAGTATACCTGCAACATTAAAAGGCTTCACGCTACTGGAAATCCTTGTAGTACTGGTCATTCTGGGATTACTCGCCAGCCTGGTCGGCCCGCAGGTATTCCGCCAACTGTCAGGTTCAAAGGTAAAAACAGCGGCCTTACAGATCGAAGAGCTTTCATCAGCCCTTGACCTCTACCGCCTTGAAGTAGGCCGTTACCCAAGTACCGATGAAGGCCTTGAGGCACTGATAAAACAGCCTTCAGGTGAAGATAAGTGGAACGGCCCTTATCTGAAAAAATCCGTTATCCGGCTGGACCCCTGGGGTAATCCTTATCACTACAGACATCCGGGAGAAAATGCCGAATTCGATTTATATTCCTACGGCGCAGACAACAAGGAAGGCGGGCAGGCTGAAAACCGCGATGTTGCTAACTGGCAATAGAGTACTGAAACAGGAGTAGCAAAATGCGCGGGTATAACCATCGGGGGTTTACCTTACTTGAACTGCTGATCGTTCTGGTAATCGCCGTGATGGCCACCACCCTGATAGCCCCGGGCTTCAACCAGGTAGCCGAGCGCATGGCCTTACGGGGTGACAGCCAGAAAATCGCTGCTCTGCTGCGGTTTGCCCGCAGTGAAGCAATCAGCCGGGCCAGCCTGGTCCGTGTTGAACTGCACCCTGAAAGTGGCGAACTGTCGGTTAGCCATGCGAACAAGAACACCTTGTATCCACTGGAAGCAGGCACCGTTATTTCACTCACGGGGGCTGGTCACAGGCCAGACCGCCAACCTTATATTTTGTTTTTTCCTGACGGCAGTTCCAGTGGTGGCAGCGTGAGCCTGAAAGCCTCGGACAGTCAGTATCAGATCATGGTCGACTGGTTAACGGGCAGGGTGAACGTCGATGGCTGAACACAAAAAATCCTCACACCCACAACAAGGTTTTACCCTGCTGGAAGTGCTGGTTTCTTTCCTGCTACTCAGCGTTTCACTCACAGTGATAATGAACATTTTCTCTGCCAGCGTGCACCATCAGGTCACGGGGGCAGAGTACCGTAAAGCATTGCAGTTTGCAGAATCAAGGATGGCAGAGGTAACGTCCGGACAGGCGCTGCGGCCCGGCCGGGACCGGGGCCGGATCGATGACAAGTATCACTGGGAAGTGGACATTGATGACTGGCAATACCCTGATTATGATCCGGCTATTGTCAATGATCTCGAGTCACTGAGCGTCACCGTCACTGTTGCCTGGGGAAACACAAAAGAACGCCAGGTCAGGTTACAAACCGTCAAACTGATACGTACGGAGCCCCTGTAATGACTGTCGTTGCAGCACGTCTGAAAGGCTTTACACTGGTCGAAGTCCTTGTCGCACTGACCCTGACGGGTCTGGTTATGCTGCTCGTTTCTGTGGGGCTCAATCTGGGCGTGCGGAACTGGGAAAGCCTGATCAGCATTCAGGAAACACAGAACCGGCAGCAAAGCGCCCAGTGGATGCTCCGAAAGCTGATTGGTCAGGCCCGTAACGAAGTACTCTACAATCAGGGCGGCGAAAGCATGATTGCCTTTGCAGGCTATCCTGATGAAATTACTTTTGTTGCGCCGTTACCCGGCGACACCACTTTAAGCCACCTGTACTGGATCAGAATTGGACTGGAATATAATGAAGCTGGCAGACAGGGGCTGCTCTTAAGCTATCTGGCCTATGATAACCAGCCATCGGCCCGACAGGGAACTGCCAGTGAAATCGAATCTGAGGATGAAGATAATCAGCCTTTCCTGATCGATACAGCCCGGGATCAGCTGCGGGAAAGCGAAAGCAGGGTATTCCTGCTGCACCGCGTCAGCCAGATCGAAATTGATTATCGCCATACCCCTGATGACCACTTACCCAGTTGGGAAACAGAATGGGAAAAACAAAAGCAACTACCGGAGCTGATCAGAGTAAGGCTGGCTGACCAGGAGGGGAGAGTAACCGCTGAGCTGATGATCAAACCCCAGGTACACAACTATGAAGTCAAGCAACTGGGTTTATAGCGCCCCCGGTCGGCACAGCCAGTACGGTTTTGTGCTGGTGATGGTGCTGTGGCTGTTAGTACTTCTTTCCCTGATGGCCATGCATCTTTCTCTGATTACCCGTACCGAAACACAGCTGTCGCACAATCTGCTCAGCCACACCCGTCTCAGTTATGCGGCTGATGCCGGTGTTAACTGGGCGGTTATGAATCTGTCTTTACCCCCTGAGGAACGCTGGCTGGCAGACAGCAGCCCACACCTGATGACCCTGAACGGTATTCAGATCGAGGTAAAACTACAGGACGAAAACGGAAAGTTCGACCTTAATCAGGTCAGCCTCCTGCAACTTGAAAGGCTTTTTGTGGCAGCCGGTGTCGCGCCGGAAAAAAGCAACTTTCTGGCAAATGCCGTGCTGGACTGGCGTGACCCGGACAACCTGCGCCGACTTAACGGCGCCGAAGACGAGGACTACATAGCTGCCGGACTGGCTTACGAAGCGAAAGATGACGAATTCGAATCCATATCAGAGTTACGTCAGATTCTTGGCATGGAAGAATGGATTTTTGAAGCGGTTTCAGGGGCCATCACTGTCTACTCCCGGCGGGAGCAAATTAATCCGCAAGTCGCACCCCGGCTGGTATTGCTGGCGTTTCCCAATGCCACCGCTATCGCCGTGGATCAGTACATCCTGAAACGGCGTGAACACCATGACAGTGAGCAACCGGCACCTGCGCCTCCGGAGTTTATTGAAAAATTTGTTCCACCAACTTTACAAGGTGTCTACTACACTATTCATACTAAGGCGTTTGTGGCAGAACATGCCCGGGCGTTAAAAGACGTAGTTATCCGCAAGAGGACGGGGCCTCTGGGTAACCACGAGGTACAGAGTATTCGTATTCCTATCCCGTCTGAAGGAACGCAGCCAAGAGAGGAATAGCATTTACTGGTTACCGAATTAAAGGATAACCAACATGGATACACCACAAAGCAGCTCCGTTATAGCAAACAGTGTCCGTCAAATACTCCACAAACTCCGGCATTTCTGGAAATGGTGGAGCACAGAACTGCTGGAACTGATGCCCTATACACTGAGGCATCACCTGACAAACCGAGGCAGATTTCTGATTGCAGAACTCCAGCAGCAAGCCTGCAGCTTCCGGTTTGGCAACCGTGGCCAGCTTGTACTCCTCGGCAGCCTGACACTGGATGATCCGTCGCCTGAACTGTCAGGCCGTTACCATCCGTATGCGCAGCAGGCCGATCAGATCATTCTCTTACTCCCTCCGGAATATTTACTGGAAACAGAAATCATCCTGCCCCGTGCCACGGAACGTAATCTTTCGGATGTGCTCAGATATGAAATTGACCGCTATACCCCGTACAAAGCAGAGCACATCTATTATGGTTACCGGGTCATCGGCATAGCTGACAACGATGACACCCGGATCCGGGTCGCGCTGAAGGTGGTAACCCGCGAAATACTCGAACCGGTACTGAATAAACTGGCTGACTGGGGCGTTGCCCCCGGTGTGATAGCTCCGTCCGCAGAACAAAGTAACAACCTTTACAGTATGAACCTGCTACCGGAAACAGATACCGGTACATCCCGGTCCGGCATGGGAATTTTCTGGCGAACCAGTCTCGTAATCCTGCTGCTGATCGCCTTGCTGATCCTGCCATTCCATTTTCAGCAACAACAGCTGACATCACTCAGGCAGGCAGTCACGGAACCTAAACTGGCGGCGGAAGAGGCCAGAGCGGTAGAACAGGAATTCATAATACTGAGTCAGAGCCGCACCTTTTTCAGTGAGCAACAGCAGGCATCCTATTCCACACTGGACTTTCTTAAACAACTGACCCGGATATTGCCGGATCACACCTGGATTAACCAGTTACAGATAAACGGTCAGGACATTCGCCTTCAGGGTGAGTCCCGTCAGGCATCGGCACTGATTGGCCTGCTGGATCAGTCACAGCTGATGACGGAGATTGCCTTCGCTTCACCGGTCACACTGAACCCCAGAACCCGGAAGGAACGCTTTGTAATCAGTGGCCGTTTGCATGGGGAGTCAGCACAATGAGTCCCGCACAGTCAACGTTTAGCCGCAGCCGCTTTCTGGCACTGGCATTATTAATGATATTTGCCATCCTGATCTACTGGCTGCTCATCGCACCGCTGTTAACCCGATATCTGGAGACCCGGAGTGAAATTCAGCAGTTAGAACATCAGTTGCAGGTTTACCGCCGGGTAGCTTCAGAATTGCAGGACAACCGTACCAAATTACAGGAGTTACGGGCTGCTGCGCCGGTAACCGATATCTACCTGAGGGAATCAAAACCCAGTCTGGCGGCCGCTCAGTTGCAACAAATGATCAACTCAATGATCAGCCGTACGGGAGGACAGCTGGTGAGCACAGGCATTAACAACCTGCAGCAGAACACCCCCTTACAAGCCGTGAGCATTAAAGTTCATCTGCGAACAGAAATTACCGATCTGGTGAAAGTGCTGTATGCCATCGAACACAGCCGGCCAGTGCTGTTTACCGATGATCTGGTGATCCGTTCGACCATCCGTACTGAGCCGAACACTGTCGTCACCAGCCGGGGTAAAGCAAAAAGCCGCATCAGAGCCCGCGTTCCGACACTTGACGTACAGTTTAATGTCACCGCATACACATTAGCGGAGGGGATATGAATTTAATTCCACCGCCTGAATATCTGGCAGGCACGCTGATAACTCTGCTCCTTACAACACTGTTAGCAGCACCGCTGCATGCCCAGGAAAACGGCACCGGCACCAACACTGCCAGTACTGGCCCTGATTCGCAGCCCGCACAGACTCAGGAAAACTCTGCCGATACAGCGGCACACCGTACCGCGACGATCAGTGATTATCGCAGCATCAGTGAAAGGCCGCTGTTTCATGCATCCCGGCGTCCACGGCCCGAAGCCAGCGTTAACAATAACCTTGGTGACCTGTCTGAAAAATGGCGACTGAGCGGCACCATTCTCCTGAAACAAACGCCCATTGCCCTGTTTTCATCTAAAGAACAGGGGGGACCCCCCCGGCGGATTGAAGCAGGAATGCCGTTGGAACCCAGCTGGTTACTGGACGAGGTTGGCCCTGACTATGCACTGGTCAGTAACGGCGAAGAACAGGTACGGTTTGAACTGTGGCAGCCCCGGGAACTGGCCCAGCCTCAGACCCAGCAACAGAAGCAGGCGGCAGTAACTAAACCCGACCGGAAAAAGTTAAAGCCACAAATCGTGGAAAAGGCAGTGGATCCAAAAACAGAATAACCACTGCCGAGGAAGGATGTAATGAATAATCTCTCAGTAAGAACAGTGATGCTCTTTGCCAGTTGCTATTTTATTTATGCATGCAGTCTGACACCGGGAGGGCATCGTCAGGCGCTCGACAACCCCTGGTATTCTGATAACAAAGAGACGCAGCAGGCACCGGGGGAAAACACAAAACAACGGTCAGCCATCAGAGACAGTTCGGCGATAGCATCCCGTTTTTCGGATCAGGGCAGCCTTAACGAAACAGCCAAAACTCCCAGCTTTGAAATTTATGAAGGTCACGGGGTGATGGTATCTCAAACCTCATCAGAATCAGCGCCAGCCGCCGCGGAAGGCGAGATCACCATGAATTTCCAGGGCGCTGAAATCAGCGAAGTCATCAAAACCATTCTCGGTGATATCCTGCAAAAAAACTATGTCATTGATGACCGGGTCAGAGGCTCGGTGCACATGAAAACCAGCCAGCCACTCCTGCAGGAAGAGCTTCTCCCAACCCTTGAAGCCCTGTTAGCCATCAACGGCGCGGTTTTGCGCCAAACACGCAATTTCTACGAAATCGTCCCCGCCGAATCGGCACTGGATTCAGGCTATTCACCACAAACAGGTTTAAAAAGCGGACGGGGTTATCAGGTACTGATTATGCCCCTGCGGTATATCGCATCTTCGGAAATGATGAAAATACTGGAGCCGCTGAAGCCCAAACAGGGCCTGCTTGAAGTCGACAGCCGCCGTAACCTGCTGATCGTTGCCGGCTCAGCAGATGAACTCCAGAACATCCAGGAAACGGTGAATATTTTCGATGTCGATCAGCTCAAAGGCATGTCAGTCGGGTTATTCCGGCTGCAGACAGTGGCTGCTGATGTAATGATTGAAGAACTGGAAGCCATTTTTGGTGATGCCGCTGAAGGGCCTCTGGCCGGATTTGTTCAGTTTCTGCCAATCGATCGACTCAATGCGCTATTAGTAATTACGCCGCAAAAAAAATACCTGCGTGATGTGAAGGTTTGGATCAAACGGCTGGACCGGGCAGAAGATCCACGCGGCACAAACATGTATGTGTACTACGTGCAGAATGGCAAAGCAGAAAATCTGGCAGAAATGCTGTCAGAGCTGTTTGAAGGCCAGCGCCGCAGCCGTCAGGCCGATGAAGGTAATACATCCGTAAACCGTCCCCGACCGGTGAATGAGCCGGATACAGACGCCGATACACAGACCGCGCAAAGTACAAGCCCGGTACGGTTAAGTTCTGCACAGCCTTCTGACGGGTCCAGCCTCGATGTTGGGGATGTAAGTATTATTGCCGATGAAGAAAACAATGCGTTACTCATTCTGGCGTCAGCCCTTGATTATGAAAAGGTACAGCGAGCCATTCAGAAACTGGATGTACTGCCATTACAGGTGCTGGTTGAAGCTACCATTGTAGAGGTCTCGCTGGAAGATGAGCTGCGCTATGGCCTGCAATGGTTCTTCAAATCCTCCCTGGATGGTAAATCCTCCAGAGGTTCTGTCGGTAACGTGCCGATTGTGACTCCCAGCAACTTTTTCGCCACCGCTAACTTTGAAGTATTCGATGCCGCCGGAACCCGCTTACTGCTGAACGCGCTGGCAGAAGACTCCAAGTTGAATGTTATATCTTCACCCACGCTGATGGTGCTGGATAATCATACCGCAACCATAAGGGTTGGCGATCAGGTACCGGTACGGACATCGGAAACCACATCTACGGCAAGCGACAACCTGAACACCACCAGCACTATTCAGTTCAGGGATACCGGTGTATTGCTGGAAGTTACACCCAGGGTAAATGCCGGGGGTATGGTCGTACTGGATATCAAACAGGAAGTGAACGATGTTGACCAGACAACGACCTCCGGCATTGATTCACCGACCATCATCCAGCGGCAAATTGAAACCAGTGTGGCCGTACAGAGTGGCGAAACCCTCGTGCTTGGTGGTCTTATAAAAGAAAACCGCGATACCGGTAGTGGCGGGGTACCGGGGATACGGCATTTACCGGTTGTCGGCTGGCTATTTGGCAGTGAGCGAAAGAGCGTCAGCCGTACAGAGCTGGTCGTTATGATCACGCCAACGGCGGTCACCGACAAAGAGGAAGCCCGGGATGTCACCCGGGAATACCGCGAGAAACTCAAAGGCGTTGAATTTCCGCTTTAATATTTTCCTGCCGGTGCCTACCCGCACCGGCAACTTTACACAGACTAACAACTCCTGCCTGCTAAAACACCTTCACTTCTTTATCTAATTAATTGATTAATTGGCACTTGTATCCGCAAAAAACTTATTGCGTTTAGCAGTACGTCATTTTAAACAGCTACCGTAAAGCGGTTGTTACACAGAACCTCAGGTTTTGTATACCGCCTATACATTCCTTACTTTTTACAGAATTTTAATAGAAATAAACTCCTATAAATCAACACCTTACAAACAGGCACAGAACTTGCCTACTTAAAGACGCTACTCTTGCTGCCTGATCACTCAGTCTGATTACGCACAACGGAACGCAACAGAACCTCCCAAGCGGGAAAAGCAGGCAGGGTAGCCCCAAAAAACAGAGCAGGATAACGACCTCACGTCTGAGACAAACGCAGTATATGTTGTGTCGATGCGGATGCCTCTGTGGCAATTATTTCCTGCGGAATTGGTGAGGTGCAATATGAAACAAACGACACTCTTCCGATATATACAGGCATGGTTTTTCGGATGCTTTATGTGTTTGGCATCCGTGTCAGCCCATGCTGTACATGACGGTTTCTTTCAGCTCGAAGGGAATGCGGTTGATGATGCTGCGGCAACAGAACCCGATGACTGGGAAACCCTCTATGATGACTTAATCAACGGAACAAACAACGGTAACGATGATGTCTTTACATTTGTTTCCGAGAACGCAGATATTTCCATATTCGGCGGCGGTAACAAAGACATCCATGATGTCAGCGACTGGAGCTGGGGAGACGGCTCAGTACCGGATAAAAGTGATATCCGCGACGCCTTCGCTGCCGCATATAATGACAACGGCGACCTGACGGTCTACTTTGGTGCTGACCGCTTTGCAAATGCCGGTGACACCTTTCTGGGCTTCTGGTTCTTCGTTGAAGAGGTTGGCATCATTGATGACCCTCAGGACCCGGATTTTGGACAGTTTTTCGGGAATCACACATCAGCCACCTTCAGTAACGGCAAGTACAGCAACGGTGACGTTCTGGTGCTGGTCAACTTCCCGCAGGCTAACAATGCTGTACCGTTAATCCAGGTGCTGGTATGGGATGAAACCTGTCCTAAAGCTGCCAGCAATAACCCTGGTCCTTTAGACTGTGCCGCCAGAAACCTGCGCTTAATTGAAGGTCAGTCCGGTGCCGGTGCAATCTGTGGTGGTCCGGGTGCTGATCTGGCCTGTGCTGTTTCAAACGATGAAAACGGCCCTAACGACCCGACTGCCAGCCCATGGCCTTATACCTCAAAAGACGGTTTTGTTAACCAGTTCCCATATGAAACCTTCTTCGAAGGGGGTATTAACATCACTCAACTGGTCGGTGGTGACGGCTGCTTTGCCAGCTTCATGGCCGAAACCCGTTCTTCCAGCTCATTTACTGCTCAGCTGAAAGATTTCATTACTGGCGCGTTCCCACTGTGCGGTTTTGAAGTCGATAAGTTCTGTAAAGCCGATATTAACGGTGACGATACCCAGGTAACCGTCAGCTTTGCCGGTAACATTGATAATACCGGTGTCGCTTCTCTGTCCATTGACCTGACTGATACTGCCCCCGGCGGTGTCGCTGTGTTTGATGCATTCTGCATCGATACAGGCGGAGACGGTTGTGACGGTGGTGATACAGCTATCACCAACACCGGTACTGCAGGCGAACCGACTGTCGTCGTACCCGGTGGTACTGTGGTTCGTTACGAAGGCCATTACACCGTGGCCAATCCGGACCTGTCCGATCTGAACTTTACGGATACGGTTACCGCAGAAGCGTACTCTACCACCGGTGGAGGCTCTCTGATAGATACCAAAGAAGCCATCGCGGCATGCTTTGCGTCTAACCCAACCCTTGCAGTGACGAAGAACTGCACAGCCGCGCTGATAAACAATGATACTTATCAGGCAACGCTGAGCGGTACCATTGAAAATACCGGTAACGTCCTGCTGTCGAATGTCGACCTGGCTGACGTGGCTACCGACGGTTCAGGCATCACACCAAACAACTTTGTTGCCTGGTATGAGTCTGTGACTGTTAACGGTATTCAGGATGCCGGTGAGGCTAACCTCACTCTGGGCAGTGGCACCATGGAAATCGGTGACCTTGTGGCTTATTCAGGTTCACTGACTAAAACCAATGACACCGACCATTCCGATACAATAACAGCCAGTGCAGATTATCTGGTTGATAACCTTGTTGACGAATCTGCCAGTGATACCGCCAGCGTACTGACATGCGCTCTGGCACCGTTACGTGACCTGACCATCGTTAAAGAGTGCGGTACTCAGGCTGACCCGGATGGCGTTGCACTGGTTGCACACCAGGGGGCACTGGCCGTCGAGATCACTAACCTGATCACGGTCACCAACTCAGGTAATACCAGCGATCATGAGGATCTTAACGTACTGCTGACTGACACCCTTGCAGAAACCGTTGAGAAAGTCAGTGGTCCTGCCGGAATGTCATGTACCAATGCTGGCTGTAATGGCCGGTTAGATGTGGGTGAGACTCTGGTCATCAAGACCACTTATCTGCCTGATGCTGACCTTGGCCCAATCATTGAGCAGGGCACAGCAACATTCACCAACACAGCAACTGCCGCATTCTCAGGCGTACTGACTCAGGGTGATCCTGAAGACAAGTCTGACAGTGCAACCTGTGAATTGTGTAATTAATATGATTACTCAGTAACACAGAGGCATAGCATAGCGGGGGCATCGGCCCCCGCTTTTTTATTCTTCGCCGTTAAATTTACCTGCTGAACCTGTGCCAGAAACCTCAGTTTCATCATCTTTACACATAGTTCACGGTGAATTACCGATGTGTAAACACTGCCTTACTAAGCGGGGAAAAAAAGCACTAAACCTCTCCAATAACCACCTGATATCAATAAGTTATATTCATGGCACGGTATATGCTCACTATATACAAAGTGCTGTAATCAGGCTTGTTCGGGGGAATGTTGTTTCAGCGCTTGTCACAGAAGCAGGGGCAGAGTTCCTGCTTCTTCTAAGGGCTGCCAGAACGACCTGACAGCAGTCTTTAACCAAAAGGAGGACAAGCCATGTCTTATATAACATCTGACTATAATGGCTGTACTAACGGCACACCCCACCAAAGACTGTGGAGTTTTGCAGTAGGGGGGCTCTGTGCCATGATGCTTTCGGTCTCAGCAAATGCAGGCCACACGGACTTTCAGGACCGTGCGGGCTCACCAACCGATCCGGGCGGAATAGTTCCGCATGTTTATGAGGGCAACCCAACCTGTTCTCAACTGGGTGAGGTGAGCGGAATCCCCGGATTGCTGGAAATTAAGCTGCATCCTGAGGACTATCTCTCAAACCCTTACGTCGATATTACCCTGACCGGGAATAACACATTCAAATGGGAGAACTTTCAGGGCCAGATTCAGGGGATTTTTGTAAAAGGCGGCCCAATCGGCGGCAACATGTATGATTACACGGGTACAGGCATCAGCACCGACGGTAATCTGCATTCTCCCTTACATCCAAGAAAAGAACAATTCAGTGGCCTGAGCCATATCTCGTTCTGCTATCTGCCAGGCAGCCCGGACATCACCGTTGAGAAAAGCTGTCCTTCAGCACCGCAATTACTCAACAATGGTGAAAACGGCGCCCGTTACACCTATGAAGTTAAAGTCACTAACAGTGGTGACGGCGTACTTAATAACTTCATGGTTGATGACTCACTGACAAATGTCGCCAGCTGTAATATAACCAATGTACCTGAGCAACTGGGTGAAGACGCTATGGCCACCATCAGCGTGGTCTGTGATTCCGCCACTCCATTGCCTAACAATGGTTATAACGAAGTGACTGTTACCGCTGATACCGAGTTTGGCCACCAGCCAACTGTCAGCGATGACAGCAATGCAAGCTGCCCTGATTTCGCACCACCAAGCGTGGTGATTGAAAAGAGCTGTGCTGATCCGATGATCCGTTTAAAAGAGGTCACCGTTGGCGAAGCAACCATTCTGGGTGTGCAGGCCTGTGTTGATATCCGCGTTACCAACAACGGTAATGATGAAACACTGACCAACATTGTTCTGGTGGATGAAATCGCCCTTGATCAGAACCTGCCGATAAATGATCTGGCACCGGGTGCCTATAAAGATCTGAATATCTGCTATTACCCAAGCATGCCTACCGGCGAAACACTGCTGCACGGTGACGGTATCTATTCACTGTTTACTGTGTACATGCAAGGCGAAACCCCTGAGGCTCTGTTCTCTAATACAGCCGTTGTGATGGCAGAAGGGATCTTCTCTGGAGCGCAAGTCTCCGATGATGACGATGCCAATTGTTCAATCTGCGTATCCGACACACCAGGGTTACCGTCCGAATGCCCCAGCCCGGACATGAATCCTTATCTGTTAACTGAGTAAACGGAGTAATAAAAAACCGGCCCATTCCGGGCCGGTTTTCTTACAGCTATTCAATCTTGCCGGTTACTTATTACGGCCTTTGCCTTTATTTCCGCCACCACTGCTGTCATCTCCACCCGTACCGGATGATAACTGCACAGTCACGGTTGCCGTTGCCGTGGCTTTACCGTCGCTTATGGTGTAGGTAAAGCTGTCGGAGTTTTTGAAACTCTTATGCGGTGAATACACCAGCACACCGTTGCTGACACTGACAGTACCTTTACTGCCCTGAGTAACACCTGCAACGGTCAGCGTATCATTCTCCGCATCATAATCATTTTCCAGAACAGCGATCTGAACTGTGGTTTTACTGCTGATCTGTGCCAGGTCCGCAACCGCGACCGGTGCTGTGTTTGATGAGACCGGATTCACAGAAACAGAGACTGCCCCGTTGTCGGTACCACCGTTACCATCACTGATGCTGTAGTTAACAGTTGCAGTACCGGTAAAGCCACTGGCCGGGGTGAATACAAGCTGGCTGCCACTGATGCTGACATTGCCCTGCAAGCTGTTAGCGGCAGTGATCGTCAGGCTGTCGCCATCGCTGTCGCTGTCGTTGTTTAATACGGCAATCGTTACTGCTGTTCCCGCATTCGTACTGGCACTGTCATTCTTGGCAACCGGGGCATTGTTCTGGCTGTTTGCTGTCACAGTAACGGTAACCGTTGCGCTGTCAGTACCACCCTGGCCATCAGACAGTGTATAGCTGAAGCTTTCTGTACCACTGAAACCACTGGCCGGCGTAAACACAATATTACCGCCACTGATCTGAGCAGAACCGTTCACGCCTGAAACAGAGGTAATGCTCAGACTGTCGCCGTCAGCATCGCTATCGTTAGCCAGCACATTGACCGTTACCGTGGCATTCTCGCTGGTTGCCGCGCTGTCATTCACTGCAACCGGCGCAGCATTGGTATCCGGAACGGGGTCCGGTGCGGTACCGTCCAGAGACACGCTGATACTGATACCGTTAGCGGTATTCGAGACCGGTGTAATGGAGATACCAAATTCATCATCAATGTACGTCTGGCCGACTTCCAGAGCAGCATCGCGGAAATCGTAGCTGGCAAAACTGGTAATGCTGTCCGGTGTCATATCCAGCAAATAACTGCTGTTACTCTGGGTGCCTGTTGCACGGTGGAAAATCACACCGTTCGCCAGGTTTTCAGGATAGCGCTCATAACCGTCTTCGAAATGCTCTGCATCGAAGCCAATCGGCTGCCGGTATTCCAGGTAGTACCACACTGTATCACCGGTTGTTGCATCGTTACCGGCGGCGATTTTAAGCGCTTTGCTGCCAGTAGTATTGGACTCAAGCGGGGCAATCTCATAGATTCCTGAGGAAGTAACCGTTGTTACCGCCGGTGACTGACCGTAACCCAGCCAGCCGAGTAATGATTTGTTGAAAGCATTCATATGACCAACGTTAGTACCCATGATATCCAGCAAATCGCCATAAGTTGCAGACTGGCAGTTACTCTCAAGCACACCGTTCTGGCAGTTAAGGCTGTGGGCATGGGAAAGCCCCAGGTTGTGACCAAACTCATGGGCCACGATATCCAGCGACAGGGGAGAACTGATCCAGGCACGGGATACACCGTTGCTGCCAACGGTGCCGGCATTGGTTGAACAGGCACTGTCAGGTGGGATCATGTACATGATGTGCTCATAATCGGCCAGGTTTACACCCTGATTCTGGGCTATCTGATCCACCTGCAGGTGATAGTTCGAAGGGCAGGAGGTATTGCCATCCAGAGGAAGGGTGATCCAGTTGTACACGTCACCGCTCAGCCATGTCTGGTTATAAGACGTTTCCTGAATGAAATCGTTTACCAGGCCAAATACGTTGTCCCGGACCTGGCTGGTCGTCCACGGCTTATCATTTGGTGAGTCCTGAAAATTCACCAGGAAAACCGCTATCTTACGCTCCCCAAAGGTATTCGGCATAATGCCGGCAGTGCCGCCGTTATCCCCACCGGTAGCGCCCATGATCAGGATATCATCACCGGTTTCAACGGCGATCTGATCATCATTCTGCTGGCCTTTAAACGCCCAGCCCCGTACCCGTGCTTTCTGTCCGCTGCGCAGGTTTTTTTGCTGACCATACATATGCAACGGGAAACGGTCATTACCGGTTATCAGATAGTGATTAAGCTGATGGCTGCCGTCCGGGAAGTCTTCATATACCTTCTCAATAGTGCCTTCGAGTTCCAACCGGCTCTGGAGCTTTTCACGGATATGTGCCGGCATACCTTTTGTGGTATTCTCGCCAGCGCCCTGGGATACGCCCTTTGAATGAACATGGGAAACATGGGAAGAGGCCACAACCTCAGCTGCGGATAACCCTATAAAAGAAACAAAGCTCAGTGAGCTGATGGCGCGCACGAAAGAATTTTTGAGTAAAGCCATGAGGATCTCTGTTAAAAATATGTAACGAAAGATCCTCAGCAACGCAGGGCTGCAAAGGTAGGGACGAATTCTCTCTTTTTGGCAGTTCGGCGGTCCCGTCTGAGACAAACCGGGATCCGTAACTTTGCGAAACCTGATTACTCAGGTTGTGCCTTTGTCTGGAGAGGATCTTTCTATTCTGTACGTCTGCTGTTTACTTCAGCAGATACTGTCTGTTCCATATGGCTATTCCACCTGCAATATAAGCAGCCATATTTAAGGCTGACCTATACATGATGTCCTGTATCAATTGGATGCTTTGTTTAGCCTGCCCACAGTACTGAACTGTTTAAGCTGTGTTACACCCTGTAAACTGCGCGACATGTTAGCACCTCAAACTGTACAAGTCTTATACAGTTGTCTGATAGAAAGTGTAAACTTTTGTATAAAATGTGATCGCTTTTGCGGGATAAATTCAGAAGAGTCGCGGTCAAAGACCGCCTATTTTGGTAAATGGTGGGGGTAATCTGCGTGCCAATCCTCAGCCAGTTCGTCCCAGAAGATAATGTAGGGTGCAGAAGACCAGTGTATGGAATGGTGCATGGCACGCTGCTGGTGCCGGCGGATATCCTGTAACAGCGCCTGATTCCACTTAGGTGAAGTGCTGTCAGAATCGATAAGGACTGGAAGCTTACTGGAATAATCTTCACGAAGAGACTTATCCGGATCAGCCTGATTAATGACTGTGCCAGTGACGCGCATGACCGTTTTCCTCCTTCCCCCGAAAGAGTAATGCAACGTTTGAGCCACTGTTAATATTCATTTAAAAACAATAAGTTATTGAATTTACATCATGAAATAAATTCAAATTGTTTCGCCACCTGTACAGTTCAGACCTGTAAGTCGTATTTCCTGATAAGGCGGTAAAGCGTCACCCGGGATATACCCAGATATTTTGCCGCTTTGGATATATTGCCTTTTACGTAATGCAGGGTACTGCGCACCGCAAGTTCCTCTGCTTTATCCCGGGCTTTATCCAGCGAAACGATCTCATGCGTAATGTCCTGGCTCGACATACCGAGATCATCTGCGGTAATCAGCCGGTTATCTGTCATGATAAGCGCCCGACGGATACGGTTGATCATCTCGCGAATATTGCCCGGCCACTCATAATTACTCATTGTGTACAGCGCCTGTTTGGAAAAGCCTTTGCACTGGGTGTTGTATTCTTTCGCAAAATGACGGAAAAAATACTTTGCCAGCAGTTCAATATCTTCAAAACGCTCAGCCAGGTTTGGCGTATGAATATTGAGCACATTCAGCCGGTAGAACAGATCTTTGCGAAAGCGGCCATCTTCCACAGCTTTCTTAAGATTAACATTCGTCGCGGCAATGATACGGGTATCAATCTTAAATGACTCACTGCCGCCAACCCGCTCGATGGTTTGCTCTTCAAGAAAGCGCAACAGATACACCTGCAACGGCAGGGGCAGATCGCCAATTTCGTCCAGAAAACATGTGCCGTTATGCGCAGATTCCAGACGCCCGATCGTTCGTTCATGGGCGCCGGTAAATGCGCCTTTTTCATGACCGAACAGCTCTGAGTGAATCAGAGTATCCGGCAGCGCACCGCAGTTAATTGCCACAAAAGGGCCTTCACAGCGGGAAGAACGCTGATGAATTGCCCGGGCAATCATCTCTTTACCCGTGCCTGTTTCACCGGAGATGAGGACAGATGCATCCACCATACATATTTTTCGGATCATTTCGAATATCCGCCGCATGGGTTCACTAGCACCGACCATTTCACTGGTTTTTATGAAATCTTCTTCCCGCTCACTGGCCACCCGAAGCAGAGATATCCCATAGGCGTGCCCCATAACCGCCTTCAGGTTAACCAGACTGCTGTCCAGGGGGAGGGTGAAGTAATCATAAAAATTTTCGTAAATAAGTGACCGTAAACGGCTGTCTTCAAGATCTCCTTCTTCAACCAGGGCAATCCAGACAGTGCCGTATTCATACCCGATCAGATTTATAATTTTTTCACGTTGCTCGTCAGTCAGGTAACTGAGATAAACCATACCCACGAGATAATGTTGATTACTGATTAAATTCTTTGCCCGGTATTCAGTCGTCACACGGTCAACAGACCAGTCTGAAAACGGGAACCTGTTAATGTTGTACTGGTGCTTATCCGCCAGATCGAGATAGACCGCTTTTCTTACATTTCCACCAGCGGCAGCACCCTGAATGAACGTATCCATGGTGCTATAAATTTCCTGTAGAGGGCTTTTTTTATTATTTAAACGCCCCTGTTTCAGGGGACGCAAGCATAATTCTAGTAACAGATACCGCATTGTGGGTGAAATCTGCGCAACACTAATGTGTATTGTATGAGTTACATTACCGGAGCAACTGTAAACTTGGTGAATCACATCAAAACAGGTCATTTATACGCTTTTTACGTGCGCGGCTTTGATATTCAGGTTCTATAGTTAAAGGGCTATAAAAGGAGAACCGGTATGTACAGCCATTATTTTGGGTTAACTGAGCCGCCATTCTCAATTGCACCCAATCCTCGTTTTCTCTATATGAGTGAGCAACACAGAGAAGCACTGGCACATTTACTGTATGGCATTAACAGTAACGGCGGCTTTGTGTTGCTGACCGGTGAAGTGGGAACCGGTAAAACCACTGTGACGCGGTGCCTGCTTGAACAGCTTCCTGAGAACACCGAAGTTGCCCTGATTCTTAACCCCAAATACACAGTTACCGAATTATTGGCCACCATTTGTGATGATCTCGGTATCTTCATAACAGCCGACTCCCGCAGCCTGAAAGAATACGTAGACCGGATTAACCAGCACCTGATTACAAACCACCGCCATAACAAAAATACGGTGCTGATCATCGATGAAGCACAAAACCTTTCGACCGATGTCCTTGAAACTGTTCGCCTTCTGACCAACCTGGAGACCAATACTCAAAAACTGTTACAGATTATTCTGGTGGGCCAGCCGGAACTGCTTGAACTGCTGTCCCAGCCCATGCTGCGTCAGCTCAATCAGCGAATCACCGCCCGGTATCACCTTAAAGCACTGCAGCCGGATGAAATTCAGGCATATATTAATCACCGTCTGGCGGTGGCAGGCGTAGACTGCCCCCTGTTTAATCTGGACGCCACAAAACGGCTATATAAGCTGACAAAAGGTGTTCCCAGACTGATCAACATCATCTGTGACCGGGCGCTTTTGGGCGCCTACGTACAGCGGGAAAATACAGTCAAAATAGACGTTCTGGGTAAGGCTGCAGGGGAAGTGTTCGGTGAGCAACAGGTAAAGAAAAAATACCTCCCGCAATTCATTAAGCCGGTCTGGTCAGGTGTTCTGGTATCAGTCATTGCCGGCTTTCTGATCTTTGGCTACCCAGGCTATCAGGCACTGATCAGCCACGCACAGGCGCTGGTGAATCACCAAACAGACAAAACAGATACAGTTAACACATTCCCGGAAACACCGGCGATAGCCGCCACAACAGCCGACCGTACAGAACCGGAAAAATTAACAAACAGACATGCTTCATCAGTAACCGTTAAAGGCTTTGAAGAAGCAGAGCAGCCTGAACGCCAAAATACAGATATACAAACACCTGAAAACACTCCGTCAGACCAGACAGATCAGCACAAACAAAACGATGCCACGCCTACCCGCAACGTTGCACTACTTACCCCGCCTCAGGAGGTGGAGCCTGAAGCTGAAATTACTGGAAAACCCGCCGCATCTGACCCGGTAACATCTGCAGCCACCCCAACACTGTCGAACCCGGCAAACTGGTACTGGGAGGGGGAAGAGCAGGCTGATCTGAGCAAAACACTGGCATATCAGTATCTGTTTGAGCTGTGGGGCGAAAATTATGACCCCTTACAGCAACCTGATGTTTGCAAGGCAGCCAGCAGCTTCGGACTCAGCTGTTATTTCAGGGTCAGTAATCTGGATGAATTACGTCGGATAAATCTGCCTACCGTTATCAAAATGCAGAACGCCCGGGGACAAATCTTTTACGCCACCATCAGTGCAATTGACGGTGAAATTGCCCGCTTATATGTGGCCGAAGAAACCCGCTATGTAGAGCTGAAAAACCTTGAACTTTGGTTGTCCGGCAATTTTACCCTGTTCTGGAATCCGCCCGACGGATATAAACACATCTTAAAGCCCGGCAAAAAAGGCCCTGAAGTCACCTGGCTTGATAAACAACTGGCTGCCATTCAGGGGCGCGCGCCAAGACAACCGTCACCACAACGTTATGATGAAGCGCTGGTCTGGCAGGTTAAAAAATTTCAGACGACAGCCGGCCTGATACCGGACGGTGTAGTCGGGCCAAAAACACTTATCCAACTGACGGTAAAGGCTGGAAAAGACACACCACAACTGACCAGTCCATAGGAGGGCAGAGGTGTCATATATTCTCGACTCTCTCAAACGTTCTGACAAAGAGCGCACACTGGGATCAGTACCCACACTGCAGAGCCTGCCGCTGATAAGCGATACGCCACCACGTAAACGAACCATCAATGCAAAATGGCTGGTAATATCGGCAGCGCTTCTGCTGGCCGCTTATACAGCTAGCCTGCTAATCATGTCAGACACACCAGTAAGAGTAACAGCCCATACACCTGTGCAGTCAACGGCGGCAATAGCCGGAGAAAACGTCATACCGGCTGAGAAAACAACGGACACACAAAACATTATGAATCCGGAAGTAATCCCTACAGAGCACGCCACAAGTGTAACGTCTGATGACTTGCCGGAGATAAAGCCCCATGACGGATTCGGCATTTCATCATCTACACAGAACCGTTTAAAAGGCGTTAAAGTCCAGTTACAGGATCACAAAACAAAGGCTCCCAGCCAGCCTGAAGCTCAACAGGCTGCAACAGTAACTCAGCCGAAAGGCCGTTCTGAGCAACCGGTAGAAACCACCAGTGAAAGCTCGCTGTCTGCAGCAGAACAAAGCATCAGACCAAGGTTGCTCACGGCGCCTGAAAAACTGCCGCCAACCGCAACAAAGCATAAGAATCCCCCGGCCAGAGATCCTTACCAGGGGATTCTGCATGCCCGGCAACTGCCGGAAGGCTTAAAAAGAGAGCTTCCGGAACTGAACTTCAGCGTACATATTTATTCAGCCAACGCGGCCAGTCGCATGGTAAAGATAAACGGCCGGAGCTATCGACAGGGGGAAAATGTTTCACAGGGTCTCAGGCTGGATGAAATCACCCGCGACGGGGTGATTATGACCTTCAAAGCTCAGCGCTTCTGGCAACTTTCGCGGTGACGGCAAACGATTATCCGCATTTTTTATTTTGCAGGAACAGGCTTATCTACAGCTGTTTAACCGGCAGCAATTATCCTTCAATTATTTTGGCAGAACGGATTGCTGATTTAGTGGTAAAAATATCAACTCGCAAGGAATAATCCTCCTTTGTTGAGTGAGTGATGAGGCGCTCAGTCCAGTGTCAGCATGGGCATACAGGGAAAGGCTGGTGCCCAGGTAGTCACTACCTAAACATCCTGCGCCTTAGCACTGGACGCCCGCTCCATATTGTCTGAATCCACATACAGCTCATCCGTTGTCCGGATGCTGCCATGCCCCAGATCCGCCTGAACGTGGGCCAGGTTACGACCGGCGGCAACTTCCATTGAAGCGCCCGTGTGCCGAAGCCAGTGGGTTGTGGCAGCACGAAGCTCTGCAGCCTCCACTTCAAAGCCGTCCTTTAACAACGACTCACAGCTCTCCGTGAAGGCTACTTCAACAATATTACGCAGCTGACGGCTGCCAATACCGCGCTTTTTAACCCTGGATTCGATCACAGGCTCGCTGGAATCCTTTGATGGCAGGGGGGTTAAGCCACGGTGTGTACGGTAACGTTTGAGAAACTTCAGATACTCATCAGAGATAGACACATCCCGTTCTTTAGAGCCTTTACCAAAGGTGCGATACCACCAGTTTCCTTCATGATCCCGGTGAAAGTGTGACATAACCGGTAGCCAGTTAGGCCGCTCAGACAGTTCAGAAATACGCAGTTTCAGGGACTTAAGAGTAGCGATAACAAACAAAGTACGTTCATGGGCCTGATCGGCATCCGCCATGGCTACAGCTGTGCTAAGCAGATACTCCCATTGCAGTTCAGACAGCCGTTTAGCCGTATTGATGCCGGTTTCCTGGCGTAAATACGGGCAGTTTTTCTTTACGATAGGAATATGGTTACCCGGAGCGTAATCCTCAGCCATCAGGTAATTGAAATACACGCTCAGGTTTGAAAACAACCCTTGCCAGGACTTGGTATTCAGGCGGCCTTTGCCGGCGCCGGCTAGACGGAAAGGGCGCCAGTCTTCATTAGGTTCACGCCGACCATTAGTACTCAGAAAGCGACGTACGGTTGCTGGTGCCTGCCAGTTGCTGTCAGGTTTTGCGACAAAGTCTGTGTATTCTTCAAGATCGCGCCGACGGAGCTCAACAACGGATTTTCTTTGAATCAGCCACGCCCATAACAGCAGGCGTTCGGCATCACCGCGGAACTTATCGTAGGTATCCTGGCTTTTCTTACTGTAACTGGCCAGAAAATCACGGGTATAGCGGTAATCGTCCAGCGCACCATCAACACCGAGGCTAAGCACAAATTTTTCGACTGCCGGTGACTGATCGGGAAAGACTGCATTTCTGGGGATCTGGTTAAAGTATTTTGCAGAATCAAACAGCGGCAAACCGGGAAAGGATTTGTCAGACACGGATCAGAACCTCCGAAGAAAACTTAAAGGTGTTGAGTATATGTATTTACACACTCAACTTCCAGTAGTGTCTACTACTGGAAGTTTAATATAATCTCAAATAGAGCCATATCCGGCTGCAACCCCGTTACTTTTCTTTACAGCCGCAACGATAACGGCCTGTTATCAGATACCTGGCTTAGTCATATTGCTGGGAGACAATCCGGAACCTATGTTCACAAACAGGAACCACACAAACCCGTGCACAACTCTAAGTACACAGAATACTGCTTCCTGTTGCATTGAGCCTGCCACGTTCAACATTCAGTTTGATGGGCTCATTCACAACACAGATCTTCTCCAGAAATATTTTTTAAGAATCTCACTGCGATCCGAATGCCTGGCAAAGGCAGTTTTGGAAATACCAGAAGCTTCACAGATTCGTAACTGAGCAATGCTGACTGATTAGTTCAACTGAAAAACCGATGTCCTTATTTGCAGCTGCTGATCTGTTATTAACAAAAGCCATCAGTACAGACCCTGAGTAAAGCCCAGCACTGACAAAGGCACATTTCACGAAAGCACAGTGAATAATTTCAGACATAACCCTGATCAACCGAACTGAGCGAACAAGTCGAATGAGCAATACAACAGAGCCTGAACATTGAATCATCTAACTCTCCGCACAAGCTACCTAGGCTTTCACAAAGCCCAGCAGCCAGAACAGACACGAAGCTGTACCTTTGCCTGCTAATCTGAAGAAGGCGAATGCCTCAGAACCGGAAGAGACCAAAGCGCTGATCACACAACTAATGAAAACAATCAGACCGCCAACGGAAAGAAGAATATGCCCGTAGCACAACTGATAGTTGAAAGAGACTTGTTGAAAGAGCTATGCAGTTATCATTTCACAGCAAAATGATTTAAGGCTAAATGTTAACTTTAAAATAACAGGTGACGCTATGTGCACAGAACCATACCCAGTACCCGAAATTAAAATTAGCGACGCTCTCCGCACGGAGAAAACCGCGTGAGAATCTGATCTGATGTTCCATTCATAACAAAACAGTACCTTCCTGCAGAACAGGCGCCATATGAATACAAAAAGCATCACTCTATTTAACATAATATACATTATGCGAAATAAGATATTGTGTTATTTATACGTCATATAATTGGCTAGTACCAACCAACATCTTAATTAAATGTGCTCCTTATCCAGTATTCAACCGGATATCTGGCATTGCTGACAGATACCAGCTTGTGAACCGGCATCCATCCGGAACAAACTAATTATCTGCTATTAATAGATTGCCAATAACTGATGCATACCTGGATACCTGCCTCGAAGACCATCAGAAAATCAATTGATAAAAAACAAATTTCATTACACAGCGATTCGTTAATAAGATGAATTAATATCGCGCGCTACGTGCACGAAACCATACTCACCCCACGAAACAAAAATTAACAGCACTCTCCGCACGATAATTTTGAGCCACAAAAAGCGCCAGATGAACGCCATCTGTAAACAATGCTAATCAAAAACTGCAGATACAAAGGCACCGGATTATCCGGAGCCCTTTGAGAATCAGATCAACAACCGGCCAAAAATGACAGGCACAAAAAAACCCGGATTAACCGGGCCTCTTTGTTGTATTGCGTGCTTCAAACCATTTGTATGGGTGTCGGTGCCTGTTCGTAGCTGCATACCTGATACATCGAAACATTCACAAGCTCACCGGTTTTGTATGACTGAACCACCAGTGTTTGTGCGCCGCCCAGCGCTTCAACTTTATTCAGCACCTGATACGGAACCGCTTTGCAAAGCTTACGTTCGCCATCCATATAGTGATCAGCATCTATATAGATGTCATCGCCAATCTGGATTTCGCGCCACATAAAGTCGGCCTCAACAATAAGGTCTGACTGATCCTGCCTGATTGGGTTCATACCGGCCTCGCTTTCGCTGGGTTTTATTGGCGTTACTATGCCATTAAGCATAGCTGAAGCTCGCATTTTTAGTGCCATATTTATGCCTGAACTCTTTAAGCCTGAACTATGTTGTGACGAATCGCCATGTGAACCAATTCAGAATTATTACTAATCTTCAGTTTCCGTAAAATATTTGCCCGGTGCGCATGAACAGTCTTAGGGCTGAGAAACATTTTCTCTGCAATATGCGCAACCGGCTGCCCCTCTGCCAGGCATGAGAATATCTGAAATTCACGCTTTGTCAGCAAACCAAAAGGCGTACCTTCTTCGCCACTGCCGGGCGAAAGCTTTTCTTTGATACTCTCAGCGAAATATGTTTTCCCGCTGGCGACTTCACAAACAGCCATTAAAAGCTCATCCGGCGCACAGCGCTTGGTTAAATAACCACTGGCACCCGCCTGAACAACATGGGCCGGAAACGGCTCACTCTCCATAACCGTTAAAACCAGTACTTTGGCTTTAGGGTCTTTTGCACGGATTTTTCTGATAGCCTCTAGCCCTCCATATGCCTGCATGCCTTCCTGTTCGGAATCATCCTGGGGCATTGAAAGGTCCATAATTATCACGTCTGGCTGGGTTTCGAAGTATTTTTCAACTGCTTCCTGCCCACTGCTTGCCTCGGCAATAATGTCTATGCGGCTATCATTATCAAGCAATCTCTGAAAACCTGCCCGCACTACAGGATGATCATCCACTAAAAGTACTTTGATCAGTTCACTCATAATATTTACAAAGGGTTACGCTCGATATGTATTGATGTTACTGAGAATAATCAAGTTAAACTACTGCAGACTACCTATTTTGAAACCTATTCTTTAAAAAGAATTATTCTCATTTAATTATTGCATCCGCACCGCGATACACTCCAAAGGTTTCAACATCCAGTGCAACTGCCGGCGATACGTCTTCCGGGTCAACCTGGGCTGGCATTGCAACCAGTTCGTCACTGTACCCTACAAGCTGGACACCCTCTTTTTTGCAATGCATCAAAACTTTTTCAAGCGCCCGCACAACGGCTGCCTGTCGGGTACTCAGCTGACAATCAGTCGGCCGGTCTTCTTCCGGTGTTTTGCTGGTCACCTGACGAACCGCAAAACCCTGCTCATCCACAAGCTGAACGGTGACGCCCGCCTGCTTTTCTTTGACCAAAACGTCTTTTGCCAGTGCGAATACCGCTTCTTCAGTGCAACAAACCGCCGCACTTACATCCACTTCGCGAATAGCTTCCAGGACATCCTCATACGTGGCGTTTTTTTCCAGATATATATCCATAGTATTCCAGGTCACATGGCTTGGGTGTTCTTAGCCGCATCTGCGCGACAGTAATCATTATTTATTCAGACTCAGGATCAGTGAATGCAGACGCTGCACCTCCTGTTCCTTTGCAGATTTTTCGGCTTCCAGTGACTGAAGCCGTAAATCCTGCTGAATTATTTGCTGCTGCGATTGCTGATATGCATCGCGCAAATTCGTCAGTTCGCCTTCAAGTCTTTGATTATGCTGCGAGAGCCGTAAATTTTCATCCGTTAATTGAATTACTTTCTGCCCGCTTTGTGTATCCGTCGCTGAAAAATCAGATGCTTTGTTTGATATCAGGGTCGCTTCACGGGCATTCAGCGCTGCCAGTTTATCGGCATATTCCATCTCAAGCGCCTGCTTTTTAGCTGACATTTCAGCGTCTGAATGGGCCAGCGCCTTCTCCCAAATTCCGTTCGCCATGTCAAAAATATGCTCCGGGATATCCGGTCGCTGACGCTGCATTTGCAGCCGTTCACCGAGACTTTGCCACCACGCATTCAGGGCTTTATTAATGGTTGTCAGGCTGCCGGTTCCCAGCAGATCCCGCACAGATTGCTGAGTAGGTCGCTGGCCTTTCGCCAGCAACTCATCCGCTGCAATAAAGACTTTCTGATAGGTTGAATCGTGTTCGCTCATGATATTATTAATACACAATACATACTGAATAATATGTATCATACCAGCGTTAGTAACAACTAACTAGCGCGGCAGTGTCGACAATCCTTAGATTCTTTAAAAAACTGCTTTTAATTCAGTGCGTTTATTCATATTCTGAAATTACCTGCCTGAAAAAGGAGAAGTACCATGACTACACGTGTCGCAATCAATGGTTTTGGTCGTATCGGTAGAAACATATTGCGTGCTTTATATGAGTCAGGACGACAGCACGAAATCAACGTAGTAGCCATCAATGATCTGGGCGATCCGGCCAGCAATATTCACCTCTGCCAGTACGACAGTGTGCATGGCAAATTCGCTACTCAGATACAGCTGGTTAATAATGAAATGCACGTCGGATCCGACCGCATTAACATGCTCAGCGAAGCAGACCCGCAGGCACTGCCCTGGTCTGATCTTGATATCGACATTGTGTTTGAATGCACCGGCAGATTTACATCAAAAGAAGCCGCCTCTGTGCATCTGAATCAGGGCGCAAAACGGGTTTTGGTATCCGCCCCCTGCAGCGGTGCCGACGCCACCATCGTCTATGGCGTCAACCATCACAACCTGCGCGCTGACCACAGAGTTATCTCTAACGCGTCTTGCACAACCAACTGCCTGGCCCCTATGGCTAAGATTTTTAATGACGCCATTGGCATTCGCCAGGGGGTTATGACAACCATTCATGCTTATACCAATGACCAGCATCTTTCCGATACCGCCGGCGGGGATCTTTACCGTGCACGGGCAGCAGCACTCTCGATGATTCCAACCAAAACCGGCGCGGCTCAGGCGGTCGGTCTGGTATTACCGGAAATGAATGGCAAGCTTACCGGCATGGCTGTCCGGGTCCCGACAGCCAACGTCTCCCTGGTAGATCTGAGTTTTATCCCTGAACGGGAAACCAGCGCTGATGAAATCAACAGTCTGATGCAGGCCGCTGCGCTGGATCAGTACCATCAAATACTGCATTACAATGAGTTACCGCTGGTATCTGTTGATTTTAATCACCACCCCGCTTCCTGCATCTTCGACTCTACACAGACGCTCTATGCCGATGGACTGGTGAAGGTATTTGGCTGGTATGACAACGAATGGGGATTCTCCAACCGTATGCTGGATACCTGCAAGGCGATTGCCGCCCTGTAAAACTTCTGCATAAAAAAACGGGCAGTTTAACTGCCCGTTTTTTATCCGGTAATAATAATGTTCCGCTGCGACAACCTGGCTACATCTTCATCCTGGTGGGTAACCAGCAATAACGTCTTACCCGTGCTTTCAACCTTCTCCTGTACCCAGTCAGCGGCGAGCTCCCGGGTTTTGGCATCTAGCTCAGCAAAAGGCTCATCAAGCAGTACTACAGGCTCCGGACGCAACAGCGTCCTCAACAGAGCGATTCGCTGCCGCTGGCCACCGGAAAGCTGCGCAGGCATCTTCTCCAGCAGCTCTGACACTCCCAACTGCTCCGCCTCCGCGCGGATAAGCACTTCATCAGTCCCCTGAAGCGCCAGCGTTAAATTCCTGATTACCGATAAATGCTCAAACAGATTATGTTCCTGAAACAGCATCGCAACCGGTCGCTTGTCAGCCGGCAACCCCAGAAGCGGCTCGCCATCAAAACTGACTGCGCCGGATTCAGCTGCCACAAAGCCCGCCAGACACAGCAACAACGTTGTTTTACCCACACCACTCTCACCCTGCAGCGTTACCCGCTCACCGGGCGCAATAGCCATATCATAAGCAAGCAACTTATGATCCCGACGTACTTTAAGAGACTCTACCTTTAACATATTGATATTTATCGCTTATCTTTAACTTTATAAGGTAACTTCTGAACTACAAATAATTTCATTAACCCGGCACACATCAAAAGCAGAACCAGCGAAGCCATCGCCGCCTCATCCATTCTGTAGGTACCGGCATAACTGTAAATCAGCCATGGCAAGGTAATCAGGTCCTGATGCCCGAAAATTGCAAACACCGCGACATCTCCAATGGCCAGTAACAAACCTAACGCAAATGCATTAATCAGCACCTGCCGTAAATATGGTAACTCAGCCTGCAGCCGTAATAGCGGTGAAAACTTAAGGTTCCGCACTAACTGATCATACTGCGCATCGTACTGAAGCAGACGCGGCCGCAGCTGCTGCACTACAAAAGGCACTACCGCCAGCGTATTCAGCACGACCACCAATACCAGACCGTACTGATCAAGATCCGTTTGCGGCAGCAACAGCACATACAGCCCGACACTGGTCACCATAGCCGGCGCTATCAGTGTATGGGTGGCCAGCCACTCCAGGAGCCACTGCCGCCGGGTCATGCCACGGTAACGGGCCTCCCTGACAGGCAGCAGCAACAAATAACCGATGATCACCGAAAGACAGGCAGCCATAATACCCAGTAAGGCAGACAACAGTATCGGCTGCAATAATGCCAGATAATCAAATTCCAGCAGATCATTCCGCGCCGCCTGAAAGACCAGGGATACCAACGGCAGCAACAGAAACACCCAAACCAGCCCGTAACCGGTGCGGTAAGCAACTCCCGCCCATTTGCCGGGCAACGGGCGCCAATGGCTGTCCGGCAGGTCCACACTCAGCCAGCCGCCACTGCCTTTTCGGTACAGCACAACAAACAGCCCGCCCGCTATTATCAGCTGCGTCCAGGCAAAGCTAAGAGCCTCGGGAATATTAAAGTCATATTTGAGGGCCTGATAAATCGCCACCTCAAGCGTGGTTGCCTGCGGCCCGCCACCCAGCGCCAGCACCACCGCAAAGCTGTTAAAGCAGAGAATAAAAACGAAACCCAGCAACATAACCAAAACCGGACGCAGCACCGGCAACTCTATATAACAAAAGCGTTGCCAGTGACTGAGTTTCAGCTGCAAAGCCAGCCGCCAGGCAGGATCAGGTATATTGTTATATTGCTGGCGTAACATTCTGATAGCAAAAGGCATGTTCAAGTAAATATGCGCCAGCAAAATGCCATGTAAACCGTAAAGATTCCAGTCATCCGGCAACAGCGGTAACAGCCAGCCGGAGCGGCCAAACAATACAACCAACCCGGTAATAAGCACCAGCGTCGGCATCACAAATGCCAATAAGCAAAGCCGAAGAAACGACTGCTGCCCCCGGAGCGTCGGCAGAAAATACAGACCACGAGCAACCGGCCACGCCAGCATGACAGACAGCACAGCACTCAGTACCGCCTGCTTCACAGAAAAGGAAAGTACGCCCCAGAAATAAGCGTCGCTGAAAATGCTCAGATCGGCTCCCTGCCCTGAGAAACCAATAAGCCCCTGAAAGGCCAGCACTGACACAGCAATGTTGCCGGTCAGTACCAGTAAAGCGACTACCAGCATATACAACCCTGTAATGCTGGCTGGACAGATTTGATCGTCACGTTATTTAGCAGCAGCGCTGCGCCATTCGCGGATCCATGATTTACGTTGTTTGGCCACTTCTTCAGACGTGAAGCCGATACGTTCAACATTCGCCAGACGGCCAAACACTTCCGGAAGCTCTGTATTTTTTGCTACCGGCAGCATCCAGTTTGTTACCGGCAGAATTTCCTGCGCTTCAGGCGATACCATGAACTGTAAAAACTGCTGAGCCAGCTCTGGCTGTTTACTGGTATTCAGCACCGCAGCAACCTCAACCTGAGCCACATGCCCCTCACTGAAAGCAGCTGCTTTGTAATTATTTTTTTCTTCTACAACAGCATGATAGGCCGGAGACGTTGTGTAACTCAGTACGTAATCAGCGCCACCCTCCAGGAACATACTGTACGCTTCCCACCACCCCTTAGTGACGGTCACAGTATGCTGGCTCAGCTGCTTCCATGCCGCTTCAGACTCATCTCCGTAAACCGACTCAACCCACATCATCAATCCCTGGCCCGGCGTACTGGTGCGGGGATCCTGATAGATGACACTGGCATCGCTATTAATCAGTTCACGTAAAGATGTTACAGGCTCTGCAATCTTGTCCGCATCGTAAACGAAGGCGAAATACCCCATATCAAAAGGCACAAACTGCTTATCCTGCCAGTTAAGTTCAGCCCGCAGCTCGGGCAATTTCACCTTATGTTCAGCGATCAGACCAGTGGCACGGGTTTCTTCCATCAGCGCATCATCAAGGCCCATAATGATATCGGCCTTATTCTTTTTCCCTTCAACCCGCAGGCGGTTCAGAATACTGACACCGTCATCCACCGCAATGAAATTCACATCACAGTTGCACTGCGCTTCAAACGCCGCCTCAAGCTTAGGACCCGGGCCCCACTCTGAAACAAAGGAATCATACGTATATACATTCAGCGGTTCTGCCTGAGCAACGTTTGCCGACAATACCCCTCCCGCAGACAGTGATACAGCAGATGCCAACAGCGCCGACTTAAACTTAGACATGTACGATTCCCCAAAAATTATTTTCATATACCGGCGCCATATTACTCTAAACCGGGAGCTGACCCAAGCGATTACAAGTCACCCATAAGCCTATGATTTTAACGGATTGCTTTACCCGGATTTCCACCAACAGTACACTGCACTTAAACCTGATTATTACCTGACCATCATCTGACAAAAGACCTCACGTGCAACTACCTGACGACCTGCAATCTTGCTATACACATGCCTGCTCCCAGACAAATATAACGGACTGGCGCCCGCTTAATGCCCAGGGAACCAGTAATTATCTGTTTCGGGCAGGCAAAGGTCAGCAGATTTTACGCATCAATGCACCCGCAGAGCGGGCTGTGGGGGTATGCCGCCACAGAGAAGCCGGCATTATGGAATTATTTCAGGACCATCCCTGGATGGTAAAAACACTCAGCAACCAGCCAGACAAAGGCTGGTGCTGCCTTTATGATTACGGTGACCACGACAGCTCAGACATTATATCAGCAGCCCGGGCTCAGCTGATTGAGATTATCCGGCAGCTACAAACAGCCTCCGTCAGCACAGCCGCACTCAACTTTAAGTTTGATGCCATCTGGGATACCTATGAACAGATAATCACTGAACACCAGGCAAGCAAAGAGAAGCAGGACGCATGCCAGAGGCTGCGGCACGAACTGCACAGTACAATTCAACTTCAGCAGCAGCTCCCTTCCACCCCAACCGTACCCGGCCATCAGGACCTTCATCCCGGCAACCTCAGCCTCAGCAAGGGTCAACTGATCTTACTGGACTGGGAATATGCAGGCCTGTGTCACCCCTGGCTGGATGCTGCCGGCCTGATCACTCAGTTTGGATTCGCACCTGATGAGGTGAATCAATTGCCCGCCTTCAAGCACTTAGAAAGAGAGCAGTTTTCCGTAGCAGCCAGCGCCGCCGTAAGATTCAACAAACAACTCGAAGCTCTGTGGTTTCAGGCACGGGAAATCGCCGGCGAACAGATGTAAGCACCGCAATAAAGAAAAGAATCATTTAAGGGAAAGAAATGGAGGCGCGAGTCGGAATCGAACCGGCGTTCACGGAGTTGCAGTCCGCTGCATAACCACTCTGCCATCGCGCCTTGAAATCTTTAAGGGATTGGAGCGGAATATCGGGCTCGAACCGACGACCTGAACCTTGGCAAGGTTCCGCTCTACCAACTGAGCTAATTCCGCATAGATCCTGATCAGAAACGATCAGTTTTCATCAAAGATTGTAAACCACTTACAAGAAGTGGAGCGGAATATCGGGCTCGAACCGACGACCTGAACCTTGGCAAGGTTCCGCTCTACCAACTGAGCTAATTCCGCTTTTCTATCAAATACTTGCCAGTCATATCTCTCATAAAACTTGGTAATCTTATGAGCTGCCCGGTGTTTCGATGCGCTGTATATTAGGAAAATCGCCCCTCTATTTCAACTGATATTTTCAGTTTTTTAACAGCTGCCCACACCTGGTCATAAAACAACCCGCCGTCACCGGGACCCGGGCAGCCAGATACACAACTGAATAACCGGAATTGCATCCTGAAAAAGTCCTGACTTCCCCATAAATGTACGGATTAGCGTATCAGGAAATATTTGCCCGAATCAGGCCATGCTCCTGCTACCTGAGCCCTCAGGTTTATCTGGCAGAAGCGCCCAGGCAACGGTACTTAACCCGATTAAAGACCGCTGCCGGTCCTCTCAGACCAATTCCCGCAGTAGCCCCTCAGACACTCGGCTCTGACATTTTCCGGCGACACTTTAAAAGCTGACCTGATCCGCTGACCTACAATCTGCTTTTCAGCTGGGCTGAGCAAATCCCAGACAACAAAAAACCCCGAAAGCCTGAGCCTACGGGGTTTAAAGTGACCATGTGACAATGGTGCCCGGAGCCGGACTTGAACCGGCACGCTGTTTCCAGCGGGAGATTTTAAGTCTCCCCAAAAAAGCCCTCTAATCAGACAGTTGTGCTGTATTTTCCTAATATAACACTGTGATTTTACGCGGCTTTGCGGTGACTTCATCCACTGTATATTAGGAAAATGCCTGTTTGAAACCAGGCATTTTACGGAGGTTATAAATCAATTTCTGAGTAACAGCACATCAGACGATATAGCCTTACCAATCGGCCGATTTATTAATGGATTAACTGACAAAGTACCACTGTCTGAAAGATGGTAATCCGAGCCTGGGACAAGCCCAGTAAAAACCCCTTCAACCACCGAGCCAGCGACGAAATAGTCACCCTGCTCGTTTTCAGCCTGGGAAGTTTTTGCCAGGGCAAGCCATTCATCAGCATTAGATAAATTCGCCAAAGCATCAAACGTTTTAAGGTAAGCATTACCGCTTGAAACAGAGTCAGAATAAGCCACCAGCACCCGGCCTTCACCGATCTGGACGGCCGGCGTTACAAACTCCACATCAATGCCCGAATCGATAGCAGCCGAATCAATATCTTTCAGCGTTCCGGCCCGCAGGTCGACCCGCCGCAAATAACGGTCACCAGCGCCGGCGCCTTCGGCATAACTGATAATTGCCGTCTCGCTGTCTATCAGTTCAATATTCGGCAGCTCATTAGCAGAACCACTACTACCCAGAACAATAACATTACCCAGCGAAATGACATTTGATCCATTAACATTTAGATCCATCACCTTGGTGCCGGTCGCAGCGCTCAGAACAGCTACCGCCCGGTCAGTAGCGACGCCAACAACATCAACATAACTGGTGCCGGATGCTGACAACTCAAATACAGGCCCTAACTGAATAGTTCCGCTAGCAATGTCGATTATCCGAGCTTCTGTTTTTCCTGTTGAAAGTGCATACACCAGAATTGCACGGGTATCACTCAACTGGTGAAGCCTTATCGAATAAGTAGCGTTCGCCCCAAATGAAACAGCGCTGCCAATCTCGCTAACAGCCGCGCCGTTAATATTGATCAGCTGCAACTCCCCGGCCTGACTCCCATTAAGGTATGCCACCAGCCCGCGAGCATCAGACAGGGCGCATACATCCAGCCCCATATAATCATTAGGAATTGTGCCCGTATAGAACTCAACCTCACTGCCAGGCACGGGAGCTATGCCGCCGCCCTGATCTGTCATCACATATACGCGACCATCACTTGAAGCATCAACATGTGCGCATAACACCTTGTTACTTTTACCTATTCTCCCCATTCTTACATGCCATGCATATGAAGAATTTAGCGTAAACGGTGACCCCAAGGTCACACCGGCATCTGCGTCATCATCTGCAGCAACATAAATATAGGTATCGCCGCTGCTCGTATCACTGGCCGCCACCATCACACGCTTATCCCCACATGGCTCCGCCCACACATCGTGACCGTAGGTGGAATTCAGGATAGTTCGAGTGTCTTCAGCCATGGCCGGCGGTGGCATTTCACTGACCGGCGCAAGCGCCGTTACAAACTGCCCAGCGGTAACAGCAAATGGAAGCGTTAACGATGGCAGCATCGTTTTTGCATATGACGGAACCACTGACGCTTCAAGGGTACGGCGCGCAGTAATCGCGTCTAAGTGCTCCAGCCCCTTCGCAGCGTATGCCAGCTCCTGGAGAGATTCAGAACTGGCCGCAACAGAAGATAGCTTGTCAGCGATTTGATTCAATGTTGTTTCAATTTTGTTGGACATTTCCCACCCCTTAAAAAATTGCCATTCCCAGTTCCCGGGCCACATTGTCCGGACTGACTGAATTCAATGCATTACTGGCCGCCTGCTCTGTTGCCGCTCTGTCTACGGCTACCGCCTGACGATCCTCCTCAACAGCCTGCCGCGCGCTGGCGACCTCTGACGCAGCCGTTATTACCGTTTGTTTATTTGTTGCTACGCTTGATTTATCGAGAGCCACGGCCTGACGGTCATTACCCGTTGCGGTCGCTGCCTGTTCAGCTGCGTCTTTGTAGCCCTGCGCCTCACCTGCGCTTTGTGCCGCCGCCTCTGCTGATGATCCTTGCTGAGCCGCTACCGCCTCGTTTCGGGCCTGCAGCGCCTCTGTATGAGCCTGCTCTATTTCACCGGCTACAGTATTCAGATCACCGGCAAACTTCATCAACCGGTCTTGCTGGGTATTGAAGTTGTTAACAAAATCGATGGTATGACCGGGCTGAATTTTTAAATCTGAAAGACTGAGGCTAATTTCTGATATCGACATTTCTGCTACACCTCAAAAAACTGCAGCTTCGTTGTGCAGTTGTTGAAATTGTTATGAGTAAATGAAAGTCCTGCCTGCCTTTTTGCAATGAACTGATGCTGAATTTCTTTCAAACCACCGGCCCCGGGATATGCGGAAATAAATATATCCGCCGCGAGCCCAGCGGCCACCAGCTCTCCTTCAAGCAATAAGCGTTCATCCATAGATAAGTAGTTGAGATCGATATCAAATTGCCTTCTGGAGCCCTTGCCGACCGTCCATAGCGAGCCGCCATCCGTAGGGCTGTGCCGCCCGCTTTCCTGATGGGTCATTCTTGCGTTGTAGTCCATATTCACCGCCGGCGAAATGGCAACCCCCAGGAAGAACCGGCCGACCTGAAGCCAGCCAGCGCTATTTTTTGAATCGGATACGGTTATTTCGTAACTGTCGAAAAGTACGGCATCAAACCACAGTGAAGTGCACTGTTCCGCCAGCTTATCGTTATCGGCCGCCATCCATGGGTCTATGCCCGCCCGCCAGGTTCCGGCAGGTATGAAGAAAGTCTGAACAGGAATTAAACCGGAGTCGTAAACCGTTACGCCCTGGAGCTTCAGAACGAGCCGATATTCGGAATCCTTACTGAGGTTATGCTGAGCCATACAAAAGCCATTAGCATACGCTGGCCCTTGCCCCATCTGAGCGGTAACTGAGTGAACACCGACACTTTGTGTCCGCCAAGCATGGGCCTTGCTTTGCTTCTGCGTTGATGCCACCGGGACAGCTTCGCTGCTGGCAGTCAGTGCGGCCTTGTCATGCTCATTGACAACAATAAATCGAATATTGCTTTCAGCCATTAAAACCACACCTCTAATTTTATCCGCTCTTCAGTGAAAGAAGGCCTCTTTGAAAAAACCACGGCGTCTACACCATCAGAAAACGGACTGATACCGGGGTGCATTATCTTGACTGTATCGCCCACTGATATCAGGGCCGGCGCCAAGAAACATTCACACTCCCATACCTGCCGGTCAGCACTTCGCAACTGCAATCGCCGGTCAGCTTCGTAATAACCGTCATAGTTCGGAATTTGCACATCGACTGCTATAGAAGCCTCGACAGTATCGGCATCCGATAACTTAAAGGTCCGCTGCTGGAACCACTCACGGGTCAGCGCGCCTTTAATAAAATCACTGACTGAGCCGGCTATATCGCCCGGGGACAGAACATAGAAATTCTTGTAATAATCAACGGAGCACTGACGCCATGCCGGCTCTGTTCTTATCAGCCGTAACCCATCCTTGAAAATATCATCAGGGGTTATTGTGATTCCCGGTTCCGCTGGCGCCTCCAATACAGCCACCTCTAATTCACCGGTTAAATTGACTCGCCAATAACCTCCAATCTGCAGCACCAGATCATCAAGCACCTGGCGACAGGTTGTCTTTGTGCCGTCCGGGTAGTACAGAGATAAATGACGATCCGGCAGCGCATCAAGCAACTCAGCTTTAACGGCTAACCCGGCCACGCCCGCAATAAATTGAACGATCTCGGCTGGCTTATTGAGGCCATAGGTCCGAATGGTGCTGGCAGATACAGGCCCCTGAGCTGGAACCTTTAGCTGAAATCTGGAGTTCGACAACCACCGCACATCCGGATCAGAAACCACTGCCCCAGAATCATGAATATCTGGGTAGCTATATATGCTCGCCGGGCCATCTTCCCAGCCACTGAGAATGTATTCATCTTCAACGGCATTTATCAGAACGGCCGGCACATGCAAGACGGAGCCAAATACCGCCGGGAACCCGTATTCCTTATTCTCAGTTTCGGCCCTGTATTCATGCAGCGGCACCTCAAGTGCCGATCGGCCATCAGACACCGAAAATGAAATTTCCCCGGCACGGCTGGCGGCCAAACCACTATTAGGCAGAGATGCCACCAGTCGAAAATCCTGCCGATGCCAGGTAAGGTCGCCCAAATAAATGCTGATGTTACCGGTGCGCCATTGGTAACCGTGCCAGGCATTTAAATCACCATCGTTTATCACGGTAATGGTGCCTATTTCTGACCTGCCATCGATCCGCTCAGATAAGCTGACCACTGAAGAAACCCTGTCTTCATATACCCGGTGCGTATTATCCCTGGTTACCGGCTCCCCGATATACGGCGCGGTTGCCACATACTCAACACCCGCCGTATGCGTCAACTCAACAAGCAGACAGCGCCGCGCCGCCGCCTGTGTCAGCCAGTTTTGGTAATCATCATCTGAAATCATAAAGGGCTCGCTATTACTGCTTGTCCGTTACGTTCAAAAGCCCGGGTCTGCCTTTCTGCTTCAGCAATCTGTGCATTCGCAATAGCAGCATTCTGAGCATTCAGGCGCTCGACCTCACCCCGCAAAAGCTTCAATTCAAGCACCTGCTTATCAGCGGCCTCCCGGGCCTTCTTGCTCTCTTCGAGTAGTTCCTTATCAAGGCGGGCAATCTCTGACTGTAACCGGTCCTCGCTGCCGAACTCCTGCCCAAGACCGGTAAGAACCTTGGTTACATCTTCGAAGATATCCTTATAAGCTCCGGTACTGGCGTAAAAGCTTGCCGCTTGGTTTATATACGCCTGTGCAGCGTTACCAATCTGGCCAAGCGCTTCCGCATCACCGGTTTCTGCACGTACCTGCAGGGCAGCAAAATCACTCTGTACCAGGTTGAATTTCGCCTGAGCCTTCAGCGGTGAGTTATCGGAAAGCTTCAAGCCATTTACCACACCCGCAAGTGACGCCGCGGCCCGCTGCTGATCCTGCAGCAACCCCACAGAGTAATCCCGGATACGGCTTAATTGCTCTGTAATTGGCTGTGAGATAGAAGAAACGGCTTCTTCGGTTAACTGTCCCAATGTTGAGAGCGCCGGGGCAAGCTTCATTGCTGCCAAATAAGCATCTTGCCCTGCGGCTGTTGTCAGGTTCAGAGACTCCACAAAGCTGCGTAAGTCTTTGCGTGAATCAATCGAGGTGCCGTACTCCTCGTTAAATTCATTTAAAACACCATTCAGTTTTGCAATCTGCCGGGTGCTTCTTTCTTTGTCAGTAAAGTAATTCTGGTAATAAAAGCCACTGCTTTCCTGCAGCTGTTCCATGCCGCCGAAAATCTTTACCATCCTGTCGCTGAGCCGAATGGCGCCAGCGCCAGTTTGATTGAACGATAAATTCAGATCCTCAGTAATTGCAGTAAAGGACTTAAACTGACCGGCCAGCCGCATTAAGGCTGCATTAGCTTTTTCGTCAATCGCTATCAGGTCGTCAAGACCTGCAGACTTCAATACAGAAGTTGATAGCCCATCAACAACCCGGTCTGTCCATTGCTCTACGTACTTTTTAACCTGGTTATTGCTGGAATATTTGATATTTCTGGAGTACCGGCTCCGGTATTTCTCGGCAGCACCGTAATGGGCGCTTAACCCCACATCGCCTGTTAAGCTTTTCAAACCGTCCTTCACGGCCTGAAAATACGTACTCAGCTGATCTGTACTGTCTCTCGAAAACCGATAAACGCGGTAACGGCTTTTGCTACCTCTGAAAAACGATTTTTTCTTTTTCTCTTTAGTTTTAACGTATCCGTAGGTCTTGCCGTTGCGGTACCCAAGATTCAGGGTTTTACTTTTCAGCTTCCACCCAGACCCGAAGAGACTGCCGCCCAGCTTGCCCCCCAGAACGCCACCAAGCACAGCGCCGACAGCAGCCCCCACAGGGCCGGCAATAGCCGCACCAAAGCTTGCGCCACCTTTAGCACCAAAATAGCCACCAGCAGCGCCGGAAATAGCACCTTTGACGCCAGACTGGCCATAACCATAGAAAGCACCGCCAATGCCTGAAACGTAGGGAGCAACAGCTGATATGGACTGTGACCAGTTTGCAGGATTGGCAACAGATAAAGCCTGTCCAGAACCTGCACCGGTTGCCAGCCCGATTTCAGGGTTAGCAGCCGCCCATGCTGGATTGAACAAAACATTCTGAGTGGCAGCCAGTTTATTCAGCCCTGCAATTGCCCAGGCAGGCACTAAATTACCGGTTCCCAGATCAACCAATGACTTCAGACTTGATAAATTGCCAAGCAATCCACCACCGCCACCGCCGGCGGAACCGCTACCCGTAACAGCGCCGGCCGCTGATGACAGCCCCCCGACAAGTGAGCCGGCACCAGAAATGGAGCCGACAGCATTTATTACCAACCGCTTACTGAACGTGTAAGCAAGTTGCGCCATCAGATCCTTGGCGGTATTCACCATTGAATCTTTGAAATCATCAAAGCCATCGAATGAGCTGCGGTACAGCTTAAAAAACGCATCATCGACGCGCTCTATCGCCCTGTCCGTCATTTTTGCCCATGCATCAACAGACTCTTGATTCTTTTTCAGGGCCTCATTTGACTGTTTAAGCGCCTGCTGCTGCTCAAATAGCGCCTCTGAATGGCGCCGAACAGTGGCCTTTTGCTCTTCGGTCGCCTCTGCGTTCAGCTGGCGTAACTGGCGCTGAACGTACTGTTCTTTTTCAGAGTGCTTCAGCACATCAACTTCAAACTGAAGCGATTCAACCAGACTTTCATTTGAGGCCTTCAGGCTCTCAACTGCTTTAGCCTGCTTAACAGTAACAATAACGTTTTTCGCGCCAGAGGCGTTCGCCTCCCCGGTGGCGTTGTCCGCTTCTTTCTGGGCTTTTGTTTGCTGTTCCTGTGCTTCAGTCAAAGCCTCTAAGCGCAATTTCTGGCCGACTAAATCCCTTTGCGCAGCATCATACTTGCCATCCAACCAGCCGCCATCGGGCACCGCCTCAAGCTTATCAATAAACTTTTGAGTTTTTTCGATATCGCTGGCCAGCTCTTCTGATGACCGTTTCAAAAACCCTTTTACCAAGTTGTTTTTCAGATACTCGTCTTGGCCGCCGGAAAGCACCCGGTACATTTCCCGCAAAGAGATAGCCAACTGGTCAATTGGCCCTATAGCTTTTTGGCTTCTGATCTTTGCCTCATCAACATTGGCGGCATAAACCGCCATGCCTGTTGTCGCCAGAATAGCAACACCGACGGGGCCACCCATAAAAGCCAGAGAGGCTTTAAGCCCAGCGGTGGCACGGCCAGCTAAAGTCGCTGAAGCCGTATATCTGTTAGTCGCGGCAGTTAAGCCATTTTGAGTAGCAATAACAGCCTGGTTCGCAACGGCTAACCGTGTACCCGCGGCGGCCCGTAATTGCATTGTATGAGCTGCAGCTAAGGACCGCTGCGCCGCTGCCTGGTCCTGCACAGCTCGATGATGCTGCTGTTTTGCAAGCTGCAGCTCACTGGCCAGCAAAGTACGATTTGCCTGAACCGCTGCAGCCGATGCTTTAATTTTTGTCAGCATCGCCGGTACATATTTGGCGGCCATCGTGCCTGCGGCAATAATCGCCACATCATCCAGGTACTGAACGGATTCCGCGGCGGCCGCAACTGTTGTTGCCATGTTTTGAAGGGTTTCTGTTCCATTGGTGGCGACAAATACGGCCACCTCCCGGTTCACGCTCCCCCAGGCCATGGACAGATCGGCCATGGCATCATTGTAAGCAGCAACTGCCGCCGCTTGATCCTGACCAACAGTCACATTCAATTCACGGGCGCGGGCCAGCATTGAATTAAGGGCTTCTTCACCCTGATTGATAACCTGAAGGGCCGCCGCGGCGCCCTCGCTGTCAAAAATCTTGTTTGCCAGCCGTACACGATCGCCACTGTTTTCTATTCCCTGCAGTGCGTTGGCAATTGCCAGGAACTGTTCTTCAGGACGTAGCTGCTTTAATTCATCAGCAGATAAATTGAGCTCCACCAGGGCATCTTTCGCGGCCCCAGTGCCGGCGGCTGCCTCTGCAATTCTGCGGGTCTGGCGCTGCCAGGCCAGAGACAGCTGTTTAATATTGGTTCCGGACCACTCTGCAACTGCTGAGTATTCGGATAAAGCCTCTGTGCTGGCACCCAAGCGCAGATTTAACTTGTGGATTTTGTCCAGTGAGTCTAACTGTTTACTGAAACCGGCTGTTACAGAAGCAATACCGGTAAAAGCGGCACCCCATGCGACAGCCTTATGAGCAACAGACGCAATAGATGCACTTAGCTTATCGCTCTCCTTGCGCATAGCCTTCATCTGGCGCTGGCTACGTTTACCGGTATCGTTAAGCCGCCCCAGCTTCTCCCGGGTCATTTCAATAGCTTTAACGCCGCCGGCGGCATCGCCGGTGATCACTAAGCCAGTTTTATATGCTTTAGCCATGAAACGCCCTATAATCCCGGTATGGAGATTCTGTTTTTATTGGCATTGCTGCCAACACTGATGTTAATTCTTAGCGGGAAGTTCGGCTTTGCAGCCGTCAGCCTGCTGATTATCCCTGGCTGGTTTTTCAGCCCGGTTATAGCTGGCGCGGGCTGGGTAAGCTGTTGCGCTATAGCAATCAACGATTAAGTATTCTTACCCTGCCCATGCCGGGCCCCTTTCTCTATTAGCTGAACCTTCCTAAGCAGCCCCAGCCGGCGTTTTTTCTTTACGCCGTGCATATTCATGACTGATTCAAGCTCGCAGCGTGAAACGCCGTCATAGACTCGCGTTGTGCCTGCCATGCCGCTGATTACGACATACTGAGGCCGACAGCCGAGGAATAACTGAAAAGGAAGGTTATTTTCTGGATCTAAAGGAAAGGTTTTTGATAATTCGCTTTGGAAGTGTTCCAAAACTTCAGGCGGTGCGCCTGATTCAATCAGCTCTTTTAATGCTTCATTATCAGGACTGGAATCGCTACCGGACGCCCAGAACCGTCCGGCATCGATTAGTTTTTTGCCAGCGCCTCTAAGCCAGCCTGGCCTGAAATGACGGTACCCAGTTGCTCAAGCAATGGCACTGCCACATAGTTCATATTAAGCAGTTGCTCTATCAGCTCCGGCTGATAAGGAATTTCTTTACCGTCATCCGTAAGCAGGCCTTCGATATTCTTAATCAACCGCTCACACATGCTACGATCTGTGATTTTAGGCTCTGGCATTTCCTGCCCTTCTTTTAAGTCTTCAGCCGCCTTCATCATGCGCTTTTGTTCAGCTTCAATTTCTTCTTTCAGCTGCTTTAACTCAGGCTCTGGGAGATAAACCCAGGTAACAACCAGATCGTGACTCTTATATTCACCTACACCGCAAGGTTCCTTGATATCCAGCTTTAAAGAGACTTCATCGATTGGCTTTAAAATGAATGACATATTGCTTGTCCTTTGTCCGTTTACTCGTCCGCTGTACAAAGAAACCCCACCCGCCACGGACGGAAGCAGGCAGGGTTAAACCAGTTACTTAACTGTGATTTTCAGATCATCGTCGCCAGCATCCGGAAGCACACTTAAATTCAATCCAAGCGTTGCAATACCGTCACTATCGCCAATGTTTGGCTGTAACAGCTGAACCTTCGGCATGTCGAACTTAACGACATTTCCGGGGGTTTTGCCGTGGGTAAAGGTCATTGCTCCCAGCTCATGGCCGGCAATAATTGCATGGAAATCTTTTGTCGCGATATCCGGGGATTCAATCGTGCACGAACCTGAAGGAGAGCGGTCAGTGATCTGTACCGACTCGCCGCCTACAACATTGCGATAGACAACATTGTTGGAGATATCGATATCTAAAGACTCCATGACAGCGTTATAGCCATGCACTGAAAATGCTGAATTACCGTCTGTTACCGCCACCGGCGTTTCAAAGGCTGACCAATCAGCTACGGGCATCGTGGCTGTACCGGGATCCTTTCGCAGGCCAGTAAACTCGAATGACATCATCGGCAACCCGTCTTTTCCGAGTGAGATTTTGACCGACCCCCGGGCACCAACCAGCTTATGTAAATCGCCGTCCAGGTAGAAATATAAAGTGGCTGATTCAAAATCTTTACTGACAGGCTGATAAACCGTGTCTGTTCCTGCATTGATCGTTTCAGAAAAGCCGCAAGCCCGAAGCAAAGCACCGTAAGCCGGCGCAGTGCCTGCCGCACCAGAACCCGCCACTTCAACTTCAAAAGTGACCTTGGTATGCGGCGCAGTGTGGTAAGTTTCATCATTGCCCAGCGTTGGCCGGTCAACATCCCGGTTAACTGTGTTGCCCTGCATTAACTGAATCTGCAGGTTCTTAGTAAGAATCGCATTACCAGATTCTGACGGCGCCGAATCTGTTGCATAAACAGACTCAATCTTTGCAAGTAGTAATTTTTTCCGAAATAACATGGTTATTTTTCCTTCCCAGCCGGGTTGCCAGTTGTTTTCTTTGTGCCTGGCGCGGCCTTCGGCTTAGCCAGTGGTTTTTTACCTTTGGGCTGCGTCTGCTCCACAAGCACCCGCTGACCATCAATCATTTCGTAACGCCCGCCCTGATTCACAAGACACCCCCTTTAACTCGATATATAGCGTTTGTATGAATACTGTTCCCGCCAGTAGATCAGCGGGCCTTTTTGCGCCAACCGGTTGCCACCGATGTATTCAACAGGTTCGCCCCTCTCATGCAGTTCCAGACCAAGCAATGCAGATTTACACTTGTCGCGGATCGCCTTCAACTGATCCGCTCGCCCTATCAGCACAACTGAAAAAACCTCTGTAACACGCTGACGAATAGCTGTACTTAATGAGCTAGTTTCAGCCCGGGCAGACGTTGAATAAACAAGGGATGCAGGCAGGGTCTGTGAAGCAGTTGCAAGTGTCGTGATCTCAATTTCCATATCGGCGCGGAATTGATGCTGATCAGCCTCAAAGTCTGTAGAAGCATCGGTTATTTCTAGCTGCTCAGACCTTCCTGTAACTTCTGAAGCAATCCTCAAGCTCAGGCGCTGCAGATCAGGGAAATTTTTTGCTCTGATAGTCAGAACATAACCATCTATCCTGCCAACCTTCTCACCATCAACCTCAATGTGATTTCTGAAAACCGGCTGAAAATTGACTGCAGGTAACGTTACTGTTTCCGGCAGTCGGACCGGATAAACTCGATCATCAACAAGCCCCGAGAACATATCGGAAAACGTGTGGGCGGTATCTACATCAGAAATATCAGTTTCATTTGTCTGGGCAGCATTAAACCCAACGCCCACCAGCGCCGTTATTATCTCATTCATCATTACTTGATCCGGTCTAAGTGATTTGCCAGGCCGCTATAAAACCGCCCCGGTATATCGCCCTGATTCCGGCTCAGGGCACGGGCCATAAAGTGCGTACCTTCTGTTCCACCGTGCATGTAACCCGGGAGATGTTTCAAACGGGCTTTTCGGTAATGCCTGAAACGCTTCTTTGTCCCATGTTCTGCCAGGGTTCCAATATAAGCCTGACTCTTTCCACCCACTTTACGATTAGGCCCGATAATAATTGCCAGCCCCGGGTTGTTTTCACTAACCTGATTCGATGACCCCTGATACAAATCAATTCGGGCAGCATCTCGCTTGCTCAAGGTTTTATGACCGATCGCTTTTGCAAGGTCACCTTTATCTTTAGGAGCAAGATTTTTTGCTGCTGCTTTAATAGGCTTTGCAACAGATACCAGGCCCGCCCGAACAGCTTTAGTTTTAAGTGAGGTTTCAAGGGCTTGCAGGCTTTCCAGAACGGAATTTGCATTTATAGAGACATCAATCATCAAGCAGCCTCACACAGCAGAGTCAAATAAACCTGTTTAACATCAGGCTTTATTCCTTTGATATTTAGGGATTTATCACCGAACTTGCTTTTCCATACAACAACCATGTTTTCAGTTATCCCGGGCCTGTAACGCAGAATTACTTCATACACGATTGGATTTTGAGTTTGATCCGCCTGATCCTCTTCTTTTGCAGAAACAACCCTTACCCGGGCCCGGGCCTTGTTCAGAAAAACATCATATGATTCGACTTGCTCGCCGCCGTATTCACCGCGGCCCATCACCGGCTGCTTGATCTGGACCTGATGGCGAAGAACGACACTCATATATTTATCACTCGGTAATGTTTCAGCAGAGCATTCACGGAATATTCTGTTTCTTCGGTCACTCGCCCAACTGCCTGGCGGTTTTCATACCAATGGGAAACCAATAATAAAATGGCTTGAACTACGGTCTTAGGAACTGGCATACCGGCGACAAACTCTATAGTAACCGGCTCTGGATCCTTTTTATGAACATCCGATACAACCCCGTATGGTCTGACAAAGCCGACGAGCCCAGAAGTAGATACTCCATAATCCGACTCAGATATAACTTGCTGGCTACCTTCACAGTTCCGATATTTAACTGACGCCACTGTTTGAAGATCCGCCGCCAATTCTATTTCATCCGACAAACGCCCCTTAAACAGTAACGTGTGGTTTCCAAAGTATCGGCCAGTAATCGTCTGGCATAGCTGATGGGCCGCATGTATGTACGCCGTTAAGAGATCGTCATCATCCGTAATGTCATCATCAATCTGGCAATGTTTCTTCACCAGCGATAATTCAACAGCCAAATCAACTGGTTCTGTTTTGATAGTAACTGCCATACAACCCCTACTCCTTAACATCCTCAACGAAAAACACCGGCAGGTGCCGGTGTTTTTGATTCAGACTGCTACTATGCTGCCGGATCTTCTGATTTACCGTCTGCTTCTTTCGCAGTACCTGGTTCGACAGCCACTTTTGCCTTCTTCAGCTTCTCAGCTGTTTCTGCATCAAAACCTGCTATGTCGCTTTTTGAGTAACGACCCCAGGGTTTAATGAACTCCACAGAGATCCGCTTATTTTCTTCTTGCTTGGTTTGTTTACCGGCCATGGTGATATCTCCTGGCTATGTATGATGGTAAGAGGCAGGGCCAGTGCCCTGCCCATTCATGGTGTTTACCAGGTAACCTTCGAACCCATGACCAGGCCTTCCGGATGACAGAAGCCTACATCGTGCTCATTCACAACACGAATGATTGACTGGTTACGGGCAAAAGCTGATACAAGATTGCCAGAAGCGTCTTTGTAGGTGGCTTCTTTAGAGAAGTCGACGCTCATTGCCCCGTCTTCACCAATCACTACATCGTTCCAGTCTGCAAAGTAGATTTCTGATTCATTGGAGCCTGTGCCCATATTCACAGGAATTGTGGTGGTATGCTTGATCGGCCAGCCTTTCAGCATACCCTGTGCCATTTCTGGATACAGTTTATTACCGTTACCATCACGCAGGCCTGAAAGCTTCATGAACGTACGCGGTGCCATCGCCCAGCCAGGGTTAACCAGCATGCTGTCGCTTTCCATCAGCTTCAGGATCAGGCTGTCAAGATACGCATCGACAGTATCAGAGTCCGCAGTACCCGACCACGGCATAACACGAGACGCATCCGTCGCCACTTTTTTGAAGCCGATCGGCGTATTGTTGGTGCCGTCATCCCGCAGGAATGCCTTATCTTCACGCACAGCCATTGCGTTCAGCATGTCATTAAGGAACAGCTGTTCCACATTGAAGCCCGCCTGTCCAATCAACTGATTTGAAATAGGCACCAGGGTAATCATGCTTTTTGCTGACAGCTGAACATCATCTGTGCTGGCTTCAGTTGCCAGAACATCCGCACCTTCACCAACATAACCAGACGTTGCACCACCCGCCATACGCGGAAGGCCGAGGTTACCGTTTGGCAGCGGTACGGCACGCGCGCCCAGCGCCCGCACAACCGTACGAGGCCGCAGCAGTTCAATAACTTCACTGTGCGTATTACGGGGAATCAAAGTTCCACCGCTGTCAGCAGAGGTTTGAATTGCCATAGACAGACCCTTGTCGCCCATCTCATTCGCTGCAAACTTTGCGGCCAAATTCAGATCACCTTTGGACGCTGCCACAGCCATTGCCGTACGCGCAAACGCTGCTCCCGGGTATTGCTTAGCTTCTTCTTTCACATGCACCGCAGGTGCTGCAAAGCTAGCAACAGGTTCAGCCGCTGCAGCGTTCATCTGCTCTGCTGCCTCCAGACGGTTAATCTGCTGAGTCAGACCTTTAAACTCAGTTTCAAGGGTTTCAAACTGTTCAATTTGCTCAGCAGTAATGGTGCCAGCCTTTTCAGCAGCAGCCAGTTCCTGAATCTGTGCATTGATCTCCGCACGCTTGCGGCGGGCTTGTTCGATAGTAAGCATTATTTTTCACCTTTTTAGTGACTGAATGACATAAAAAAAGCGGCTTATGCCGCTTCGTGATCGAGCTCTGCCGCAGGGCTAAAGCTGAACCTGTTTATCGATCGCCGCAGCGCGGATACCGATTGTTGATTGATTAACGGGTTGAATGTACTGCTGGGCAATGGCGTTGATGGCGTCCTGTGCAGGCATGATTTCATGTACCAGCCCTGCCGCCAGCGCCTGAGGTGCCGTGAACAGGCGGGCCTGTGTGTCGATAATAGCTTGCTGGGACAGGCCTAAATAATCAGCAACAGAGCCTGTAAATATTTCATAGGCTTCATCAAGTTTGCCGTTAATTTCAGCGGCTGCCTGTTCAGTCAGAGCTTCATGTGGGCTGCAATCATTTTTGTGGTTGCCGCGGTAAAACGTGTTGTACTTAATACCCACGTTTTTTTCCCACTCGCTGACTTCCATTGTTTCCATAATGACACCAATGGAACCGGCACCAGCCGTAGGACTGCAGATAATTTTTGTGCAAGCTGCTGCCAGAAAATACGCCGCTGAGTACGCGGCATAATTAACGATGGCTGTAATTGGCTTAATTTCGGTACACGCCCGAATAAAATCCGCGAGCTCTTTGCAGCCCATCGCATGGCCACCGCCAGAGTGAAAGTCGAGTACGATTTCTTCTACCTGGTCATGCTCAATTGCCAGGTGAATCTGGGAGCGCAGGCGCTCATAGCTGATCAGTTCTGAACAGGTGTTATCAATCGTCCCGCGGCGGGCCACCAGCACACCGTGCACATTGATAATGGCTATCTTGCTGACAATTTTCAGGCTGCGTAATTCGCGGTCCCGCTCTGACATTTCAGCCGACCCCGAACCTGACGGAATTGGCATTGAATCTTCAACATCCATGCCGATTGTTTCACCTGCCTGACCTGTCAGCCGTGGAATCAACACCGCTTTCACACCCGCAACCACTTCAGGAGTCGCGTACAGTGGCGTGTTAAATACCATGCTGGCCACATGGGGGTAATTAATCATCAGCTTCTGCATAGTATTTCCTCAATTTCTTTCGCTTGTTCTGGGGTCGCGTTCATTGAAGACTGAATCTGTCCCGAATCAGCCATGTTTAATGGGGTTAGGTATTTATCACCGCCCGCGATCGGCGGCATATTCTCAAGCCGGCGAATATCGTTAACCGACAGGAAGCCCCATTGCCGGCCAAGTGCATAAGAGTCATACCGAGATTTCTGATCGCCCCGTAATAAGCCGGAGAAATTGAACTCGATATAGAGCTCTTTACGCTCTTCAGGCAGCAGGAAGTCGCGCATCATGGCGGCTTCGTGGCGCTTGATCCATGGCAGTAACGTGTAAATCACAAAACTCAGGGACAGCTGTTCAATACCAGAACCCCAGGATGATGTTTTCTCCAAATGCTGGATCATATGCGGCGGTATTTTGTACAGCCGGCATATTTCATTAACACCGAAGTTACGGCTGGCAATTAACTGTGCCTTTTCGTTATCCATGGCAAGTTGGTTATATTTCATGCCTTCCTGCAGCAGCGCGACAGAGAACGCATTTGTCATACCACTGTGCCGATCCGCGAATTTTTTCAGCAGCCGGTCGACTCCTTCCTGTGACTCAATTGTTCCCGCATCTTTCGGCCGTTCAATCACACCGCTCATAGTTGCGCCCCGCTCAAACACGGCAGCAGCATGTTCTTCAGTGGCCAGCGCAAGACCAACCACATCAGCACTGGTTTGCAGCGGTGATAGCCCGATATAGCCATCCAGCGAAAACGCTTTAACGTGGTGAATCAGCCGCATAGGCAAAATGCCTTCCATGCCCTGCACCTGGTAATACGGCAGAGCATCCGGGCCTTTTAGAACCGTTACTTTTTTCGGGTTAATTGGCCACAGTTGCTTAACAAAGCCGGCTGCATCGCGATCGATGTATGAAAAAGTATTGCCTTCTAACCCCAGAGCGCCCTGACTCTGTTCGTAGTATTCGAAAGCAGTATCTTTACCGTTTGGCTGGTGCCGGATAACATCATAAAGTGGATGATCAACCGCCTTTTCGCGCCCAGAATATTCACTGTTTTTAGCGTCTTTCTTACGGCGGTAGAGCTCACACGGTAACTGAGCAACGGATTCAGCAAGCAACGTAACACAGGACCGAAGCGCCGCATTAGCCAGCGCCGTTTCTGTTGTCACCATCATCCCGGATTTTGTTTTAGAGCCGGATGACATAGAGCTAATCCAGTTGCCCCACTCCTGACGTGCAGAGACGCTGCCGCCTTTTTTGAACATGGCAGGGATAAACATTATTGCTCCTCATCAGCAGAAGCTGGCTGTGATTGCCCAGCCCTTGCCATTAAAAACGACCATATCAGAGATAAAACACCACCAACAATGAACCCGGCCGGCGCATATGCTAACCAGGCTCCGTATGAAAGAAGGCCAGCGCCAGCAAGCCCCACCAAAAAAATAAATGTGCTCAGCATGCTACGTCTGTCCTGTCATAGACTGATTGTTTAGGGCCGCTGCTTTCAGTAAACATTGCCCTACTTATGGCCATTAACAGACCGACTGCACCATCAATTTTATTGTTGGTTGCTTTATCTTTAGTTGGGCGAACTATGTCATCTGAACCCGGCAACTCTTTACCGATTACATTGCTGATACACCACTTCAGAACGGGGTTACCGTCATGGTGGAAACGTCCACTTTTCAATGCGGCTTCCAACTCTTTCATCGGATCAGACATGTTGGTAAAGTTTTGAACAATAGAAACGACTTCAATATTCTCGTCGCTTAGTCGATGTGACAGCATCGCGGCACCGTGCGGATCCATGCCAACTTCTTCGATTTGGCCGTCACCATTAAGGCTTTTCATTTCATCAAGGATGTATAGATAATCTATTTCAGCCCCATCAGTTGCTGTTAAGTGCCCAGTTTCGACCCACGCTTTATATCTATCAGCTGCAGTGTCATCTTCACTTTCAAATACAGTATCTTCAGGTATCCAGAAATACGGAGAAATGCAGTAATAATGCCTTCTTCCGGCATCATCTAACCGGCTGTAAACAGAAACTGCAGCGGTTAAATCAAGCTTAGACGCAAGGTCTATTCCTAAGAATAAATCCTCACCTCTGAATTGATCGTGCCTTAAGCTTGTGTCAGCGCACTGGTCCCAATGTTCAAGATTGAAAAACGCATTAGCAGCACCGCCCCACATGTTTAAATGTTTCGTTTTAAAGGATGCCGCAGTTCGCGGATTATTCAGGGCTTTTCGTAACTGACTTTGTAGATACTCCGGCGTTACTGAAACACCAAAATTCGGGTTAGCTTTGATTAAACTTTTCGGGTCTTTCCAGTCATCATCCGGGTCAATCGTGTAAATTATCCCGAATAGTTCATCATCCTGAATCACGCCTTCAAGTACTTGCTCAACCTCTTTACGCTTGGCATAGCACGGGCTAGCAATGTTATTACCACCGGTGGTAATAATAAGGATCAGCGGATTTTCCCGTGCCCCCATACCAGTTGCCATGGTGTCATACAGTGAAGCAGTTCTATGCTCATGATATTCATCAATGATTGCACCACTTGGAGAGCCGCCGTCCCCCGGATCTCCGATCAACGGTTCAAACTTTGAGTTATCAGCAAGAATATTTAAATTTCTCGCGTTTATCTCAATGCCAAACCTGCTCACCAGATCTGGTGTTCTAAGACACATAATCCGGGCCGGCTCGAAAACCTTCCAGGCTTGGTGTTCTGTCGTTGCTCCGCAGTAAACTTCAGCACCGAATTCCCCATCAGCAGCAAACAGATAAAGCCCTACTCCTGCCGCTTCTGCAGACTTACCGTTTTTACGGGGGATTTCGTTATACGACTCTTTAAAGCGGCGAAAACCAGTTTTTTTATTTACCCAACCAAATACAGCGGCATATCTGAAAAGTTGCCACGGCTCTAATACAAGCTTTCTACGTTCCCGCGCCCACTTGCCTTTAGTGTGAGGTAGCTTTTGTAAAAATGAGCAAATCCTTTCAGCTTTTGCCTTATCAAACTTATATGGATATTTTTTCTGTTTGGCTTTTTCTAAATCATCTAAGTGGCGTTTACACGCCAAATAAACCCACCGGCAAGCAGGAATACGACAGGCAACAATGTCCCGGGCGTATTTGTTTGCCGCATTTACATTCGGATAACTGGCCATTCATTAGAATTCGTCAAACTCGCCTTTAGTAGATTTACCGCCTGGATTGATCAAAGCACTTCTTGCTGACGGGCTTAGACCTAACTGAGCACCATATGAAGTGATATTTCGCAGACACTCATTGATAACCGTGCTCGCTGGATTCTTTACTGGTCCACCATTAGCACCAATCACAACTGGACCACCCGTTTCAGGATCGTTGTAATAATCTAAAGCTTCACGCCAACGCTTATACTCTGAAGCAAACGCCTCGAGTAAATGAGCGTCTTCAGCTGATAGCATCCCGGTTCTGCAAAGTTGCGGACACACCGTTTTCCACATTTCTGCAGCAAGACCAGTTAACCAGGGAGGACAATCAATATTCACAACCTGAGAGAACTCAACTGCATCAGAATTACTCCGCCGGGAACCGCTAAGACGCTTCTGAGCTTCGGGCTTTGACTTACGGCCCTGCCCTGGTCGGTTCACTCGCCCCACAATTCTCGCCCTTTTTATTTTTTAATTACGTACACGTAAAAATTTGACTGAGGTGGCGGTGTCCGGGTTGCAAAGGCTGTTGAGTTTTACCACCCCCTACCCCTTGCCAGCAGACCGCAGCCGGCCTCTGTGTGCTTCTTGCCGGGTTTTTTCATCACTACAGGTACTGCATAGCCACTGCAGATTATTGAGGCTGTCCGTGCCTCCTTCGGCTTCAGGAACAATGTGGTCACAAATACTGCCTGGCATCAGCCTCCCTGACTGTTCGCAAAGCCGGCACAAACCTTTAGCGCGTTCTTTAACCGTTTCACGCTTTCTCCTCCAGGGCCTGCCACCTCGCCCGCGGCCTGCCCTGCCGGATTTCCAGCTGGTGGCCTTGTCGGCATGAGCCGGACAATAGCCATGCCTTTCAATTGTGGTATTCGGACAGCCTGCCTGCCGGCAAGCCTTCGGGACTCTTGCCGGCATAACACAGCCCTAAAAGAATTAAGATTAATTGTTCCTGGAGCAAACCCACTATCGGCGGCCGCTGCTCCATTCCCGGATTTGCTGTTTATCTGAGTTGCTTTGAACGATGGCTGCCTCGCACTGGGCGATATAGTCACCAATAGTTCCAGTTAAGCTTGGCGGTTGTACCTGCACCGTCCAGGTATCAGGAACAGGATCACGGATTGTTTCCGTTATTACTGTCGCGGAACTGCTGCACCCGCTGAGCAACGTCAGCAGGAATAGCGGAGTTAATACACGGATCAGCACTTGCTTCGAGATCATGATTAAATACCTGCTCGTTACGCTGCAACCGCTGAACCGCCTGCCGGGACTCAGCGAGCTGCGCATTTGTCTTAGCGGTTGCTGTCCGCTCTTTCTGGATGATTGCGTTCTGCTGGGTGATAGTTGCCTGATGCTGATCAATAACTGCAGACAGCTCACCGTTACGTTTGATCTGCCAGTAAAGCAGTCCAGAAACAACAACCACCGCGAGACCAAGACCAATAGCAATTCTCATAACTATCTAACGCCAAAGCGGCGCTTCAGGCCATCTTCAAACAAAGCTATTGCACGGCTTCCCATATGCCCAGATATAGCAACCAAAGCAGCAGTTAAAGGCTGCTCAATTCCTGCAGCCTCACACAGCCAGAATGTAACTAATCCAGCAAAAGCAGAAATCACAATTTCACCGACAACTTCTAAAATTGAAAAGCGCTCTGCATTTCCTGCCTTTACCTTACGAACATAGTTAGCAAGGCCACCAAAACCAGAAACAGCCAGAACCCAGACATAAGTAATGAGCTCATACATTTGAGGGTCTTTTTCAGGCATGCTTTAAATCCTGTTCATCGAGCAACGTATAAGTAAACCGGTTGCCGTACAGCGCGGCAGAATGGCGACACAGCCCCACAATGAAATCTAAATCTGCTTTACTGGCCAATACCTGGCAACCTGCAGACCACTTATCGACTAACTTACTGACCCAGCGGGCGGACGCATGATGCATATTAATGCCATGCCAGCCTTCATCAACCAGGCCGGTTGTATCGAGCTCAGCATCCTTATCATTATCCCGGTGAACCGGTAACGGAGACGCCTGCACCAGTGCAGGATATAAGCCGCGGTGCTTACCCAGCTTAAATGCACCGGGATGTTGGCCGGCTGCCAGAATCGCCGTTCCCAGAACATTCAGTGGGTTCTGGCGGTAATACACGCCAGGGTCTGTCGTGGCATCGAACACGTATAGCCGCCACTCGCCCTGCACCTTGAATGACACGGTAATAAAATCGTTAAACGTATTCGCCTTATCGTCAGCGGTACGAATGCCGACAATGTTCAGGTTGTAGTCACCGTATTCAAAAAACTTATAATCCAGCCGCTGGCATGCAGCGCGGATCAGATCAGTTGTAATGAATGACATATCCATGCGGCCTCCGAACGACAGGCGAAAAAAAACCCCGCCGGGGCGAGGTTTTAAAATTAGTTGTTGGGCAACTATCCCAACTTAGAAATCAGAATATGCATTTTGTATCGAAAAAACAACACATTTATGTTTTTTATACAGTCTGTGCAAACATACAGTTAACTAAGGAGATGTATGTCGTGCTAACAAACTTTGAAAACGCTCTATAGATGCGTATGCAGTATTAAATTTTTCTTCCGACATATCTTCATATTTTTCATTCAAAATCTCTTCCTTGTCAATAATGGACGTGATCCTTAAGTGCGAAAGCAATCCATGAACCTTTCGAACCTGCTTTAACATTTGCTGAAATTCTGGTGCTAACTCCGGATGATATAATCCAATAAGCATTTCTGCTTCTTTAATTGGCGGCAACCCTCTTGATGAATTGTCCTTAGACTTCTCTTGTTTTCTGAATTCAACACCGTTGTGTTCACACGCCGCCTGATGGAATAACTCATCAATATCACTGGTGGCTTCAACTAGCTGCGATGATATCTCAGCACATAAGATATAAATTCGCTCAACCCTGTTTCGCTGACGAACATCTCTAGCCAGCCTCTCTTCCTTCTTTTTACCGTACGCTGTAACAGCAAGTGCACCACTGAATCCTATTATTGCTCCAACAAAAGGTCCAAACAAAGGGATCCACTGTGAAGTAGTGTTAACTGATTCTACAGGCATACTTACTTCTCAGGCACGTCAAAATCAACAATGATCAGAACGCCCTTAGCGGTGTCATATAAAACTAACAGGGCATATACAAAAACAGCAGTTAATACTGAGTGAATTAATAATTCGGAGTTAGGAAGCTTACTAACAACCAATGAATCTTGGAGAATTAAAACACTAACAGCAACTGCAATTAAACCTATCTGCTCTTTAACTGATAACAACATCTGGCTTCTGGTATTTAAAAAATAATTTCGCGAATCTTGTTTCCCGCTCTTATCTATCAAATCTCTAATTTTCGTTAATACAATCCCCATTGTTGCAGCGTTTACAGCAAGCAGGGCTACCAGAATAGTAATTAAGTTAGCTTTAAAAAAACTAGATAGGAAGTCAGAAGATAACCAAGAACCAGCGATTTCAACGAGGAACCCAATTGATAACGAAATCAAAGATGTTTTAGCAACTTCAGATATCATTTAAAAATTTCCTGTAAAGCTTCAATGGCCTGTTCAGCAGAACCTTCTATATCTAAGTCATCTACAGAAACTTCTGTGATTGTTTCAGAAGTATGGTGTGTTTTTGATATACCAGCAAGCTTAATACGTATATTGCCCCCCCCTTCACTGGCGTAATCAACTAAACCCTTCATTAATGGCTCAGACTGCTCTAGCTTCAAGCTTGCGTCGGAGTCAGATTCAATTTTGAGGCTGGTTTTTACTGAGTTAGTTGCTTTTGCGAAGGCTTTCAAATCATCTGGAAGAGTCTTTGAAATACTCGCCATATTAGCAGTCACAATTTCAAATTCGATAGAATGAACTTCCTCACCTTGCTTCTGCAGCATGCTAAGCAATCGCCAGAACTTCTTGCTTTCAAACTTTGGCTCATACAATGACGTTAAGTGATAACCCTGCATTGTATGCTTTAAGCTTTCAAATAAATGATTTATGACTGTGCCTGTGTTAACAAATGCGCTAGTTCTTTTTTGAACAGCAATCATCTGAATATCTGGGTGGTTATTAACTACAACGTAAACCGACGGCCAATTTTCTATTTCATCTTTCTTAAACTGCTTTGTTTCTACATTTACCTTTCTTTTTTTTGCCAGTTTAAGAAGATAGATATCACCAACGGAAGTTATAATTTTAATCTCAACATCTTTCTTCTTACCTGGACTATCAGATACATTCGATAGAGCTATATTAAAAAATTCGTTTTTCCTTTCAATAAGCTCATTGATTGTGTTAGCTCCATTCAACAGGCTGGTCTGAAGAAACCTGTCAATAGGTAAAAGCTGATAACGATATAGCTGAAATGTAATATCTAGGGAGGCCATAAAATCTCGATAATCCTTATCAATAAAAGCCTAAACATGCATACATCACATATAGGCAGCAGCAATATTGACCCATTTGAGCAAAGATTTCCACAACATATGCATTAAGTCACTATTTGAGAATCAATCATCAACCGACTCGACGCTATATACAAACATCCTACTCTGTTACTCCACCAGATCAGACACATACACCTTAGCCACATCCAGACTCTTCAGAACATACTACGGCTCACATAAAGCACCGCGGCAATGCGCTCGTATGCGTTAAAAGCCTTGCCGGCAATTGGATCTGGCCGGTTCTTAAACATCACTTATGCAATCAATACCCGATAATGCTTGAAATTTTTCTTCAGCAAACTGCCCACCATCCGGTAGAGCTATTACGTGACAAAATTTTTCGGTTTTTGAACGTCATGCCAGCCTGATAAATCATCAATCCGTCACCGTTATTACTTCCTAATGCATTAACACTTGACCCTTGGTATATCACTCAGCCTGGTGGTGTACTGAGGGGAAAGAAACTGCCTGCGCATGGCGAACTTCTGGCGGATGCCCTGCCCGGCGATGTGGGCGGTGTCACGGCCGTATTTCACGTTGATAGCATCCATGCAGGCCATCAGTTCGGGGTTGTCTGCAGAGGGTGTGAAGAGGTCGTGCTGAAAGGCGGCTTTCTCGCTGAGGTCTATAAGACCCACGCCGCAGCGATAGAACGGTACTCCCGGGCGATAGATAGCTTGCACCGCTTGCCGGCAGGCATTGGCGATGACGGTGGTATCCTGTGTCGGTACCGCAAAGCGATGGGTGATGTATTTCCGATAATAGCCGCGGGCATCGTGCGGGGAGCTGGTGGCAAAGATAATCGCCGTACCTGCCAGGCTGTTCTGCCGGCGCAGTTTAGCTGCGGCAATGCCGGCGTGCTGAGTCAGCGCCTGTAACAGATCAGCCGGGGTGAATATCCGTTGCCCAAAACTACGAATACTGTAAATCTCTTTCTTCGGCGCCCGTACATCATCCCAGCCAAGCTTAGCAATGCCACTCAACTCATACACCGTACCTTCCACCAGCACGGAAAAATTCTTCCGGATCCAGCCCGGGTTGGCGTTGGCCAGCTTCCATACCGTATCAACCCCCAGCGCCTGTAGTCGTCTGGCCAGACGGCTACCAATGCCCCAAACGTCTGTCAGTTCCATGTTTTGAAGCACATACCGACGGCTTGTTTCATCATCGATCACCGCCACGCCCCGATAGCCCGGTATACGTTTAGCTGCATGGTTAGCCGCTTTAGCCAACGTCAGGGTTGGGCCTATGCCCACGCCTATGGGTAAACGTACTTCCTGCCAAACGGCCCTGCGAATGGCCCAGGCATGCTTAAACCAGCCTTCAGGCGGCATCCAGCCCTGGTAATCATGAAACACTTCATCAATGGAATAGATATGGCTGTTTGGCGCATACCGGGAACACACATCCATCATCCGCTGGCTGATATCCGCGTACAGCTCATAGTTACTGGACCGGATCACCGCCCCAGCTCGCTCAAGATCTTCCTTTACCTTAAAGTACGGCACAAACTTCTTATCGATGCCCAGACGCTTAGCGATATGACACGCTGCACAGATGCAGCCATCATTATTGGTTAGCACCACCACAGGTTTATCACGAATCGAAGGATCAAAGATCTTCTCACAGCTGGCATACATGCTGTTGGCATCACAGAGCGCGTACATCAGATACTCTTCACCAGCGGCCGGTGCAAGCGGATGGAGCGGATCACCACCCCTTCAATCTGAAAATCATCCCCTTCACGGATATGATACGGCGCCCTGCCCGGCGCCGCCGACAGCAGCATAGCCCGGCGCTTGTCGATCTTCTTACAAACAAACACGCCATTGAGGTTGGCAACAACGACGTCCTGGTCTTTCACTTTCTCGAACCGTGAGATCACCAGTAAATCACCGGAGAAGATCCCTTCTCCTACCATGGACTCCCCCTCGGCATAGCCAAGGTAGGTAGCAGACGGATGATCGATGAGCAGCTCATCCAGATTCAGGGCAGATTGTGTGTACTCAGCAGCCGGCGACTCAAAACCGCTGATGCCGGCCTGTGCCGGTATGGGAATAAAACGAAGCATAGAACAAACCTTATACTGTACATAAATACAGTATAAGCAAGAAAACGTGCTTCAGCTACTGAAACACGTTAACAATGGAGAGCAACAGACAGAGCCTATTGTTTACATTCTTAAAAGTTTGGCCGACAACCCATAGAAATTAATACCTGCCTGGTGGATTCTCTAATACTTTCATGTTGATCTCTCATCAGTTCAGCGTCGTTAAGCAGATCAAGTCCTGATCTTCGCGAAATCTTTTCGCAATCAGGATTATCATTTTTATACATTTGGCTGCTTCGGCTGGGTTGGGCTCTGTTGGGTTTCCGAACCGCAACACTCCTCTTCGGCTGGCTGGCTATCACCGTTTTATACTTAACATAGCTATCCGCAATAGCCTGAACTATTTTCACCGACGGATGCATATTGCCATCCTCAAACCGGATGCTATTGACTTCACTCAGAAGGTCAGTCTTACCGAGGTTGATAGATTCATGCGCATAGTTCGATATATTCAATAAACTTTGATAAGGCTGATATCGGTTACCGGAGTAACCATGGTTAAACGATTGAAACCCTGACTCAAAACGTTTAATTAAATCAGCACCAATCCCGCTTACAGATTTAATACCGGATGAAGTTAACATCTTTGATAATGGATTCCCCTTCCTCAAGCCGTTTAGCTGAAGTGAAGAGTTTTTTGCAAAATCTAATCGCTGAGCCCATCCACCTTGCCCGTTAATCAACCCCCAGGCTGTTTTAGCTAGCGCTATTTGTTTTTGTCTTTTTAAATATTGATTCCTGACATGATTAATCGCTGCTACATCGGAATTATGTTTAGACACATAGCTAACTGCCATTTTTTTTGCTGATGGCTGATAACTTTTAAATATAACCTTTCTAGGTTGGTTGAAAACTCTTTTCGACTGATTAGCAAGCGTGTTTTGGCTTCTCACCGATTTCTTATATGCTCTAACCTGCCTATGGCATTCATTTTCTTCACGCATTGATCTGACGAAAATATCATTCCCTTCTTTACAGACACCACTATGCCATTCGCTAAATGCTGTCGACTGCCTAGGTGTAGGACGAGTAGCATAAAATCTTCGGCGCGCTTCCCTTGCTTTATCATAAATAGACTTACTTATGGCTCGAAGCCTTTTGGCATGATCCGAGCATTCTTGTCGATCTTTAGGATCAATAGGCGCTGCGGGTACGTAGCGTGCATGCGTCGTATCTACAATAGATAATTGGATGATCAATGCACAGAACAGCGACGCTCTCGACAAATGATTCATCTCAGCCCCCTATCCATACGACAATCCCTTTGTCTGTCAGGGGTACATGATAAAACGTCTCCATTGCTTTACATTTCTTTGAAGTACTATGATCTATAACAGTTTGTGGCGCACAGATTAACTCAGTCCTTTCAAAGTTTTTAAAATGCGTACTGTGTAAAAATGTGGCCTCACCATTCATACCAATCTTACTTGTATGCAATCTACACCTGTTTTTATCAACGCCCCACCAGCCACCGACCTTATAATTACGTAGATTCGCAACCGCGTAAAAAACCTTCTTTTTTTTACTTACATTGCAAACATAAAAAGAGCGCTTTCCCCTGCCAGACCTTAAGTAGTTTATTGTTTCGCGATAATTTAGTGGTTTTGTAACGGTTTTATTAAAAGACACCAACGCCTTTTTAGTCATGCCGCCGGCTATACCATCCGGTTTACCAACCTTATAACCAGCAATCAGTAACTCCCTTTGAAGTTCAAGCGTCAGCTCTTTGCGTTGTGCTTTTAAGTATTTAGCAATTTCTTGTTGGTTAAGCTGTGCCGCCAAAGCATCCAGCGGTAGATCCCCCTTAATGTTTTTCTCTATTGGGGCCCCATGCCTGACCAGCAACTTAACCATGTCCATGTTTCCGTTTGCTATGGCAATTGTCATAGGGCTTTCACCACGTACTGTCATGTGATGAACGGGTCTGGAGTTATATTTACTCAGAATCAAAACGGCTGCTTTTAGCTGATTTGAGTTAACGGCATGGAAAAAAGGCGTCCAGGCTTTATCATCAGTCATGGCAGAGACATTTCGCTTCTTCATAAAACCAAGTAAAGCCCCTATATCGCCTGTTTTGGCCGCGACGAAAGCATCTGCAGACTTATGAGTGCCTTCAAGTACGGTTAACACAGAAGTCGCGCCAACAGCCCTGGCAATTTGGGCAGCCGTAAGCCCGTTTTTTTGTCTCAAGCTAAAGCGGCCACCCTGGCTGATGATATATTTGGCCAGATCAATATCATCATTTGCCGCTGCAGCCATCAAGATGGTTAACCGCTCTTCTCCGTACTGCTGATTTACATCAAATGAAGCATCAACCAGGAACTTAACAACATTCAGGTGACCGTTAGCCGCTGCATGCATAAGCGGAGACCAGCCGTTTTCGTCAAGAATTGTGGTTCTGTCAGTGTCGGTAAAAAATTCCAGACTGTTTCTGACCCGATCGACATCACCTTCTATGGCCCCATCGAATAAGTCGGATGATGCAATGATCAGATTAATGTTAAGTCTTAGGGCATCTGCCCTTTCCTTATCAAATAATTCGACCAAATCAGGGTCGTTGCTTGCCAACGCCAGGCTCTGAACGCTCTGTATTTGCCCTTCATTGAAATTTGATGCCTTATAATCCGCGCCAGCATCAATAAGCATCTTCACAACACCTGTATGCTCCCCCATAACGGCAGCCATTAACGGAGATATGCCCTCATTATTGGGTTTATTGAGATCAAACTCATTCCTGTAGCTGAGCAGCAATTTCACTACCCTTTCATTACCCAGGGCGGCAGCAATGAATATCGGGGATTCACCTTGTTCTGTTGTGCTCTTCAGATTTACCTGGTTGATAAGGCTTTGCTCTATTAAATCAAGGTCGTCACTAAAGACACCTATCATTAACAGTTCAAACAACCCTTCCGGGCTTTGTAGTTGTTGCTGTATGAATGGGCTTACGTCTGACGGGGCTTGTGCTTCTGGAGGTTCTGACTGCTCAGCCACCGCTGCAACAGAGTTGCCCAGAAGCAAAGCGATAAAAATAAAAACTGTACATAAATACTGCGAGGGAAAGTTTTGGTTAAACCTGACAGTGTATTCATCCATGACTTCACCCCCAACAGCGTATCTCGAGCCAGTACAAATGAAGTATAGGCAGCCTACGAATCAGCGAACTTGACATTTGTTCATACAGAAATGCTTCCCGACGGCATCTATCGCGACGGTGTTACCAAGATAGGTGTGCTCTTCCGGTAAGCATCAATCATCGCTATATTGTCCCTCCTGTAGCCCCCTGCTCTCGACAACAAGGAACGACACTCAATGAGTAATGAACGCATAGTTTTAAAAGGTGATGAAGTACTTGAGAAGTTCCTGGCAGGCAAAGAAGTATGGAATAAGTACATCGCGGGCTTTCCCGAAGCAAATGTGGACTTTAGTAAAGTAGACTTCTCTCAGTACCGCAGTAAAGATAAAGCTTTAAACTTTGCGGGATATCGCTTTCCTACATATGGGGACGTTAACTTTTCTAAAACACAATTTGGTAAGGGAGATGTATCATTCTCAGATACGTACTTTGGAGTCGGTATTGTAAGTTTCTATAACACTCAATTTGGCGAAGGAGATGTATATTTCTCCAATACAGAGTTCAACAAGGGAAACGTATCCTTTCTTGACGCTCAGTTCGGTCAAGGCAGAATCTCTTTCGAAAATGCGCAGTTTGACGATGGGACAGTTTCTTTCTCTCGCACTCATTTTGGTGATGGAAAGGTAACTTTTTATAATTCAAATTTCGGTAAAGGATACGTTAACTTCTCTCTAGCCAAATTCGGTCAAGGAGATGTAGATTTCACTCTAGCAAAACTCGGTCAAGGAGATGTTGATTTTACCTTGGCAAAGTTCGGTAACGGATATGTATCATTCAATAGGACTCAATTCGGTAAAGGTAAGGTATCTTTTATCCAAACCATGTTTGGAGAAGGACGATTATCTTTCCGTAATGCAAAACTCAACGCTGGCGAGGTCGATTTCACGGCTACAGAATTCTCGGGGCGCGTAAGCTTCAAAGACCTAGACACTCCCGAAACCATCACTTCTTTCTCACTCCAAAACTGTATGTTTAAGCGTACCTTAAATCTTTCAGGGCTTACCTTTTCCTGTATTCCTGATCTAACAGGAACCTCCTTAAGCCATCAACTATTTCTTGACAATATCTCCTGCGATTATAAAAAACTCCGCAATACACAGATACCTATTGATGAATTCGATGGTGCGCGACTGTGTCGATTAAAAGAACTTGCAGAAAGCAACAGGAGTCACCAGCAGGCCCTAGAATTTCACGTTATGGAAATGCGCGTTAAACGTCACAAGCTGAAAGGTATAAACCACTGGCTTGACTATGCCTTTGACGAATGTTCAGAATACGGAAGAAGCATCACCATACCTTCAAAATTCTTGATATTAATCACCCTACTCTATTCTATTACCTATGAAATAATTAGCCTGGTTAAGCTCTCAACCACTGCAGTCACAGATGGGCTCCAGACTCTGTTTAATAGTCTCTTATACTCGCTAACGCAAGTCGTACCTTTTGTTGCCTCTAGCAGAGCAACAGCCAATGAGACTGCTAACCAGCTATTTGGAAGTTCCGACATACCAACCTGGATTTATGCAATCAGTGTTACTCAGGGAATATTATCATTCGTCTTTCTTTTCTTGATTGGTCTGGGGTTCCGCCATCGTTTCCGTTTGTAGCCAATACGTAAGAATTCACTTCCCAACGTCTAATCCCGCCCCTATACACATACACGAGAAATTACATTGAATAAGGCATCTAAAAACTTCATTCTTGATCCTTCAATCATCACCGAAACCCTTGCAAAAGGAGTTAGAATGGTTTTAACCCTTTCCAAGGAAACAGCCAGCTCTTCAGCAGCCTGCTTCATTGCTTCGGCAATCTTGTAATAAAGTGGCCAACTCCAGTCTACGGCGTTATCAATCCAAGCCCCCAAATCAACGGCATGGCCGGTAAGATGACGGCTTTTCATGGTCGTGGATGAACCAGCAGCAACAAGACTGCGCTGACGTTCGAGTGTTCGAAGGGTCTCCAGCACAGTGAAATCAACTTTAGAGATTTGAATAGCTCGCTCAACAACAACACGCAAGTCTGGATGCACACCAGCCAGGCGCTGGCGTGACTGCTTTCCTAATTGGTAAGGCATAATATGGATTCTCGAATTAAAGACACAAAAAAACCGAGACACCAAAGGCGCTCGGTTAATATAATCAAGACTATTTGGTACGTATTACAACAAGGAAGACGATATGCGTCCTTCTCCTAGGAATAACGCTGATATTTTGAAACAAAAAATTTCCAACTTAAGAAGCCTTCAGGAAGAGCCAATCGAACAGGAAGAAAAGAAGCCAAACGATATGTTCGATATACGTTACAGGTTAATACAACTTATAGGTTTTCCTTCTAAAATTTCACATCGCTTTGCTGACTGGCTTAATGACTGGCATTTAACTCGTATATTTAATTCTATCAGCTCATTCTTACTAATCCTGACCCTAATAGCTTTCAATAGCGATAGAGAAGCCAGGAAAGAAGATCGCATCGTAGCTGGTTGGCAATTACTTGCTATAGATTCTCCTGGAAGCTCAGGTAAAACAGAAGCACTTGAGTTTTTACATCAAGAAGGAAAATCATTAGAAGGGATAGACCTTTCCGTCGACAATGAGCAAGCTGGAGTGTACTTAGACGGTGTTCTACTTCCGAAGGCCGATCTATTCCAGGCCAACCTAACAAGAGCCAGTCTAAGAGGGGCAAACCTAACCGAGGCCATTCTATTCGGAGCAAACTTAAGCAAGGCCAATCTAAGAGGGGCCAACCTAACTGAAGCAACCCTAAGCAAGGCCAACCTAAGCGAAGTCGACCTAACTTGGGCCATCCTAACCGGAGTCGACCTAACCAGTGCCAACCTTCGATCGGCGAACCTATTTGAAGCTGATCTTAGATTCGCTAAGCTTACTTGCCAAGAGCTTACAAATGCAGAGAACTGGGAAACAAGTTTTCGTGATCAGGAATTGAGCTGTGGTGCTGATATTCCAATTCACCCTGACGACAAGTAAGCCTCTCAAATTTCACCCATAAAAAAACCCCGCCGAAGCGAGGTTTTAAAATTACTATTTGGGCAGAAATCCCAATTTAGAAATCAAGATATACTTTTTGTATAAAAAAAACACAAACCACAAAAATTTTCAGCCCTCCTATAAAACTCACATAACAACTATTAGCTGAGCTGCAGATACCATTTTAAGCAGCCCTTGAAAGAAGCAATAAAGCCCAACAATACCGATCAACCACCCTATCAGATTAAGAAAGTTAACCAATCTCTGAAAAGAATCTTCAGATATTTGATGCCTTAAAAAAGAAAAGAAAACCAAATAAGCTTTGAGTACAACAAACATAATTATCGCATATGCGAAATATTGCCATGAGGCCGAAACAAGTTGCGCTACTTCATCCGTGATCATATTTTGCTTTTTCGCCTCGATCATGTTTGATACAGAAACAACCAAAGCTCCGCCACTCAATAAAAAAGCCGCATTAGCAATTGAATCGGCCCTAGATCTCATCTCTGAGAACTCGACGTAATCTTGTTCATAGTTACTCATTGTCGCCTCCCATCAACAAATTAATCATAAAAATAACCCTATACGTCCTGATATAAACATTTTTAAAATTTAAAAACCCGACCTTAAATATGGATAATTTTTAACCAGAAAGGAGTCATTGATATAAAAATAACGCCAAAATATTGAAAATGGATGTTTCACATCCATCATAGACTCAATGATTTCTTCAGCTTCTTTTTTTGCAGTTTTCCCTGAACTCTTGTTACGTAATACCTGCCTAGCAAGTAATAATTTTGAGTAATAATCCCACATTTTTTCAAAAAGAGACTCACGACTAATTTTTCTCAAAGCTGTGTTTTCAAGATTGTAGCAATAATTTAGCAAATCTACTGTATTATTAGTACGCGTAGTAGGATTTTGACTGACAGGCTCTACTATAATATTGCCATTAGGTACTGAAGGCATTAAACAGCTAATTAACCCTCCTACATCAACAGTAGGGTCAGCACAGTCTAACAAATCAATATGACTATTACTTTTTATACTATTACAACGTGAGCAAGCATAATAAAGATTTTCCCATGCATACTTTAATAACTTATCGCCTTCATGTGGAACGAAATGCTCAACTTCAGCATCTTGAATCTCATCACGCTCACATAAATAGCATTTTTCAAAAAAAATTGGCAACAATGCTTCTAGGATATCTTCCTTATTATGTTGATTCTTTGCAATGCTATCTGGCGCAGGATAAGTACGAATTACGTTAAACATCTGTTTATTCTGCTCCATCACTAGCATCTAAAAGTTTATTTTTACCCTGAAGAAAGAATGCCTTAGAGCGAGAATCCAATTCATTAAAATGTGGGTAAATCAAATTCACCAACTCTTTCAATCGAGCCTCATCTAAGTTTTTTTGTTTTACAATATTTGCCATTTCAATCAATTTTTCAATTAAAACATCAGATGTACTATCAACACCCAGAAGACCTTTAAGTATGGAATTATAAGAATACATAGATAGATCTTCTAAAGTTTCTGAACTACCAAGGTCATAGATAATTGCATCATTAACTGACTGAACAACAAAAGGAGAGTGAGTTGTAATAATAAATTGAATCTTAGGAAATGCTCTATTAAAGAATGCAAAAATTTTACGTTGAATCGAAACATGTAGATGTGCATCAATTTCATCAATTAAAACAATACCTGTAATTTCATGTGCAGATAAATCATGTAGTTCAACACTCATTAACAAATCTGCATAAATAGCAATAATCGAACCGTACCCTGATGATAAGTTGTTGAATCTATATGGATCCTTCCCATTTTGGTGAATATAGAAGGTCTGCTCTTCAGGATTATATTTCAATCTTAATCCGGGGTCCTCAAACAAACTACATAGATCATTTTGTACTTTATCAAACCACTCATTAATATACTGTACTTTTCCTAGATTTTCTTCACGAGCAATCACATGTGATGCGTAGTTATATAAACTAACTAAATAATTTTCAAATTCGTGACTCAAATTTTCACGATAACTGAAGTTTTTCGCATTTTGCTTTACTGAAGAAAGACTAACGACATGCCCAGTTCCTCCTATATTATCTGTCAACCTATTAGCTTCATAAAAGCGCAATAAAAATTTTTTCTCATCCATTAAAAGAAAGAGGCTATCTAAATCTCTAAAAAATAATTTTTCCCTATCGGCTGAAGCTAGAGATTCCCTTAAGTTCTGAATTTGAACTTTATACTGATTGTACACAGGATCAGACGGCTGGAAATTTACAATTTTACTTTCTAAGTAATCTAATTGATTCTGGATATCCATTGTCTTGTGAATATCACGGTCAAATACGCTGAGAAGACGTCCATGTAACTGAAGTAAAAGCCGTGTTTTACCACATCCATTAGCTCCGGTAATTATTAGGTTTTTACCGTTAAGTGCAATCTTTACATATTTGCCGTTGTTACCAGTCAACTTAAAATCTATTGCATCAATCATCTTGTCCACCACACACTAAGTCAGATAGAGCTCTGTCTAATTTTGAGTTGAACTATATAGCTTGAAAGCACTATTTAATAGATAAGCACCAGGCTTTACGCTTTGTCGATCATTTTAGAGGCATCAACACCTTAGAGTCTCTATGCATATTTATGAGATGCGATAAACAATTCAAATTAGCCCACTTCGCTAATCTCTACCATGTCCGACACAAACCCCTTCCCCGCCTTCAGATTATTGAGGAAGGCGGAGCGGCTTACTTGCAGAGCGGCGGCGATGCGGGCATCGGTATGGTAGTCGGCTTCGTTATCCGGATCCGGGCGGTTCTTTAGCAGTACCCAGGCCACCAGCGCGGCGTGGTGTTTGGGATTACGCTTATGCAGGCAGGTCATCACCCGGCAGGCCCATAGTGTTTTACGATCGCGGGGTTCTTTGAACATCATGCCTACCTGGTAGATCATGGCGCCATTGCTGTTACCGCCGTGGCCACTCTCCGGCAGCTGGCCCCGGTAGTCCATCAACCGGCCGATCTGGTGCTCAGCGCGAAAGCCGGCTTCACTGTTTAAGTCTCTGGCGATCTCTACGGCCAGGTAACGGTCAACCACGTTTATGATTCTGGCATCACTGATCATTTGATCCCCTTCGCTAATCAGCCGTATAGCGCCAGTAAGGCGGCATCGCGCTTGTCTTCGTTGCTTGTCCCGGTCCAGCCAGTCAGGCGATTGAAGTATTCTGCGTTCTTTTTGGCATTTCGCTTGGTAACGCCTTGCAGCGGCTTTATCAGACGAAAATCTGCACCGGTATCGGTTAGGTATTGTTTCAGCAAGCGCCCGATCGCTTTTACCTGGCCAACTTTCTGAGCAATGTTCCGCTCTACCGCGGCACTGCGTACACCTGCCCGCCGGTAAACCGTTTTATCGTGTTCAACGTCTTCCAGGTGAAAGCATGCCTGGTGTTTGTGTTCTTCAATGAACTGAATCAGCTGGAAGAACGACATAGCATCCAAACTGATGATCTGCTTGGCCTGAGTGATCGCTACCCCGCTTTTCACCAAGTCCGGATCAATTCCAATGATTATTTTTGAAGTCATACCCGTATCCTCACCAGTTGGTATCATTAACGTTCATGATTTCTTCTGACACCATGGCCCGCTTGCCGGCCGGCGTGGTCACGGGCTGCTGGTGGCCATGGCTGGCAGCGTTCACCTGCAAGGCTTGCATCCGCTTGGCAAGCTTGTGCTCCCAGTCACTCTGACTCAGCCGTAACGGCTTACCGGACCAGTAACTTCGAAACTCGCCTAAAATCTCCTCCTGCTGGTCAGGGTCAATACTAGACACGTTGATTTTCAGCAGCTGGCAGCGACCGTTAAACATTCCACCTGGCAGCCACTCCCAGTGCATGTTGAATTTCTGATGATCAGGTGTGGCTGATTGGTTGAATGGCTGGTTAACATCCAGCGCGAACAAATCGGCTGATGGTGATGCTGGTGGTGTGGCTGAATCTCGAGCAGGCACCGCCGGGTGAAAATCTGCATTTGGACCACCAACCTCTACAATAATTTGATCATTGGTTATCTGATCATGGGTAGGCTGATTCTGGTCAGCTTGATCACTGGTATACTGATATGCGGGATTTTTTTCCCCACTTGATCGGGATATTTCTCCCGCCTTAGTCGGGATATTTTTCCCTACTTGGTCGGGATTTTTTTCCCCGCTTGGCCGGTTTTTTTTTCCCGCCTTTGCTTTGGTGGTCGGGATTTTTTTCCCTACCTTGCCCGCACCTTCCTGAGTCTCTGCTTTGTTCCAGGTGCGGCCCTTATCAGTGATACGAACGTGCGTCTTATTGCTGATCACAACACGCTCAATCACCCCCAGTTTTTCCAAAGAGGCCATATAGCGCTTAATGGTGTCAGGCTTTGGAGATATGGCTGGCAGCTCTTCTGCGACCTTCTCTTTGCTGATCCAGTAAAAAGCCTTGCCGTCTATCTGCTTGCTCTCGCACCAGCTTGGAAGCTCATACAGGAAGCTGAACAATACTGCTTGCTGTAGGTTCAAACTCCACTCAACCATACGAACTTGATTTAAGAATAATGAGTACTGCATTACATCCCCCCTGTCCGAACGGACAGGCCTGCAGGTTTGCGTTTTGAATCATGTAACTGCATAATTTGAACCTCAGAGTTAATAAAAAACCGCTTAGGGTTGCCGCCCATTGATAGCGGTTTTTTATTGCCTGTACGCCAGCCCTGACGCTCAGCAATGTGAAGGGGCTGACGGCCTGTAAAAAGTGCCGGTACTGCATGACCCGGTAAAACCACCCCGACACAGGATTCCGGGGGCCGTCTCTCTTCTTTTTGGGCGCTGGCAGCATGACGGATTTCCAGCACTGGAAAATGATTACAAGTTGCCCAAACTCGCCGCTTTCGCGGAACCAGTCAAACTACATCGGCCTGCCCTCCCTGATCTGTTTAGCCGGGACCACCAGCTGGGTTTTAGCTTTAGCGATAATTTGCACCCAGAAAGCCCCAGTCTAAGGGGCATAATGGCTGGCAGAGCCAGTAAATAAAAAGGGCCGGTACCCGGGAAACAGATACCGGCCAAACACAGATAGATCTCTCCCGGTCCCTTACTGTGAATTCTGTTCTATCAGGCTGCTTTGTCCGTTCGGACAATGCGCCACCAGCAATTAACCGCTATCTTTGGGATATAGATCAGGGCGCATTTCGTTAGCAGTAACCTTTCCGGAAAACTGCTGCACCAAGACAGGCACCCTTTCTGCTGGAATTTTAGATTTACGCCACTTAGAAACTGCCCACGGCAAAATGTCCAGGGTAGAAGCAATGGCAGATGGGCCGCCCAGCTTTTCGATAACAGCTGAAGCGCAGGCTTTTAAATCGGTCGTTGTATTCATGCGGGCCATAATGCTACCGGTAGTAGCTTAGTGTCAAGCCAATAAGCTACCGATAGTTTAATTTAATACTACCGATAGTAGTAATAGAATTACCCATATGAGAAATGAACAGACAGAATGCAAAAAATTTGCAGCCCGCCTGATTGAGGCCATGCTTGAAAATGGTCAGCAGTCCCAGCGGAAAAGCGCCACCGGTGTGACCACGCTTAAGCTTAAAGACGTTGCCAAGGTCACAAACGAAATGGCCCGCCGGTACACTCTCGGTCAAGCCTGGCCAGATAACGAGAAAATGCCGAAGATCGCCCGGTGGCTGGGTGTTCGTGAAGCGTGGTTACGATATGGCGAGGGTGAGAAATACCCCCAGGACGAAAGTAAAAAACAACAGGTCGCGCTACCAGGTAGCAACGGTGATAATTCATTTGTGACAGTAGAAGAACCTGAAATCTATCTGAACCCCTTCCACATCACTCTACTGCAGGATTGCATGGCTCACGTTGTTGAGACTCGCGACCTTTCCGGCTTTGAGTTTTCCGACCGGATCGCGGCAAAAGCGGCTGCTGTACTATTCAACCATTGCGTTAAATATAAGACTAAACCTAATGAAATTCCTGAAGAAGTTCGCGATGCAGTACTAAGTACCGCGGCAGGAAGCGAAGGATAACAAAACAACAAACAACACCGCGAACAGGCAAAGCACTATGCGCTATCAGCCCTCTTGAGACGTGCATAATCCCTTACCCGCATACGCCAGATACTGGCAGCGGCAAGCTTTTCTACTGGGTTTGTCATATCCTCAATATCAACCCACTGATCAATTAATTCTTCTGCTCGATTTACTGTTTTCAGGTGTATAACCTGACCGTCTTTTCCTAATTCCATTAATTATCCCTACGTGCTTTTTCTCAGTTAAGAGAACTCCCACTGCCATAACGGCTCCGTGTCCATGCGGCGAAACAAACGCTGCCGACACAGTTTAGTTTCTTGAATTCCCAGTAACAACAAAGGGTTAATCCGTATATCCTCAAACACTTGTCTAGGGTTAGAACGCCTTACCCTTCAGAAAAAAAATTTTCCAATAAGCAATATTTTTGCCACTATTACCTTATGAGTAGTCGCGCTAAAAGATGTAAAGCCGCACGGAATAGCGCAGGATTGAGACAGTCAGACGCAGCTGAAAAGCTGAATAAATCTATTGCCACGATTAAAAGCTGGGAACGTGAAGGCGGTTCAGAGCCCAATACTTTGGGCGATGTTGCCAGCATGTGCCGGTTGTACGGCATGAGCATTGATTATTACATTAACGGACGCGAAAACATTACGCAGCTTACGAAGGAAGAACAAACGTTTCTAAGCGACTACAGGATGTTACCCACCCCCTATAGGGAACTGGTTTCAAGCGTGGCCGGGGCGCTGGCCGAAAAGCAAAACGCTTAAGCAAACGTCCCGACCCGGGGGAACAGACACCCCTGCCACCCCCTCAAGGTCATTCATACAGCTATCATCAATACCTATTCAAGCAACTGAAGGAACTCACCATCCAAATTAAACTTGGCTGTCGCTGAGTCTTTAACCAGGGCGCCGTAACTATTCTTCCCACGGAAAATTGTTTTAACAACAATATGATCTCCCCTGTTCCAGTAACCCGTCTCAACATGCTCATAGCTTGAAGGATCGTTCATTTCTGTTTTGATCAGTCTTTCAAAGTTGTAGTGCCGGCCATCGATAGGGCTAAATTGCTTTTTAATTTTAATCGCCCTTTCTGTATCTGCCGCTATTCGCTCTTCCTGTTCCTCAACCTTTTTGGTGTAAAACTTAAGCTTTTCTGCGTATCTCTTTTTGCTCGGGTCCAAATCAACCAGGCGCAGATAAAGCAATCTGTTTTTCTCGTACTCTTTAACAGGGATCGCTTTAAGCTCAGCTAATATTTTAGAAATCTCTTCGTTGTTTTGAGTCTGGACCAACAGCTGCTTAGCCTGCAAATTCAGGCTTTTTAGCTCTTCACCTCCGGCAGAAAGATACTTGCCAGACTCAGCCGCTGCAGCCTCATAACTCTTTGATAACAGATGTTGATTAATGCTGGCTATTATCTGTTCGCGGTTAGCGTTGAAATATTCTGCTTCTTGGTGCCTTATTTCCTCTACCTGCCTCACCTGTTCAGCCAGCTGCTGTTCTGCCTGCCGGTCATCGTGTTGTTTATACATAAATCCGGATAGAACAATCAGGGTAGCGGACAGTAAGACTTTTCCTTTGGCTGAAACATCCTTCCTCGCGGCGGAATAAACCAAGCTTCTTATGGGCGGCAATAAGAATGTGGAAATTAAGATAATAGGTATTCCAGCCAGAGGAACTGAGAACAGTATGAAGGTACCTATCAATAAAAACAGGCAGCCAAAAAACCAATGGCGCCTTTCACTGAGAATGTCTTTTTCTGACTCTTTTTGAGCGTTGTAAGCTTCGTAATCAATATCTGTTAAAAGCGTTTTCTTTGCGCCGCCGGCCGGCCCTGCTTTATATGGTCCATTAAATACTTTGGCCATTTTCATTCCTTGGCATAGTTAGAAGGTTCCGGAACTACTGAGCGCCCTACCAAGCTCAATCCTTGCAATGCCCCGGAATTCTACCACCCCAAAGTTTTTGCAAAAATCTATTATTGGTAGCTTTACTTGAGCTACCGGAGGTAGTATATTCATTCTGAATGCTACTTTAGGTAGATTAAAGAAATGCGAGACATTGAAGTCAATCAAGAAAAAGCAGCAGCAATTCAACTCACAGGCCGGCAGGTTGAGTGTGCAACGTGGGTGGCTGCCGGCAAAACTGATTCTGAAATAGGGATGATCGTTGGCATTACCCAGCGGACAGCTAAGCATGACGTGCTGGGCTGCATGGCTATTACTGACACCCACACCCGGGCGCAAATGGTCGCGACTCTTTTCATCGCTGGAGTCTTCCAAACCAAAGGGGCTGCCGCCGCCCTGCTGCTGGCTTTCGGCTTTGCTGCGTGCTTCAGCAGCGCTGATGATATGACCCGGCGGGTCCGTGGGCGCAGGGCCCGGGAGCTGGCCACCATTGAAGAAGCTACCGACCTGCCCCAGTGGTTAGCTTTTAGTAAATCAAATATCTCTGAGTGGGTAGCGCATGAGCCTCGAATTCTTGCTTGATAAAGGCGGCCATGCCGTGGTTGCAAACATGGTGACCGATCAGGAATACACCCCTGAACTGCTGGCCAGCATTCTTAATTACAGCCCTCGCTATGTGGGTCCGGTACTGGAAGAAGCTGCCAGGCAGGGGCTGGTCGAGCGGAAAATTAAACCCGATGTATACGCCGGTGCGATCTTCGTCAAAAAACAACTGAATCTGGACCTGTAGCACAGTGAATAAACCGAAATCAACAGGCCCAGACCTGAAGATAAATCGAGTTCAGATAGCGCCCTGCGCTGTCTGCAACGGCAAAGCCTATATAGAAGGCTTGTTTCATGAAGTCCCGTGCGCTGCCTGTAATGAAATGGGTGTTGTCTGTCGCACAACTGGCACCGCATTAACTCCCAGCATTGCCGCCGTCAGCATGCTGGAGGTGATCAGGGATTTAAAACAACAAATTGCTGATTTGCGCCGCGGCGCTGATCAATACGACCCACACGCCCCAGCCACTATACGGCACGGTGCAAAACACAGAATGGACTGAAGCTAATGAAACACCAGACACCCAAATTCAGAAAACTGGCCGCTGATGCCATAGACAAAGCAGAAAGCTCTCAGTTAGTGCGCGGTCGATACTCTGAATATGAAGCCCTGCAAGCAGATATTCACTTGATTGAGCAGCACATGGACACCATGAGCAATGGCGACCGAGGGCGGGCCATTAACACGCTGAAGATTCTGCGCCGTCCGGACTGGCACAAGCGCCGCCGATTCAATTTTGAAATTGAACCACGCAACAAACTGATTTAAGGAAACGGCAATGGCTCGCGGAATTAACAAAGTCATTCTGATTGGCAATCTGGGCAATGACCCGGATACCAAATACATGCCAAGCGGTAACGCCGTGACAAACATCACGGTTGCCACCTCTGACACCTGGAAAGACAAGCAAACCGGGCAGCCGGTCGAGCGCACTGAATGGCACCGGGTGGTGTTCTTTAACCGGCTGGCTGAAATCGCCGGTGAATACCTGCGCAAAGGCTCAAAAGTGTACATCGAGGGCTCTCTCAGAACCCGTAAATGGCAGGACCAGAGCGGACAGGACCGGTACACCACTGAGATTGTCGCCAATGAATTACAAATGTTGGACGGACGGACGGAGCAAAGCAACAGCCAAGGCCCGTATCCGGAAGCACAACCCCAGCGGTACCAGCAACAGCAAGCCGCTCCGGCACCTAGCGCAGCGCCCCTGCCGCCGGTCGAGTTTGATGATGATGTGCCCTTTTGACGAACCGATTAAGTCGCCGCGCTGGCCTTTCGTTCCCCCACGGCCAGCGCAGCGCACCTATGCCAAGAAAGGTAATTGACAGATGGCTAAGTCAGCAGCAAAGCGCAAAGCGGAACAACTGCAGCGAGAAAAAGAACACCGGGAAGCAGTCGGCGCTCAGCTTTTCCAAATGGATATGTTTCGCAGAACCCGTGAACACCTGGACAAGCTTAAGTCTGATCACGGATTCGAAGAAGACGGTGAGGTTGTGACACTTCTAATTCACAACATCGCAAATTGTGACATGTCACGACAAAAAGAATTGTTAGCAGTTCCGCAGCATAAAGGTAACCAGTTATGACCCTTGACCAGTTCAAAACCCAGTTCCCTATCGGCACACCTGTAAAGTATTTCCCCGTGCTTGGCCGCGACCGCCACCGCGATACTGAAATCACCTCTGATCCGTGGATGGTGTGTGGCAGCGGCGTTGTAAAAGTAGCCGGTCAAACCGGTGCCGTCAGCATTGACCATATCCAGAGGGCTGAATAATGGCCACAGTAAAAGAAATCCGACACTTTCACGTATTTTGCGGGGCAGGCGGCGGTGCGATTGGCTTTAACCGTGGCAAGGCAAACATCGGCACCCTTCAGGGAAAGCCGCGCTGCTTAGGTGGCATTGATGTTTTGCCTGATGCGATCCATAACTTTGAGCAGCAAACCGGTGCACCTGGTAGCGTCATGGACCTATTCGACCGCGATCAGTACATTGACTTTCACGGTGCTGAGCCCGCTGCTGACTGGCAAGAAATCACGCCTGAAGATATCCGCAAGGCAGCAGGAAATGAGCGCCCGCACATCATCTTTACCAGCCCGCCCTGCAAAGGCTTCTCTGGCCTGCTAAGCCAGAAGAAAAGTGAAACAGATAAATACCGAGCACTGAACCGCTTAACCGTTCGGGGTATATTTCTTTGCATGGAAGCTTGGCAAGACGATCCGCCAGAGTTTTTCCTGCTGGAAAACGTACCCCGCATTGAAGCCCGTGGCGGCGAACTGCTGGACCAGATACAGCAATTACTTGAACGCTATGGCTATATCGTTGCCCGCACAACTCATGACTGTGGTCATGTAGCAGGGCTGGCGCAGAGCCGTAAACGTTTCTTACTGGTGGCTCGACATGCTGAGAAAGTGCCACCGTTCTTATATGAGCCGCCGCACCGCCCGCTTAACTCTGTCGGTAAAGTGCTTGAAGGATTCCCAATGCCGGGTAATGCCAGTGCTGGGCCTCTGCACTCAATCCCTCAGCTGCACTGGAAAACGTGGGTTCGACTGGCATTTGTTGAAGCCGGTAAAGACTGGCGTAGCCTTAGAGACTTGGCTGTGAACACTGACGGCACCTTGCGGGACTATCTGATCATTCCTGAGTACCACAAAGGCTATTTAGGGGTCCGGGATTGGCACTGCAGCACTGGTGCCGTACCTGGTAGAAGCACAGTTACAAATGACGCGTTTGCTGTGGCTGACCCACGCCCGAATTCTGGCATGGCCTTTTCGAAATACAATATCTGCCGCCTTCAAGATACTGCCGGTACCGTTATCGCCGGCAGCAACAAAGGTGAAGGCGCTTTCGGCATTGCTGATCCTAGGCCTGCAAATCACCGGCGAGGCGGCGGTAAATACAAAATCGTGCCCTGGTCAGAACATGCCGGCTCAGTTATCGCCGCCAGCACCACCGGTGAAGGTGCGTTCTCTGTACAAGATCCACGCCCAGCACTGCACCGGGAAAAAGGCGACCATTATCTGACTGCCGCACATTATGGTGTTGTCGACTGGCAAGAAACCGCTGGCGCTGTCACTGCTGCAGGCAAGTACGACAATGGAAAGTTCTCTGTTGCTGATCCTCGCCCATCTGATCTACCTGACCAAAATGAAAAACTGGCCTGCGTAATCGAATCATTAGATGGCACCTGGCACCGCCCGTTCACCACACTCGAGCTTGCAGCATTACAGGGCTACGTGCAGCCCGGTGAATACCTTGAAATGCATGGCGGTGGCCACAGCATCTGGCGTGAACAAATTGGCAATATGGTTCCGCCACCAGCTGCCGAGGCCATCTTCAACGTGATTGCAGAAACCCTGTTACTTGCATGGTCTGGAGAAACTTTCGTACTTGGCTCAACTCCGATATGGGTACAGCCAGTTGCAGCCGCCATGTCCGTTCGTCAAAAGCAAGATCGGGAGTGGCATTAAGCCACTGACTGAAAGGAGAGATCTATGGAATGCGAAGACATCAAAAAGGTAATTGAAGCAACCCGCACACACATATTTGATGCGGCCAATCAGCTTAGTGAAATTGCAGAACACAATAACCCGGAGTCTTGCAGAAAAGCCATGAAAGCAATGTCTGAGCTTCACGAAGAGATTGAAGATATGGCTGATCAGTTAGACGACTATTTAACCGACATCGATGATATGGGTGCGGACTGTAATGCCTGGGATGATGAATAGGAGATATCGCATGGCACAGGCTAATCTGCTTACAGACAGCGATATAATCGAGCTGACCGGCTACAAGCAACGGGCCAAGCAGGCACATGTGTTGCGGGAAGCAGGCATTGAGTTTGTAGAGCGGGCTGACGGTAAGATAAAAACCACCTGGTATCACGTTAACCACCCTTCGCACTTGCGCCATGCTATTGCGCAGGAAGAACCTGACTTTTCAGCATTTAAGGCATAAAACACCATGGGCAGAAAAAGGAAGCCCGGTACCGAATGGCTACCGCAGCGGGTATACAAAGGAAAATCAGCCTATGAGTTTCACCCTAAGACCGGTGGCGCTATTCGGCTGGTTCCACTGACGGCCAGTAAAGCCGCCGTTATTCGCTCTTATGACGAAGCCCTGGCGCAACTGGAAATGTCACAAGGCACCTTTAAAGAACTGGTGCAGAAATTTTTAGCTTCACCTGCATTTGAAGAACTGGCCGTTAGCACACAAAAGAAATACCACCAGAATGCACGGCAAGTACTTAAACCGTTTGGAAAGATGCAAGCCAGCAACATAAAACCAGAACACATACGCCAGTATATGGACCTGCGAGGCCAACAGGCACAGGTAACCGCCAACCGGGAACACTCGTTTATGTCTAAGGTATTCAGTTGGGCATATGAGCGAGGTAAGGTAACCGCTAACCCGTGCAAAGGCGTCCGGAAGTTTACAGAGAAAGCCCGTGAACGCTATATATCAGATGCAGAATACACCGCCATCCTGAAATGTAGTGATCCGATTATTCAGGCGGTGATGGAAATATCGTACTGCTGCGCCGCCCGGGTTGGGGATGTGTTAAAGCTACAAGCCAACCAGCTGCAGCAAGAAGGGATTTATATACAACAGGGTAAAACCGGCAAAGCCCAGATCAAAGCCTGGTCCCCTCGCCTGCAAGCAGCCATAAACACGGCAAAGTCGTTTCAGGTGATCAGCTCAGTCAATCAGGTAATCGCCAACGAACAAGGCCAGCCACTGACCTATGCAGCCTTCCGTGCACGATGGCTAAAAGCTAAAGCGCTCGCTCAAGAAGCGTACCCTAATCTGAGCTTCGAGTTCACATTTCATGACATCAAGGCAAAGAGCATTAGTGATTGGAGTGGCGATAAACAAAAATTTAGCGGTCATAAATCATTTCAGATGATAGCGACCTATGACCGAAAAACTGAGGTAGTTAGAACGCATGATTAACAGCCACCCCGAAGATTCAGTTATGAATTGATAGAGCTAAATCTTAGTCAGCATAGAGTAAATATTAGGGTTGTTTTGTATATACTCAACATAAGACTCACCAGTTAATGTAAGTTGATGCTGATCACCTTCAACAATCATAAGCCCTGAATTAACAAGATAACCAACAAAAGAACTGGCATCTGTATTTTGTAATGTCTCGTTTGTTTCGCGAATCGCTGCAAAAAATACAAATATATTTTTTATGGGGTCTTTATGATCTTCCTTAACGTAAAGGCTGAGTAAGTAATTGTACTGCGACAAATAAATTGTTTGAGTGATTGATGCGAACGTTTTATGTGATAACTCTATCGCTAAGGTTCTTTCAAGTAGATCAACTTTTTCATCCTTGCTTAAAGATTGAAGCTGATCTCTGACCGTATTCAATATTGAACCTGATAACTTATTTTCTCTCTTGATCTGAGTATCAATCAGCTTTGTGTACTCACTCGAGCCACCGCTCTTTTTGTCAGAATAAGAGTTTTCTTCTATGCAAGACTGGGCCTGCTTAAGCTCCCTCACTCCATCAGTATTATCTACGGGTACCTGCTCAAATTTTCCACTGACAATTGGAGTAGAAAGCTCTTTTAATCGTATGTTCTTTAAGAACTCTTTTGCCGCTTCTGGCACCCCATCTTTAACCGTATATAGAGAAATCAAGAAGACTACCGGCCAGACCAAAGCGTCAACTAAACCAACAATATCCGCTCCACTCAATAAGTATTCATTAACCTTAACCTCGTCCATAAGCAGAAATCTCCATCGTTTATACAGAACAAAATTCTATCTTTTTTTCAATCACTACTAAAGAGCCCCCATAAAAACCAAGCAAAAGCATTATATTCAGCACTGTATATTAGGAACTTTATTAGGAAAGGCGTTTTTAAGAGAAATTGAAAAACCAAGCCCCAGACAACAAAAAACCCCGAAAGCCTGAGCCTGCGGGGTTTAAAGTGACCATATCAATGGTGCCCGGAGCCGGACTTGAACCGGCACGCTGTTTCCAGCGGGAGATTTTAAGTCTCCTATGTCTACCAATTCCATCATCCGGGCTGGACATGGAGGCGCGAGTCGGAATCGAACCGGCGTACACGGAGTTGCAGTCCGCTGCATAACCACTCTGCCATCGCGCCTAGGTAACTTTTACGTTGCAGTTCTCTGTAAAGAGATTGGAGCGGAATATCGGGCTCGAACCGACGACCTGAACCTTGGCAAGGTTCCGCTCTACCAACTGAGCTAATTCCGCCTGCTCCGTAAGAGTGGTGCGTATTATAGACAGATGCCCTTTTATGTCAACAACTTTTGGTGTTCACCCCTGCTTAGAAAAAACCAAGCAGATTAATAACTTAGATTGCCAGTAAACGGACAAAAAATAACCAGCTCAAGGCTGGTTATTATTAGCTTTTACCGGGCGTTAAAGCATTCAGATATCATGAGTAAGATCCGCCCAGGACGCAGCCAGATAAATATACATTGACCACAGCGTAAGCACTGCCGCCATATACAGACACACAATGCCGGCCCAGGAAACAGTGGAGTAAGGTATGCTGACAAGTAACAAGAGAATCGACAGCATTTGCAGTGATGTCTTCACCTTGCCGATATAGGATACCGAGATATTGGCCCGCTTACCCAGCTCAGCCATCCACTCCCGGAGCGCCGAAATAACAATCTCACGGCCAATAATGATAATCGCCGGGATGGTTATCCAGAGATTGCCGTAGGTCTCAATCAGCAATGTCAGTGCTGCCGCCACCATCAGCTTATCGGCAACAGGATCAAGAAACGCACCAAACGGCGAACTCTGATCAAGCTTACGGGCCAGATAACCGTCCAGCCAGTCTGTGACAGCCGCCAGCGCAAATACAAAACCCGCCCCCACTGCACTCCAGCCATAGGGAAGGTAATAAATCATCACGAAGACCGGAATCAGCAGAATGCGTAATGAGGTTAAAATATTGGGGATTTTCATCAATTATCCAAAACAACAGGGTTTTCTCGACAACCCTTTAAATATCATGCCCTTTCGGGCCGCAGCTAACATATCAGTTACGGGTCCGGATGTAACGCGGCATAAATATCCTCAGCAATTTTGCGGCTAATACTAGAGACTTTTGCAATTTCTTCAATACTTGCTTTCTCGATAGACTGAATACCGCCAAAGTGCTTCAGTAATTCACGGCGACGCTTGGCTCCCACACCGGCAATGCCTTCCAGCGGAGAAGTTTTACGTGCTTTGGCACGGCGGGCCCGGTGCCCGGTAATGGCAAAGCGGTGGGCTTCATCACGAATATGCTGTATCAGGTGCAGCGCGGAAGAATCCCCGCGCAGGGAAATTTCAGTATTTGTTTCTGCCATCACCAGTGTTTCCAGCCCGGCACGGCGGTCACTGCCTTTCGCAACACCGACAATCAGCACCCCTTCTATCTGCAGCTCACTGAGCACATCAACCGCCTGGGATACCTGCCCTTTACCACCGTCGATAAGAAGGATATCCGGCAGTTTGCCTTCACCTTTACGCAAACGCGTATAACGGCGCGTCAGCGCCTGATGCATCGCGGCGTAATCATCACCGCCGGTGATGTCAGTAATATTAAAGTGCCGGTAATCACTTTTCAGCGGGCCGTTATGGTCAAACACCACACAGGACGCCACAGTTGCCTCACCGGAGCTGTGACTGATATCAAAACATTCCAAACGCCTTGGCACATCATCCAGCTGCATCGCCTCCTGAAGCGCCAGAAAGCGGTTATAAATATTCTGTTTACTGGCCAGATAGCTTTGCAGATGCTGCTCTGCATTGGTCTGTGCCAGACGCTGCCAGCCAGCTTTATCTGCCCGCACCCGCTCAACCACCGCCACTTTCTTGCCGCGACGTGCCGCCAGCGCCTCTTCAAGGCAATCCTTATCTTCCAGCGGAAAGCTGGTAATCACTGAATCCGGAATTTCCCGGCCAGCCCCCAGGTACCACTGCGCAATAAACGCAGACAACAAATCACTTTCGGTATCCTCAACGGACACCTTGGGGTGGTGCACTTTCGATCCGATAATACGGCCGCCCCGAACAAACAGCATATGCAGGCATACTCCGCCGGGTTTAATTGCGCAGCCAATGACATCCGCATCACCACTTGTGCCTGAAACATACTGCTGCTCCTGCACTTTTTGCAGGCTTGAGATCTGATCCCGAAAATGGGCAGCCTCTTCAAATTTCAACGCCATGGACGCGTCTTCCATCAGCACCGCCAGCTCATCCATTATCGCGGTGCTTTTGCCTTCCAGAAACATACTCGCCCGGCGAATGTCTCCCTGATAGGCTTCCGGGGAAATAAGCCCGACACAGGGCGCTGTACAGCGCTTGATCTGATGCTGCAGACAAGGCCGTGAACGGTTTTTAAAGAAACTCTCTTCACACTGCCGGATCTGGAAAACCTTTTGCAAGATAGCCAGACTTTCCCGCACCGCACCGCTGCTGGGAAACGGGCCGAAATACTTACCCTTAGCCCGCTTTGCGCCGCGGTGAAAGCGCACCGCAGGATAGGTCTGTGTATCTGAGACAAAGATATACGGATATGATTTATCATCCCGCAGCAGGATATTGTACGGCGGCCGGTTTTCTTTAATCAGATTCTGTTCAAGCAGCAACGCCTCGGTTTCACTGTTGGTCACAGTGATCTGAATATCTGCAATGTGGCTGACCAGCGCCTGGGTTTTTACATTAAGGCCGGTGGAGCGAAAATAGCTACTGACACGGTTTTTCAGATTCTTGGCCTTGCCAACATATAACAGCTCTTCTTTGCTGTTATACATCTGATACACACCGGGACGCCTTGTCAGACGGGAAAGAAAAGCCTTACTGTCAAACGCCTGCTGTGAGCTGTCACTGGCATCTGCTGCCTTAAACACCGCGTCGTCGTGGGGGGGATTATTATCAACCATGCAGCCGTATTCTACTGAGCACCCAACGGGTGGCAAGCCATAAATATTCCGGAGCGGAAAAGGAAATCATCCGCCCGCCAGCAATCTGAACGGCAAGCGGGCACCGTGCTTATTACCTAAACATCAATAATATTGTTCAGCTTATTAGCATCCATATGGGCGTGTGTGGCTTCCTGATGAATTTCTTCCAGCCGCTGGCGGGTATCGTCCAGAATGCCTGAGTCACGGGAGAGAGAGACCTCAAGGAATACCGCTATCTCAGCATAATAATACAACCGGGCATTAAAGCTCTGCGCCCTTTTCAGCTTGCTCAGGGCGGTTTGTGCACCATTCACCAGAATCATATTAATGTCATTGGTGGTCATTAAAGGATGACGATCCTGCTCATCAACCACCTGAGTATCCTGCTGTCGTCTGGTCTGGGTCATGATATTTACCTTATAAAGGGCGGCTTGCCCGACTTTCGGTTGCGTTATCAGCTGCGTGTCCGGATTATGCGCTGAAAATGAGTTCTCAAACACGCTCAATAACTGCTACAGTTTCACTACTTTAGGGATTTTTCCCAGCAATGTGAATGCTTTGCGTATGAAGACTGAAGTAAGCATGGCAAACTTCCGCCACGGAATTGTCAGAGATCTGGCCTGGCTCGCCCGCAGCCCGGACATTATGACCCTACCTGAATCACTCTGTGCCGACTGGCTGTTTGATATCGATAACCTGCAACAACGCCTTGAAGCCCTCGATAACCATCCTGAACCTGTGATCAGCCAGCTACGCCAGCAAGCCTGTTACAGGCTCGGTTATTACTTCGAAGACCTGGTTAAAATATACCTTAAACAGTTCATACAACCTACTGAAATAAAAACTAATATTCAGGTATTCAAAGACAAAACTACCGTGGGTGAATATGACTTCCTGATTCGCCTGAATACCGGTAAAAAAGTGCATCTTGAAACGGCGGTTAAGTTCTATCTGTGTACCGATACCCGGGCACAGGATCTGAGCCACTTTATTGGCCCTAACCGTTCTGATCAGCTGTCACGTAAATGGCAAAGGCTCAATGAGCATCAGCTGCAACTGTCCAACACCCGCGCCGGCGGCCAGCAGGCTGAAAAGCTGGACCTGTTTCCGGATTTGCACAGCCTGCTGCTTAAAGGCTACCTCTTCTACCCTTACACCGAATGGCAGAATGCGGATAACTGGATCGAACCGGTCAGCCCAGAGCACGCCCGGGGCTGGTGGCTGCCACTGCAAGCCGCTCAGGCACTGCCTGGCAGTCAGGACTTTCGCTACGGCATTTTAATGAAACCCCAGTGGCTGGCACCGGCCCGTATGTGCTTTCAGGATAGCCTGAGCCGTCATGAGCTGCTGGCAAATATCGATGATTTATCGTCACCGCTGTTAATTGCTCAGTTGAATCAGCATCCGGAACACGGCTGGCAGGAAGTGAGCCGCGGCTTTATCGTGCCGAATGACTGGCATACCGGCGCCTGAACCCTAACCGGCACTTCAACCGGGAAGATTAACTGGCTGATATATAAGAAAAAAGTACTGTGAGATGCAGATGCCGGACGGCACCTGCAGATACCTGAAAAGCAGAGTTTACTTGCGCTCAGCGGCAGCCGCATCTTTGGCGATGCTCTTCTTCAGAAGGCAAACACCCACAACGACCATGACCAGCATCGCGCCTACAATTGCAATGCTCGGCGCGAAAGAGATTAAGTTGTACTTATCGACCATAGAACTGTCCTCGTTTCGGGCTTTTAACCCTTATTTATAATTGGCGCCGATTATAGAGAATCGGCACCAATCATCAAGAGCAACAGTCATTTTGTGCAAAGGTTAATCAGCAGGGTTAAGCCTTACGACTGGCGATTACGGTTCAGGCGTTTAACCAGACTTGAAGTATCCCAGCGGTTGCCACCCATCCCCTGCACATCCGCATAAAACTGATCAACCAGACCGGTCACCGGCAGCTGAGCGCCATTATTACGCGCTTCACTCAGGGCGATATCCAGATCCTTACGCATCCAGTCGACGGCAAAGCCAAAATCAAACTCATCATCAATCATGGTCTGATGGCGGTTAACCATCTGCCAGGAACCGGCAGCACCGTGCTGAATAACATCAAAAACAGCCGCCACATCCAAACCCGCCTGCTGTGCAAAGTGAACCCCTTCAGACAAGCCCTGAACCAGGCCGGCAATACAGATCTGGTTCACCATTTTAGCCAACTGACCACTGCCTGCCGGACCAAGCAGCTTGCTGGATTTGGCGAAGCAGTCAATCACCGGCTCAGCTATAGCAAAAACCGCATCACTGCCCCCAACCATCACACTCAGCACACCGTTCTCAGCGCCTGCCTGTCCGCCGGAAACCGGCGCATCCAGAAAGCCAAAACCGCGCTCAGCGGCAATCGCATCAAGCTCACGCGCCACATCGGCAGAAGCGGTCGTATGATCCACCAGAATGGCACCGGCAGCCAGACCGGCAAACACACCCTGCTCACCGGTGACCACTTCCCGAAGATCCGCATCATTACCGACACAGGTGAACACAATTTCAGCGCCCTGAGCGGCAGCCTGCGGCGTATCAGCACGGCTGCCCGGGTAAGTCTCCAGCCATTTCTCAGCGCGGGCTTCAGTGCGGTTATAGACGCACACTTCATGACCGGCACGGGCCAGATGACCCGCCATTGGAAAACCCATTACTCCCAAACCAACAAATGCAACCTTCATGTGTTCTTATCCTCTGACACGCATTATTAACTGCGCCTAGCCTATACCAAGCGCAGTCAATGCAAAACTCTTTGTTTAGACTCGCGCCGTTATCGGGCAGAATATGTACCTACGGTGTTAATTTTCACGGACGCAACTTTATGATCAGCATGCAGCAACTAAAAGCATTTCCACGCGTAATGATTACTTCAGCCATCCTGACACTCTGTTCTGCCTCAGCGGCATATGCTGAAAAGGCCAGTCCCGAGGTGCAAACCCGGCAACTGCACCAGTTATCATTGTCTGACATGGAAAAAAACACCCGTTCACTCAGCGAGTACCGCGGCAAACCCGTGCTGGTAAACTTCTGGGCGTCATGGTGCCGGCCGTGCGTTAAAGAGATGCCTGCCCTGCAGCGTTTGCAGGACGCCTTCAGTTATGATGAGTTTCAGGTCGTTGCGGTAAATATCAGTGAAAACCAGGCCAGCATCGAAAACTTTCTCAGCCAGCAGGAAACTCAGCTCAGCATGGACATCCTGATTGATGAAAAAGGCACTGCCCTTGGCTCAAAACTGATTGATGTCATGCCTTCCAGCTTTGTACTGGACGCCGACGGCAATGTACTGGAAAAGATCGTCGGTATCCGCGAATGGGATCATCCGGAAAATATTCAGGCTGTCCGGGGACTGATCCCCCAATAACGAGATACAAAAAAGCCGGCAATTGCCGGCTTTTTTAATCCCACTGCACAATTATGCAGCGTGCAGATCTTCAACAATGTTCATTACCATCGCTGCGGAATGCTTGGCGGCGGTTACCAGAAACTCCTCAAATGACAGATTTGATTCCTTACCGGCAATATCAGACAACGCACGGATAACAATAAATGGCATATCAAACTGATGGCAGGTCTGGGCAATTGCCGCCGCTTCCATCTCAACCGCTTTCATTGTCGGGAAGTTTTCGCGGGTTTTGGCAACACGTTCCGGGCAGTTCATGAAGGAATCACCGGTGGCAATCAGCCCCTGCACTGTCTTCATTCCTTCCATGCGGGCAATACAGCACTCCGCTACCTGAGCCAGATGCTCATCCGGCAGGAAGGCTGCAGGCAGGCCCGGCACCTGACCGTGTTCATAGCCAAAGATGGTCACGTCGACATCGTGGTGGCGCACTTCAGAAGAAATAACAACATCACCCACTTCCAGCTCCGCTGCAAAACCGCCGGCCGAGCCGGTGTTAATCACGCAGGTTGGCTGAAACGTCTGCAGCATCAGCGTGGTACCAATCGCCGCATTTACCTTACCGATTCCTGATTTAAGCAGTACAACCTCAACGCCGTGCATCTGGCCGGTAAAAAGCTCATAACCGGCAATGGTGTGATCTTCACGGTTCTGCAGTGCCTGCTTAAGGATTTCTACCTCTTCATCCATCGCACCGATAATGCCTACCTTAAGTGCGTTACTCTGCTGCTGAAGGCGGCTTGCAAAACTGGTTTGTGCTGTCATCTTATACGTTTCCCAATTAAAATTACCACGCGTAATGATTAAGTAATCATTATCACTCTAATATATCGACGCTGCTGCCACTTTTACGGATCTGATCGGCCTGATCATGAAGATAACGCTGAAACTCAGGCTGACCTTTATACGCGCCGGAAGCAACATACTGTAAAGCGCTGTTAAAGTGAAATGCTCTTACGTAAGCATCCACCCGGAACTGTTCTTTACCGGCAGCGTCCAGAAAAATCCAGGCAGGTAAATATGAAATACCCAGCTCCCGTGCCCACTGGCCTGCCGGCAGTGTCCTTCCATCCGGAAGTTTAAGCATGGGATTATCCGTCAAATTGACGTCTACCTGCCGGTAGTCCGCCAGCAACGCCCGGGTATCCTCTCTGACCAGCACTTCTTGACTGAAGCCTTCACAGGCAGAGCATGCTGTAGCAACCAGCTGAATCGCAGCAGGCCGGGACTGTTTGCTCAGATCAATCAGCTGATCCCCTGTCTCTTCTGAGGATGGCAGCGCACTTTCGCCATTCACCAGCCCTGTGACCAGCTCGAGAAACGCTTCCGGTGGCCGGTAACCGTCAACCCGGCGTTCCGGTGTCCCGGTTTCATCCAGAAAGATCAGGGTCGGGGTGTACTGAACTTTTAACATGGCCGCCAGCTGCTTCTCTTCCAGCTCGGTGCCATCTTGCAGGGTAACAATCCGTGACCCCCAGATATCCAGCTCTATCAGTTCATAATTTTCAGCCATCAGGGCATCAATACGGGGTTCCGGAAATACCTGAGTGACCAGGTTGTAGCAATAGGGACAACCTTCCTGATGAAAATACAATACGATTTTATGGCCACGTTCCCTGGCTTCGGCAACGTCATCGGCAAGTTCCAGAAAACCGTCCAGATACCAGCTCAGCTCGGGAATCTCCTGATTATGATCGACCGCCTGCATACTCACAGCAGGCTGCCCGCCCTGGCTGGCATGCACGGTAAACGCCATAAGCATGACGACTGACAACCGGCATATCTGACGGAAACATTGCTTTATACCTTGCCTGATCATTACTGATATCTCCTTCATCGCCGTTCAGTTTAAAAACCCAAGTATACCCGATTCGCTCCTATCAGCCGCCTGTCTGGGCGACATCAGCCCATCCAAGCTCAGCGAACAGAGAGCGCTCCCATTCACCCGGCTCAGCGGTCACACACACCCGCTCACCGCTATGAGGGTGGGTAAACTCCAGCCGGGTTGCCAATAACAGCAAACGTTGCAGGCCGAACGTATCCCGGAAGATCCGGTTGTGATGACCGTCACCATGCTTGGTATCACCGATAATAGGATGAAATATGTGCTTCATATGACGGCGGATCTGGTGTTTCCTGCCGGTTTTCGGCCTGACTTCAACCAGTGAGTACCGACTGGTGGGAAAATGACCGGAAGGGATATCCAGTTCTGCATGGCCAAGGGTTCGGTATGCACTCACAGCCTCTTTTGCAGGCTGATCAGGATTTGCAAATTTATCCGCCGCCTTATCCAGCTCTTCCTTCAGCGGATAATCAATGACCGCCTCTGCATCTGTATATCCGCGACAAACACACAGGTAGGTCTTGTCTGTTTCTCTGGCCGCAAACTGCTCACTCATGGCCCGGGCGGTTTGTGGGTCTTTGGCAAACAGCAACACCCCTGACGTCGGACGGTCCAGACGATGAACCGTATAGGCTTTTAAACCTCTCTGCCCCCGTAACAGCGCGACAGCATTTTCTGCCCGCCTTTCAATCGGGCTCGGGTGCACCAGCAGCCCGGAAGGCTTATCGATTGCCAGGAGATAATCGTCTTCAAAAAGAACATTCAGTTCAGTTGTGCTTATTTCAGTCAAAACAATACCGTCATATCAGTTAACCGGCCTTACGGCTAATTCAGGCGCCGTATCATACGGCCAGCATCCACCGAGGTACAGACTAAACCTGACAAAGCCTATAGACCTATAATTCATAAGGATTTTTCCGCTTTTTTTAATTTTTTTTCATGCACACAGAGTTGAAATAACAGTAAAATCCTATATATATAAAGCAACATCATTAAGATTTTATCGAGGGATACAATGCGTAATATCGATACTATGGCTGCCCCGCGCTCGCAAGAGTCGGTTCTGGCAACCAATAAAGTAATCCGTAATACCTACATGCTGCTGGCGATGACACTGGTCTTCAGCGCAGTCACTGCGGGTATTTCCATGGCAATGAATCCTCCGTTCATGCTCTACATCGGCAGCATCATTGTCAGCTTCATCATGATTTTTGCCCTGAACAAAATGCAAAACTCCGTATGGGCATTACCTATGGTATTTGCCTTCACCGGCCTGATGGGTTTTGGTCTGGGACCATTACTGAACCACTACCTGGCAATGGCTAACGGTGGTCAGATCATCATGACTGCACTGGGCATGACCGGCGCAGTATTCATGGGTCTGTCTGCATACGTGCTGACCAGCAAGAAAGACTTCAGCTTCATGGGTGGCTTCCTGGCTGCCGGCATGATGGTTGCCCTGATTTCCATGGTTGCCCTGATTGCCCTGCCGTTCTTCGGTGTTCAGGTTGGCGCATTCAGCCTGGCGTTCTCTGCCCTGATCGTAATGCTGATGGCCGGTTTCATCCTGTATGACACCAGCAACATCGTTAACGGCGTCTACACCAACTACATCATGGCAACTGTCAGCCTGTACCTGAACATTTACAACCTGTTCGTACACCTGCTGAGCCTGATCGGTGCTTTCAGCGACGACTGATCCCAACAGATAAAACAGCCTGGCCTATTTCTTCAACGGGCTAAGCCTTGTTAAACTAAAACCCTGCAAATGCAGGGCTTTTTTTTGGCCATAATATTTTGGCTTTCACGCAGTACACATTACCGTATCACTGCGAAATGCTTTACTGGTACAGATACTATTAACTATGATCTTTTCTCTGCTTATCACCGGCGCGCCATATAGCAGCCAGAGCGTCGCCACCGCTGTTCAGTTCGCCAGGGAAGCGCTGCAACAGGGCCACACCCTTCACCGTGTTTTCTTTTATGCGGATGCTGTCCACACCGGCTCAAAACTGGCGACTCCGCCGCAGGATGAAATGCATATTCCTAACGAATGGCAACAGCTGGCGAAAGACAATGATCTTGATCTGGTAGTGTGCATTGCTGCCGCAGTACGCCGGGGTGTACTCGACGAGGGTGAAGCCAAACGTCATGAAAAACCGGCCGGCAACCTGCAGGATAACTACCAGTTATCCGGCCTTGGTCAGCTGGTAGAAGCGGCGATGATTTCAGACCGCATGATTACCTTTGCTCCTTAACTCAGCAGCCTACAGGACACCCCATGAGTCAGATTAAAAAATCCTTTCTGCTGATAAACCGACAAGCCCCTTACGGCTCTTCAGCGGCCCGCGACGCACTTGATGTCGCGTTAACCGCATCTGTTTTTGAGCAGGATATCAGCCTGCTGTTCCTGGCGGACGGCGTCTTTCAGCTTTTGCAGGATCAGCAGCCGCAGGGAATCGGTCAGAAGAATCTCGCGGCCAATCTTTCGGCCCTGCCCATGTACGACATCGACCAGATTTTTGTGTCCGCCAGCGCACTGCAGCAACGCGGACTGAAAAAAGAACAGCTGAGCCTGCCTGCAGAATTACTGGATGACCAGCAAATAGCCACACTGATCAGCCGTCACGACCAGGTAATGAGTTTCTGAAATGAGTTTACATACCCTTAATAAAGCCCCGTCCGGCAGCTCCGCCACACAGGATTGCCTTAACGCCCTGCAGGCAGGCGATGCACTGCTATTGATAGAAGACGGCGTTTATGGCGCACTTGACGCTTACAGCGCACTGTTTCAGCATGCAGAAAGCCTTGCGGTTGATTGCTACGTACTGTCAGCGGATACTGATGCCCGCGGCCTGACCACACTCAACCCATTGTTTAAGCCTGCCTCTTACAGCACCTTTGTTGAACTTAGCTGTCAGCATCATCCTGTTGTCAGTTGGGCCTGATTCGGAATCTACATGTCACAGTTAATCATTGATGGCCAGACCATCGAACTTGATAAAGAAGGCTACCTGCGGGACCTGAATGACTGGAACCGGTCGGTTGCCGAGCAGCTGGCCAGTACAGAAAACCTGACACTGACAGATGATCACTGGCAGGTTATCGAGATCCTGCGGGATTTCTATCACACCTATGAGCAGTCTCCGGCGATGCGGCCACTGGTAAAGGCGGTGGGTTTAAAGTTAGGCGCCGACAAAGGCAAGAGCATGTATCTGATGCAGCTTTTTCCGGGCAGCCCGGCCAAGCTTGCCAGTAAACTGGCGGGCTTACCCAAGCCAACCAACTGCCTCTGATCTCGGACACCTACTTTTCAGGAGCTAATATGCGTATCGCTTTTCTGGGCATCGGCCTGATGGGTCATCCTATGGCAACCAATCTGCTGAACGCAGGATTCAGCCTCACCGTCTGGAACCGTACCGCCAGCAAAGCCCGGGCCCTGTGCCCCCATGGCGCAGAAGCTGCCGAGACACCGGCCGGCGCAGTTAAGCAGGCGGACATTGTCATTTCTATGTTGGAAAACGGCCCCATTGTTGATGACGTATTACTGCAACAGGCAGGCATCAGCAGTTTTAAGCCCGGCGCGACAGTAATAGACATGAGTTCCATCCCACCGGAATTGGCCAAGCAGCATGCTGCCACTTTCGTGGCAGCCGGCATTAACTACCTGGATGCCCCGGTGTCCGGCGGGACTGTCGGCGCTGCCCAGGCAACCCTGTCAATTATGGCCGGCGGCAGTAAGCAGACATTTGATGCCGTTCAACCTGTCTTTGCTGCCCTGGGTAAATCCACCTATATCGGCCCGGCAGGTTCCGGACAACTGGCTAAATGCGCCAACCAGGCCATCGTCGGCATTACCATTGGCGCGGTCTCTGAAGCCCTGCTGCTGGCGGCGGAAGGTGGTGCGGACCCGGCGGCCGTCAGAGAAGCCCTGATGGGCGGCTTTGCCAGCAGCAGAATCCTTGAACTGCACGGCCAGCGTATGATCGACCGGCAGTTCAACCCGGGAGCAACTTCCAGAGTACAGCTCAAAGATTTACGCACGATTCTGGACACCGCCCGGGCAGAATCACTGACCCTGCCCCTCTCACAGCGGGTTTACGAGCAATATCAGGAAATGCTAAGCAAGGGCTTTGAAGACGTTGATCACAGCGGTTTATTGCTGCAGCTTGAAGCCCTGAATCAGCCCGCCCGCCTGAACGACAAGCCTACAACAGCCCCGGCGGCCACACCCAGATATGACACGGAGCACCGGGATGCCTGATTTTGCCATTAATCTGAGCATGCTCTTTACCGAACTGCCACTGAAGCAACGCTTTGCCGCAGCCGCGGAGGCGGGCTTCAGAAAGGTTGAAATACAGTTCCCCTATGAACTGAGCATCGCTGAGATAAAAGAACAACTGGAACGGCATGAACTGGACCTGATTCTGATAAATGCCCCCGCCGGTAACTGGGCCACCGGAGAACGGGGCATTGCCTGCCATCCGGACAGAATAGACGAGCAACAACAAGGGGTTGCCAGAGCGATTCAGTATGCAACAGCCCTGAACTGCAAGAAAATTAATTTGCTGGCGGGCATTACTCCCCAAAATAGTGAAAAAGACCAAGTAAAATCAACGTTTATCCGTAATCTATACAATACGGCTGTAGCATGTGATGCTGAAGGTATAAGCTTGGTCAGTGAGGCAATCAATACTCAGGATATTCCTGGCTTTTTCCTCTGCACCAGCAATCAGGCATGGCAGCTATTTGCTGAGGTTGGACATGCCAATCTGAAACTGCAGTTTGATATTTATCATATGCAGATTATGCAGGGGAATCTGATTCAAACCCTGCAGGAAAACATTGACCGGATTGGCCACATACAGTTTGCAGATGTACCTGGCCGTCACGAACCAGGTACCGGTGAAATCAATTTCACCAATGTTTTCAATGCAATTGACGCGACATCTTATGCGGGATCTGTCAGTCTTGAATATATACCACTGACCAGCACCCTGACGGGGCTCAGTTGGTTAAATCAATCAAAATAAGGTTGTAGGTGAACTATGAGTTTTGAAGAAGCCACGAAACACCTTCATGAGCTGGAGCAATTAAGTGACTCCGAACTTGAAAAAAAAGGCCAAACTCAGGAAGAAATGAAGCAATGGGCGACGTTCACAGTCGCTGAAGAGCTTTATGGCATTGATGTAATGCAGGTTAAGGAAGTACTGCGTTATACCGAAATCACCCCTGTTCCGGGTTCATTACCGGGCATTCTCGGCATCATTAACCTGCGGGGTAATGTGGTAACAGTCATCAGCACCCGCGATCTGTTCAATCTGCCAGCCTCAGACATCAACAACGACACCCGCGTCGTGGTTGCCGAGTTTGATGAGGAAGAAGTAATCGGCATGCTGGTGGACGGCGTTGATGAGGTAATCAACCTGCCAATCAGCGAAGTCGACCGCGCACCGAATCTGGGTCGTGACGAAACCGCCCGGCATTACGTACAGGGCGTTTGCTACCGGGATGAGCAGCTTATTATCCTGCTGGATCTGGTTAAAATGCTCTCGGGCTACCGCAGCCTGAGCCCTGATTACGCTTAATCAGACCCGTTTTACACCTCTGAACCCCTGCCCTGTGGCCAGGGGTTTTTTATTGCCTGAGCACAGCACTTTCCGATGCTCTGAAAGCCTTAGCATCCGCCATTAAACTCCAATAAGACAACAAGCTGAACAGACGCTGAAATTATCATCATTTTGGTGACCATCGCTTTGCTTATTAGTTAATCTAATATTACTCTTCCGCCATTTTCAGGCACAACAAACAGTGCATGTACATTACCCGGCAAGCCCCACCCGCCGGTGCTTTGCGAGGAGAATATCAGGTTGACCAGTAACACCGAACGCCAGTACTCAGCCGCAACCCGACTGATTTCGACCACTGATCTTGATGGTCGGATTACTTATGCTAATCAGGACTTTGTTGATGTATCCGGCTACAGCCTGAACGAGCTGGTCGGGCAACACCATAATATAGTCCGCCATAACGACATGCCAAAAGCTGCATTTGCTGATTTGTGGCAACACCTGAAACAGGATCAGCCCTGGATGGGACTGGTTAAAAACCGCTGCAAAAATGGCGACCACTACTGGGTCAGAGCCTTTGTCACGCCTATTTATGACAGCCACGGCAGTAAAACCGGCTACCAGTCTGTCCGCACCCGCCCGAGTGATGAAGAAAAACAACTGGCAAGCAAACTCTACAAACGCCTGAACAGCGGATCCAGCGCGTCTTTTACACGGCAAAGCCTGATGGTGCGCATGGGTGCTACGCTGCTCGCAGGCCTGGCTGCAGCAGGCTCGGCAAGCTTTATACCACTGGACACAGCCAGCAAACTGTTACTGCTGACAGCAACTGCCGGTGCTGTTAGCTATGCCTCTTACCGCCTGCTGAACCCACTACAGAAATTGCTGAGCAATGCCCGTGAAGTTTATGACAACCCCGTTGCACAACTTGCAATGACCGGCCGCATGGATGAAACGGGCGCAGTCGAACTGGCCATGCGGATGCAAAAAGCACAGTTACGGACAATCACCGGCCGTATTGAAGACGCCATTGGTACCCTGGACAGTGTCATGCACACCACACGGGATGCGCTGATCAAAACCAGCACCGGCATCGAACAACAGAACAATGAAACGGATATGCTCGCATCTGCCGCGGAACAGATGTCAGCAAGTGCTGATGAAATAGCTGCCAACACCCGGCAGGCCTCTGACGAAACCCGGCGCGTAGTGACTCAGACACAGTCCGGGAAAGCGATCATCAACACCCTGCATCACAGCATCGAACAACTGGTGGCAGATGTCAGCACAGCCTCTCAGTCGTCTGAACAACTACGGAATCAGGCACAGGAAATTGGTGCAACTATAAGCATCATTGATGACATCGCCGACCAGACCAACCTGCTGTCTCTGAACGCTGCGATCGAAGCAGCCCGTGCCGGCGAACATGGCCGCGGATTCGCCGTAGTGGCTGATGAAGTCCGGGCGCTTGCCCAACGCACTCAGGAATTCACCGGTGAGATTCACCAGACCATCGACGGCATCCAGAAACAGGTCAACATCACTGTTAATACCATGGAACAAAGCCAGCAGAAAGCCCAGACCAGCATCGGTCAGGCACTGCAGGCCAACCATGCATTTGAAGAGGTCGCGGTATCCATCGACACCATCTCCCAGGGCACTTATCAGATCGCCAGCGCGGCAGATCAACAAAGCGCTGCAGCAACGGAAGTCAGCAACAGCATCATGTCGATACGCACCGTTTCAGAACAAAGCAGCCAATCGGTCAGCCAGACAACCGATGCCAGCGAAGAACTGGCCGCACTGGTGGCAGACCTTTCCCAGATTGTCAGCCGAACTAAATAACCACTTTAAGAAACAGAAACGGCCGCAACAGCGGCCGTTTTAATTTCAGATCTGCACTTTAGCCGCCAATATGCACTGCGATACTGCGACGATGGCTGCCATGGCGATGCTCCCAGCAAAATACGCCCTGCCAGGTTCCGAGCATCAGCCTTGCGTCCTGAACCGGCACCGACAGACTGGTAGCTGTCAGCGCCGCTTTAATATGCGCAGGCATATCATCGGCACCTTCGAAGATATGGGTGTACAGCGCGTCATTTTCCGGCACCAACCTGCTCAGCCAGCGCTCCAGGTCATGCTGAGCACTGGGATCAGCGTTCTCCTGAATACACAGACTGGCACTGGTATGCCGGATCATAATGGTACACAGGCCATCTGAGATACCACTGCGACTCACCAGCGCAGCAAGCTGATCTGTAAACTCATATAATCCCTGCCCACGGGTATTGATTTCCAGTGTTGTTACCATCTGCGTCACCTGTGCTGATATTTATCTGTGGCCAGCTTAGCCACCGGGAAAAAATAATCAACTCAGGGGTCCGCTGAGCGCAGCTTTTCCAGCCAGGCAATTGCTGCAACCGTTATAACGCACCCGACAATCTGTAACGGCAACAACGCCTCATCTAACAGCAACCAGGCAAACAACAGCGTCATTCCCGGCCCCGCCAGCGCAACACGGCTGGCCCGCTCCACACTGGCCCGGCGAATCGCTTCGTGCATCAGCAGGAACGGCACAACCGTGCATACAATTGCAATCACTACACTCCAGACAGCGCCTTCAGCGCTATAGTGCAACACAGGCCGGCCCTGCAGGCAGTAGAACGCGACCATGAACAACAGAATCAAACTGCCACTGGCGGCTGAAAACAGTGCTGATGACATATGCCGCATAACCCGCTGACTGTACATCAGGTATGCCGCATATGACACCGCCGCCAGTAATGCCCAGGCAATCCCTTCTGACCGATGGGCATATTCACCTGTCATGCCGTTGCCCTGCCACATAATAATCACCAGACCTGCGTATGCCAGACACAGGGCGATTATCTGCCACCCTCCCGGTACGGAACGGTTCACAGCAGCACTGAACAGCACAACGAATACCGGGAAGGTAAACAGAATCAGCCGGGACAAGCCCGCATCAATGAGCAACAGCGCCTGAAAATCGGCATAGGTGGCCGCAAAAAACAAACCACTGGTAATCAACAGCTGCCCCACTTGCTTTCTGGCTGACATCCCGACAGCAGCTTGCCGCCTCACTTGCTCCCTGCTTCGCTGAAAGCCATACCAGATCCAGAACAAAGGCACAGCTACCCCAAAGCGCAATAACAGCAAGACTGTTATATCCGTACCGGAGGCATAGACAAATTTGGCAATAATCCCTTTCACCGACAGCGCCGCCGTAGCCACCATTATCATCAGCAAGGCCTGCTGCTCTGTACGTGTATTTAATGCACTCATCGGCACTCTGTCCGTATCAGTTAATCAGTACGGATATTATTTGCAGCGCCCTAATATAAGTCGATATCATACTGCTACTATCAGATATTACACTTATGCATATCGGAATATGCCTTATGGAATCCAGACATTTACGCAGCTTTCTGCACATTGCGGAACTTGGCAGCCTCAGCCAGGCTGCTGCTCGCCTGGAACTGAGCCAACCTGCACTGAGCCGCCACTTAAAAGCCCTGGAAGATGCGGCCGGAACACGCCTGCTGCACCGTACCGGCCGCGGCGTTCAGTTAACTGACGCGGGCCAGATCCTGGCGGACCGGGCCCGTATCATTATTGATGAGATGGAAAAGCTGAACAGCGACCTCGCCGGGTTACAGGGCGATGTACAGGGCAGCCTGAGCATAGGCTTTCCCCCAACGGCAGGCAGCCGGTTTGCCGGCCCGGTTGTAGAAGCTTTTCACCGCCGCTACCCGAACGTAAAGCTGAGGGTGATCCAACTGCTGTCAGGCGCGCTGGAAAAGGCCCTGCTGGAAAACCGTATTGATATGGGGATTTTGTACGCAGGCGCACTGAGCGCTAATCTGAATACCCAGCTTATCTGGCAGGAATCGATGCAACTGATCACACCGGCTGATGACCTGCCGATCAACCGGCAGCACCCGCAAGTACTGAGCAGTGAGATCACCCTCAGCAAGGCGCTGACACTGCCACAGATATTGCCTAACCGCCCTCACGGTCTGCGCGCCCTGCTGGAACGGGAAGCATTCCGGCACAACCTGCAACTGAATACCGTGATAGAGGCTGAATCAATGCAGATTCAGCTTGAACTGGTACGACGGGGTCTCGGATACACCGTGATGCCTGAAGGCATCGCACTGCCGCCGGATGTGCGCAATGTACCGATCAGCAACCCGGGGCTGCAGCGTCAGTGCCTGCTAGCCTGGTCAAAAAACCAGGCACTGAGCAACGCCGGAAGAGCTATGCAGGATATTCTGCAACAGCATATTTCAGGAAGAAATGCCGGCTGAACCGCCGGCACAGAAAGCAGAATCAGTCAGCCGCCCGGTTAAACAACCGGTGGAAGTTATCGGTAGTAATACGCGCCACATCTTCTGCGCGCAGGCCTTTAATATCAGCAATGCACTGCGCCACTTCAGCAACATAAGCCGGTTCATTTTGCTTACCCCGGTAAGGCACCGGTGCCAGATAGGGTGAATCAGTTTCAATCAGCATCTTATCCAGCGGCGTCTGTTTCACCACTTCACGCAATTCGGCAGCATTTTTGAACGTGATGATACCGGAGAACGACAAGAGGTAATTCATATCCAGCGCCTGCCGTCCCATATCCCAGCTTTCCGTGAAGCAGTGTAAAACACCGCCCACTTCAAAATCGGCATGGTGTCTGAGAATGTCCAGCGTATCCTGACGGGCATCCCGGGTATGCACTATGACCGGAAGCTTACAGACCTTCGCCGCATCCAGATGATTAATGAAGCTTTGCTGCTGGATTTCAACAGTATCCTGCTGATAAAAATAATCCAGCCCGGTTTCCCCAAGCGCAATGATCTTCGGCAGTTCTGTTTTGGCCAGCAACTCATCAACAGAGACCGGTGTTTCAGCGGTATTCAGTGGATGAACACCTACCGAAGCATATACCTGATCAAGCCCGGCAATCTGCTCATACATCGGCGTAAAGCTCTGCATATCAACGCTGACACACAACATTTTGCTGACCTGACGCTCTGCAGCACTCGTCAGTACACGGGAAAGGGTATCGCCAGAGGAGAAATCCAGTTTATCTAAATGGCAATGGGAATCTACAAACATCGGACCTGATCACAACATGGGAAAAAAGTGCCGGCATTGTAAGACAAAAGACACAAAAAGTAAGCAGCAGAAGCATGCTTTGAACGCAGATATCAGTAGCAGCCGGGCTGCTCTACATCGTATCGGTACGCCGTCCGGAGTTCAGCGCACCTGTCAGGTAAGTTTCGATCTTTCGCACCAGGGTTGAATCTTCCTGTGATAACTGAATACCGATACCGGGAATACGACCCCCCTGGGCTGCACGGGGCGTTACCCAGACAACTTTTCCTGTCACGGGAATCTTGTCACCTTCTTCCATCAGGGTCAGAAGCATAAACACTTCTTCCCCTAACTGATACGTACGCGGAGTGGGAATAAACAGGCCGCCATTAACGATATATGGCATGTACGCCTTGTACAGATCCTCTTTCGTGTTAATCGCTAATGACAATATGCCATGGCTCATACGAGGAATTACTGACATCTGGCCGGAGCCTCCCTGATCTATATACTTACGCAGATACTGTCCTGTCTGATGCTGATATACAACAGCCAGCCATTGTGCTCACAGCTTACTGCATTGGCCGCCAAGATTAAAGATTAACGCAGGCTCTGCCAGCCGAACAGAAGCTTTTCCAGTAACAGCTGTTTATTGGGATTTAACCGGAACATTACAGACTTACGTGCTTCATGCACTTCATCTGCAAACGAAAACAGGCGTTGCGGGTCTGCCCGGCGGGAAACCGCCAGTAGCATATTCTGAACATCCTTATGCCGCAGCAATTCAGTATTTTCCTGCCCCGCCGCAAGCCGGGCAATGTCATTCACCAACCCGTAAAGCCAGGCCAGAATTAACTCCAGATCTTCCTTATGCAGAGCTTGCGCCACTTCAATGGTGCTGCGGCGGTTTTTCAGTATATCCGCCAGGCCAGCCAATACCTTGCTTCGCAATCCCAGATAATCCTGCTGTTTGTAAGCCATGGCCTGCAAAGGTGAATTATGCGCAATGCGTAACAGTTGCTCAGCATCCTGCGTGTCCATCGCCAACTGAGTACCCAGCCACTGAGCGGCCATTACTCCGTCCGGCGCCACGCAGTCAACGCGCTGACAGCGGCTTTTAATGGTTGGCATCACCTGACCGGAACGGTGGGTAACCAACAGGAGCACAGTATCCTTACCCGGCTCTTCCAGCATTTTTAACAGCGCATTGGCCGCATTGACGTTCATGCTTTCTGCCGGGTCAACGATGACCACCCGATAGCCACCCTGCTGGGCTGTGGAATAGATAAACTCGGTCAGCTCACGGATCTGATCAACCTTGATGGGCTTACCCGGCTCATCAGGCTGCAAATGAAACAGGTCAGGGTGGCCGCTGCTCTGCGCCAGTTCGCAGCTGCGGCAATGACCACATGCCGCATCATGTTTTGGCGATTTGCATAACAGATAATTGGCGGTTGCCAGCGCAAAACAGGCTTTACCGATTCCCCTTGGGCCATTCACCATCAGCGCATGAGGTAACCGACCCTGCTGCTTAAGGTTGCACAGATACTGCCAGCGCTCCTTAAGCCAGGGCAGCACTACCGGATGATCTTGCCAGAGCTCTTCACTCATTTGAAATTCCTGTGAAATTATCTGTTAAGCCGTCGGATGCTGCTCAAGAAACACACCCATCACCTTGCAGATCTGCGCCTGAACCTCAGCCAGTGAGACGGAGGCGTCAATAACAGCAAACCGCTGAGGATCATCAGCAGCCCGCTGCAGATAAGCAGCACGCACCCGCTCAAAAAAGCCAATTTGCTCCTGCTCGAAACGGTCCAACGCACCACGCTTAGCTGCACGGGCAAGGCCAATTTCAACCGGCACATCAAGCAACAGGGTAAGATCCGGCTGCAGCCCCTTCTGAACACGCTGCTCAAGGTCAAGAATCAGACTCTGATCCAGCCCCCGGCCACCGCCCTGATAAGCAAAGGTCGCATCAGTAAAGCGGTCACACAGTACCCACTGCCCGGACTGCAATGCAGGCTTAATCACTGTCTGCAAGTGCTGCGCACGGGCAGCAAAAACCATCAGTAACTCAGCATCATCAGCAACCGCCTCTTCACGGGGCGACAGCAACATCTCCCGCAGCTCCTCTGCCAGAGGCGTACCGCCCGGCTCACGGGTCAGGGCAAAGCTGATACCAGCCTCAGCCAGCATGCTTTCAATAAATGCCAGATTGGTCGATTTACCTACGCCCTCTGTACCTTCGAGTGTAATAAAACACCCCTGACGATCACTCATATACTTCCTTTGGTTATTCAGGTGCGGAACGGTATGACGCTTTACGCTTTAACTGATATTCACGTACCGCTTTATTGTGCTGCTTAAGGGTCGCGGAGAACTGATGACTGCCATCTCCCTTAGCAACAAAATACAGCCACTTTTTACCTTCCGGATGCAGCGCAGCTTTAATGGCTTCACGGCCTACCATGGCGATCGGCGTCGGTGGCAACCCGGGAATTGTATAGGTGTTATAAGGTGTAGGGGTACGCAAATCTTTACGGCGGATATTACCTTTATATTTATCCCCCATACCATAAATGACTGTCGGATCCGTCTGCAGGCGCATCCCGATCTGCATACGACGCACAAACACCCCGGCAATCACCGGACGCTCAGCACTCAGACCGGTTTCCTTCTCCACGATGGACGCCATAATCAGCGCTTCATACGGGTCTTTATAGGGTAAAACCTTGCTTTCAAACTTTTCTGCCCGTGCCTGCCACTCTTCAGTCAGCACTTTTTTCTGCAGCTGATGGGCTCTGCGTAACAGGTCCAGATCAGTCATCCCCCGCTGAAACTGATAAGTATTTGCCAGAAAACGCCCTTCAGGATGCTGACCTTCAAGCCCTAAAGCGGCCATCAGTTCTCCGTCACTCATCCCATCGGTTTCGTGTACCAGCACATCACTTTCGGCTAAACGCTGACGCATCTGCTTAAATGTTGAGCCTTCTATCAGCGTAAAGCGGTAAGAAATACTTTTACCTTCCACCAGTTGTGCAACCAGCTGTCTCGGCGTGACACCCGGTTCAATCTGATATTCGCCGGCTTTCAGTAAATGCCCGACCTTTTGCATACGCACATAAAACGCCATCCAGTCAGGTTTCGACAACAAGCCCCGCTCGGCAAGCTCACGCCCTACCCGCGGAAAGCTGCTGCCGGACTTAACCAGCACGATCTCCGGCTCATCAAGCTGTAAAGGCTCATCCAGATAACCATTAAGTGAACGCCAGCCAAAATAAAGCGCCAGGGCGACCACCGCCAGCGTTAACAGAAATGAAAAGGCGATTTTACGTAACATATACTTCCCGTTGTTATTATTGCTGTTCCGCCAGCCACCGGCTCAGCTGACGGCTTAGGGTACCGATCTGCCAGCGCTGCTGCAAACCCGCTGATATACATTCAGTGACTGGCCAGAGGCCAATAACGCTGTTGGTCATAAAGACCTCATCTGCATCCAGCAGATCGGCCGGCTGATAACGGCCCACACTGACCTTAATCTTTAATTCCCGTACCCGCTCAATCAGTCGCTGACGGATAATGCCGTCAATTCCGCAGTAAGTCAGATCAGGCGTGAACAACTCACCGTTACGTAGCCAGAACAGGTTACTCATTGTCCCTTCTACGAGATAACCTTCCGTGTCACAGACCAGCCCTTCCGCAATGTCAGACTGCTGCCATTCACTGCGGGCCAGCACCTGCTCAAGCCGGTTGAGATGCTTAATACCTGCCAGTTGAGGATTCAGCCCCAGACGGGTTTCGCAGAGGATGACACGGATACCGTTCTGCTGCGGATCAGCCGGCCAGGCCGGAAAAGGATTGAGTTGCAGAATACGGTTCGGCGCCAGCGGCTCAGTGACCGCATATCCACGCCCCCCGGCACCACGGGTGAGAATTATCTTGAGAACGGCGCGCTCAGGCAGAGCCTTCGCTGCCAGAAGCTTAACTAAATCATCAGAAAATGCATCTAACAGATTGTTATCGAAGGGAATTCCTAATCGATTCGCCCCAAGTTCCAGACGCTGCATATGCAGCTTCCAGTCCTGCGGATTACCTTCTTTAAGCGTCAGAGTTTCAAACAGTCCCTGACCATAGGCCAGTCCACGGTCCTGCACACTGAGCTCACTGACCGGCTGGCCATTGACGATACAACTAAGCATGGGAATTCTCTCTGTAACGATACAGCGCATATACTGCCCTGTAGAAATAATAAAGGCGTGCCCGGCACGCCTTTATTTTATACCGCTCAGACTTTTCGGAAAATCAGGGTACCGTTGGTACCGCCAAATCCGAAGGAGTTGGATATAGCCGCTTCGATTGTTGCCTGCTGCGCGGTATGCGCCACATAGTTCAGGTCACAGCCCTCAGACGGGTTATCCAGGTTGATGGTTGGCGGTGCAACCTGATCACGGATGGCCAGCACGCTGAAGATCGCTTCAACAGCACCTGCTGCACCCAGCAAGTGACCGGTCATCGACTTGGTGGAACTCATACGGACATTCGCCGCAGCCGCTTCACCCAGTACCAGCTTGGCTGCATTGGATTCAGCAATATCACCGGCCGGTGTCGAAGTACCGTGGGCGTTAATGTAGTGAATCTGATCGCCATTAAGACCGGCATCGCGCATGGCATTCGCCATAGACAGCGCGGCACCGCTACCGTCTTCCGGTGGTGAAGTCATATGGTGTGCATCATCACTCATGCCAAAGCCGACGACTTCAGCATAAATTTCCGCACCGCGGGCTTTTGCCGCTTCATACTCTTCAAGCACCATGACACCGGCACCGTCACCCAGCACGAAGCCGTCACGGTCACGGTCCCACGGACGGGAGGCTGCCTGCGGATCATCATTACGGGTAGACAGTGCACGGGCTGCAGAGAAGCCGCCCAGACCTAAAGGCGTAGTTGCCATCTCCGCACCGCCGGCGATCATCACGTCAGCATCACCGTACTGAATCATACGCGCTGCCTGACCAATATTGTGCGTACCGGTTGTACATGCAGTGGTAATGGCAATATTCGGGCCTTTAAAGCCGTACTTAATCGCCAGGTTGCCGGCAATCATGTTAATGATGCTGCCTGGCACAAAGAATGGTGAAATCCGGCGCGGACCACTCTTATTAAGAATATCATGGGTATTTTCAATCATCGGCAAACCGCCGATTCCGGAACCAATCGCGACGCCGATACGCGATGCGTTCTCCTCAGTGACTTCAAGACCTGCGTCCTGAATCGCCTGAATGCTTGCCACCATGCCGTACTGGATAAATAAATCCATTTTACGGGCGTCTTTAGGGTTCAGATAACCGTCGAGACTGAAGTCTTTAACAGACGCTGAAAAACGTGTACCAAAGGCAGATGCATCGAAATGAGTAATTTCAGCAGCACCACTGACGCCATTGAGTATATTCGCCCATGTCTCCTGGACAGTGTTACCTACCGGGCTAAGCATGCCCATGCCGGTGACGACAACTCTTCTACGAGACATTCAGATCCTCCTGGGGTTTGGTGACAAAAAGAAAAGCCGCACTATATCGCTATAGTTGCGGCTTCTCGGTATTCTGGGTATGTCGATTACTGATTTGCGTTAATGTAATCGATTGCCAGCTTAACGGTAGTGATCTTTTCAGCTTCTTCGTCAGGAATTTCAGTTTCAAATTCCTCTTCCAAAGCCATCACCAGTTCAACGGTGTCCAGAGAATCTGCACCCAGATCTTCTACGAAAGAAGCTTCAGTGGTAACTTCGTCTTCTTTTACACCAAGCTGTTCAGCGATGATTTTTTTAACGCGCTCTTCGATGTTGCTCATAACTCTTCCTATTTTTTATCGACAGTCACATCCGTAGATGCGAACAGGGATTTTATTAGAATCCGCCGCCTTGGATCAAGCCTAACGGCAATTTTATCCAGTGAGCTGCGGCCCATTATCAACAATTTGACAAAAAAAACAATTCCCGTGAGAGAACTTTAAGACATATACATGCCGCCATTGACGTGGATCGTCTCACCCGTCACATAGCCGCCGGCGTCGCTGGCTAAAAAACCAACAACAGATGCAATTTCTTCAGGCTGCCCCAGACGCCCTAAAGGAATCTGTGACTGCAGTGTATCTTTGTGCTCCTGCGCCAAACCACTGGTCATATCGGTATCGATAAAACCCGGTGCAACACAGTTCACAGTGATGTTACGGGAAGCAACTTCACGGGCCAGCGCCCGGCTGAAACCTTCCATACCGGATTTGGCAGCCGCATAGTTCGCCTGACCGGCATTACCCATTGACGCCACAACCGAACTGACGTTGATAACGCGGCCCCAGCGGGCCTTGGTCATACCGCGCAGACAGCCTTTCATCAGACGGTAAACGGATTTCAGGTTGGTATTCATCACTGAATCCCACTCATCTTCTTTCATCCGCATCATAATGTTATCCCGGGTGATACCGGCATTATTCACGATGATAGCAACCGCACCGTACTCATCCTGCACAGTTTTCACCACCGCTTCAACTGACTCACTGGATCCCACGTCCAGCTTAAGACCGGTACCGCTGACACCCGCCTGCTGCAGGTATTCAGCAATAGATGCTGCACCGTTGTCACTGGTTGCAGTACCGATTACCACAGCACCCTGGCGACCCAGTTCCAGCGCAATCGCCTTACCAATTCCCCGTGTGGCACCGGTAACCAGAGCTACCTTACCTTCAATGCTCATACTTTTCTTCCTATCATCACGATTCTGACGACCGTGTTTAACTTAATGCTTTTTCAAGTCCGGCCGGCTCATTAATTGCAGCCACATTCAACGGACGGTGTACCTTCTTATTGAGGCCGGATAACACCTTACCCGGACCACACTCAACAATGGTTTCAATTCCTTCAGCGACCATACCCTGAACACTGTTCGTCCACAGTACAGGGCTGTACAGTTGCGCCAGCAGATTCTGGACCAGCGCATCAACATCTGCCGGAGGCTGTGCGGTAAAGTTCTGCACAACCTTGATATCAGGCATGCGAATATCAATATTCGCCAGCGCCTGCTGCATCTGCTCAGCTGCCGGTCGCATCAGCGCACAGTGAGACGGCACACTGACAGGTAACGGCACAACGCGCTTGGCACCGGCTTCTTTACAGGCAGCACTTGCCCGTTCCACGGCATCTTTGTTACCGGCAATCACGACCTGTCCAGGGCAGTTATAATTAACCGCTGACACAACCTCATCACCGGCTGATGCTGCACAGGCCGCTTCGATTGCATCATCCGCCAGACCCAGCACTGCAGCCATTGCACCTGTACCTGCCGGCACAGCCTGCTGCATAAACTCACCGCGCAGCTTCACCAGATTCACAGCATCTTTAAAGTCAATCGCACCGGCACAGACCAGCGCGGTGTACTCACCCAGGCTGTGACCTGCCATAACCGCCGGCGTAGCACCACCCTGTTCCTGCCACAGACGCCATAAAGCAACACCGGCAGTCAGCAGCGCTGGCTGGGTACGGTCCGTCTGATTCAGATCCGCCTCAGGACCATCCTGAGTCAGCGCCCACAGGTCGTAACCCAGCACGTCGGATGCTTCAGCAAAGGTTGCTTGAATTACAGGATGAGATTCTGCCAGCTCAGCCAGCATAGATAGATGTTGGGAACCCTGTCCCGGAAAAGCAAACGCAAGAGACTGCTGCATTATTACCTCAATTCGCAGATGAATGCCCGAAACCTGTATCAACAAAACAGCATAACTACAGGCTCAATTGACAGCGTAGTTTACAGTATTCGCCTGAAAATAAAACGCCTTAACGGCTCAGTAAGATCTTTTCAGACAGTATTTAATCGCTATGAATTTTTTCCAGCTGAAGGTTAATGCAATTAGGCACATCCATGCTGACTTCAGCAACCGCCTGATCAATCGCATAGCCAAAACATTGCCTGTCAGCACCGCCATGACTTTTTACCACAATACCCTGCAGCCCCAGCAAACTGGCACCGTTACGCCTCCCCGGATCGATATAGCTGGCAATATCCTGCAATACCGGCTTTACCAGCCATCCCAGCAAGCGCCGAAACACACTGCCACTGAAACCATCCCGAAGCTGGCGACCAATCAGCCTCGCAACCCCTTCACTGCTTTTCAGCGCGATATTGCCAACAAAACCGTCACAAACCACCACATCAACCTTTCCGGCACAGATATCGTCGCCCTCAATAAAGCCGGCATAATTAATCCCGCCATGCTCCCTGATCAGCCGGGATGCCAGCTTTACCTGTTCATTCCCTTTAATTTCTTCTTCGCCGACATTCAGCAAGCCGACTTTAGGCTCAGCTATACCGGCAACCGCCCGGGTCATTACCGACCCCATAATGGCAAACTGCAGCAGATGTTCGGCGCTGCAATCTACATTTGCTCCCAGATCAAGCATATAGCTATCACCTTTACGGGACGGAATCGCAGTAATAATTGCCGGTCGGTCAATACCGGGAAGCATCTTCAGGACAAAGCGACTCAGTGCCATCAGCGCACCGGTATTTCCCGCACTGACACAAGCCTGTGCGCGACCATCAGCCACCAGGCACAGCGCTTCATGCATCGAGGTTTGCTTACGCTGCCGCAACGCACGGGAAGGTTTATCCGTATTACCGATTATTTTTTCGGCATGCAGAACCGTCAGGCGCTCAGCAAACTGCTGTCGCTCACCGGAAGAAATAAAAGCAGAGATTTTATCCTGCTGGCCCACTAAGGTCAGAGATAAATGAGGATGACGCGTCAGTGCATCAATACAGGCGGGTATAACAACGCGGGGACCGAAGTCCCCGCCCATCGCGTCAATCGCGATTCGCATATAGTCAGGCCGACTTACTCGTCGTCTTGCTGCGCAACAACCTGCTTACCGCGGTAGAAACCGTCAGCACTTACGTGGTGACGACGGTGAGTTTCACCGGTAGTTGCTTCTACAGATAGAGTTGGGTTGCTCAGAGCGTCGTGAGAACGGCGCTGACCGCGACGTGAACGAGTTACTTTGCTCTTTTGTACTGCCATGGGTTGTAGCTCCTATTATCAAAGCTTAATCAAGCTTACCGCCTTTCAGTGTGGCTAAAACACTGAAAGGGTTAGTTTTATCTGAATCTGTGTCTGTCGAAATATCCGTTACTTCTTCACCGAAGGAAGTCTGGATGCTGCAGTCATCATGGTATGGCACAATTGGCAGCGTCAAAATCAGCTCTTCTTCAACCATTGTCAGCAATTCAAGTTCATCGCCTTCTACGATCAGCGGATCATAGTACTTAGGCAGATTCTTGGCATGCTCCTCAGTCGGCGCAATGGCCAGATTGAACTTCGCTTCGACATCAATTTCAACCGGTTCCAGACAACGCTGACAGGTCATTGCTAACTTGCCACCTGCACTGCCCTGAACCGTACGTATCTTCAGTTCATCACGATCAAACTGTAAATCGATCCATACAGAATTCTGATCATCAACTAACATTGATGTCAGATTCGGCATGAACTTCAGTTCAGTTGAACCTTCAATTCGTACTCCCCGCTCAGCAAGCTTACGCGGGTCTATTTTCTTTGGTATTGGGACGTTCGACATAAGCGCGCCATGATAGGGATCAAAATCCCTGCTGTCAAAGGAAATAACCCTTTGCAAGATAAAAAAAAGCGTTAATATCTACCGCTTACCTATCCTGTTAATCTGATTGGAATAACTGCCCGATGCCAGCGCTTGTTTTAGCCTCATCTTCACCTTACCGCCGTGCCCTTCTTGAGCGTCTGAATCTGCCGTTCAGCAGCGCCTCACCGGACATCGATGAAACCCCGCACCAAGACGAATCACCGGCGGATTATGTTGCCCGGCTGGCCCATGAAAAGGCCCTTGCACTGGCACCTCATCATCCTGACACCCTTATTATCGGCAGCGACCAGTGCTGCGTTCTGGACAATAAGATCGTCGGCAAGCCCGGCAACTTTGCCAATGCCAGCCAACACCTGCAGGCCTGCTCAGAAAAACACGTGACCTTTCTGACCGGCCTGTGCGTGCTTAACACGGCTGATGACAGCCATCAGGTATGCGTAGAACCTTACCATGTGCACTTTCGCACCCTGAGCCAAACGATGATCGAAAACTACCTGAACGCAGAACAGCCTTACGACTGCGCCGGCAGCTTTAAAATGGAAGGGCTGGGAATCGCGCTGTTCAGCAAACTGGAGGGAGATGATCCTAACAGCCTGATCGGACTGCCACTGATCCGCCTGATCAGCATGCTGGAGCACCAGGGGTTGCGAACGCTTTAAATAAGAAATTCAGGGAGCCGTCCCTTCTTCATGAAACACCGCCCGGGACTCTGCCAACGGCAAAACCTCCCAGGCGGCTTTTGAACCGACATATATATGCATGCCGATCTCAATATCCGGATCACCGTCAACGCAACCCAGGGTAACACCGTGAATCCGGCCTTCATAAATTCCGGTCAGGGTTGAGCCACAAAGCTTACAAAACTGCAGCCCAAAACCCTGCTTACCCACATACCGGGTCAGGAGGTTTTCACCGGCAACCCAACTGAACGCTTCCGCATCCAGCAGCGCATACGCTGAGGCCTGAGCACTGAAAGCTTTACGGCACAGAGAACAGTGACAGCTACGCGCATCACGCAGCCTGCCCTCTATCCGGTAACGAACCGCCCCACAAAAACACCCGCCGGTAATGGCCACCGGTTACTGCAACCGCACCGGTGAATCCAGCCCTAAATGAGTACTCATCGCTTTCGCAAAACTCACCCCCAGCTGATCAGCCAACTGCTTCAGCGGCGAGACCTTAGGCGAATACAAAATCAGCTTCTCAGCACCGACAATATCACGCGCCACTGTACTGCTACTGGCAAGACCGTCAACCAGCCCCAGCTCAAGCGCTTGCTCACCGGTCCACACCAGCCCCGTATACAGATCCGGATTATCCTGCAACCGCTCACCACGGCCAAGCTTTACCTGCTCGATAAACTGCTTATGGGTGGTATCCAGAACGGTTTGCCAGAACTGCTTGTCTTCGTCCCGTAACGGCGAGAAAGGATCCAGTAACGCCTTGTTGTCACCGGCAGTCAGAGCACGGCGTTCAACCCCGAGCTTGGACATCAGATCAACAAAACCAAAACCGGATGACACCACACCGATAGACCCCACCAGACTGGCCTTATCCGCATAAATTTCATCCGCAGCGGCTGCAATATAATACGCCCCGGACGCCCCTATATCGGTAATCACTGCATACAGTTTCTTTTCCGGATACAGCAGGCGCAGCCGTTTAATCTCATCATAGACATAGCCGGACTGTACGGGACTGCCACCAGGGCTGTTAATCCGCACCAGCACGGCCTTCGAATCTTCTGCTTTAAAGGCGCTGCGCAGGGAATGAATAATGGCGTCCGCATTAGCATCCTGACCATTGGCAATCGGGCCATTTACCTGAACAACAGCGGTATGTGGCGCTTCTTCCAGCACATCCGAAGAAAACGGAGACTGCAACAGAAAAACGCCGAGAATAATGAACAGATATAAGAACGTCAGGGATTTAAAGAAGATCCCCCAGCGCCGGGATTTACGCTGCTCACTTTGCAAACTCATGATCAGCCGCTCAATCAGCCGCCACTCTTTGGTTGCACGCAGATTCTTTTCTTCAGACTCAGTGCTTACCGTTATTTTTTCAGGTTGCGCTGCCACTGCGTCTGACGATTCAGAAGATGCTTCAGCTGTTGCCTGATCTGCTGATTTTACCCGCCCGGCAGCCTCATCCTCTGGCGCTGCCTGCCAATGCTTATCTGACACGTAATTCTCCTGGCACAGCCCACATTACTGCACCTATTATCTGTAACTGTATTTTAGACCCGTAAGCGCTATATCCATAACCGCTTACTGCCGGACAACAACTTTAAAACTAATCTTTCAGACAACGGCTTTCCAGCCAGTTAACCATTTCAGTAAAACTGTGCACTTCCTGCACCGGACTGAATGGCTGCATACGTTCCAGGGTATGCACCCCGTAACTGACCGCCAGACCATCCACGCCAGCATTAGCCGCCATTTCCATGTCGTACTCGGTATCACCGATCATCAGCGCATGCTCCGGTGCAACGCCGGTTTCCGCCAGAATTTCATGAATCATCAGCGGATCCGGCTTCGAAGCCGTCTCATCTGCCCCGCGGGACGCAACAAACACCTCCCCCAGCCCGGTAGAAGAAAATACCCGGTCAATCCCCCGGCGACTCTTGCCGGTTGCCACTGTCAGTACAAACCCCTGACGCTGCAATTTCTCCAGACCTTCCCTCACACCGGGAAACAGCTCAACAGGGGTCGGGTCATCTCCCAAAAAGTAATGCCCGTAACGCTCGCGCATTGGCTCGATCATATCCTCCGCAATACCGGGGATAAGAATACGGAACGCTTCCGGCAAACCCAGCCCGATAATGTCACGGATTGCACTGTCCGTTAATTCAGGCTGTTGCAAATCCCTTGCCGCATGCTGCATACAGGCAACAATCCGCGCAGCGGAATCCATCACGGTTCCGTCCCAGTCAAAAATCAGCAGCTTATACAAGCGACACTCCTTATAAACCCACAAAACCCGGCCGGAACAGAAAAAACTCTGTTAACCGGTAAGCCAGATAAAACACGAAAAATCAGCCGCCTACATTATATGAATAGCCCCGAAAGTAAACCGGGCAATTCACGTCACAGGACTTGTATGCACTGTTAGACTCAACTAGGCTAGTGAGTTCACTCAGAATTCTCTGACACGCCAGCTTCTGCCTGCCTCCGGTTCTGCCGGACAGACACTGCAGAGCAGCCAGTCAGAACAGTGACTCAGGCAGGTAAGTCATGCAGCTCAGCCGCTTCAGCGATTACAGTTTACGCGTACTCTTCTACACAGCCACCAACAACCACCGTCTGTGCCAGCTTGCAGAAATTGCTGACTTCTTCGACATTTCTGTCGAACACTTACGCAAGGTCGTACATGGACTGGCTAAATCCGGCTATCTGGAAACATTCAGAGGAAAGAAAGGTGGTATACGGCTGGCCATTGCATCTGAAGACATCAACCTTGCAGAAGTCATAGCCCTGACGGAAGGTATGCGGCCACTGGTTGACTGCACCGGCCAGGAGTGCTGCCTTGCACCCGCATGCGGCCTGAAAAACATTCTTGCCCAGGCACAGGCCGCCATGATGAAAACTCTGGCGCTGTATTCACTGGCAGATATTTTAGACGACCCGCAGATGCAGAGCCGTCTGATCGTGACCAGCCGCTGAATTATTCGGCCAGTTCCAGTTTCTCACTGGCAACAATGACACCGTTGTTATCAGCATAAACATAGTGACCCGGTGTAAACGTCGCACCGCCAAAATTCAGCGACACATTCAGCTCACCCACACCTTTCTTTTCGGTCTTCATCGGATTAGGTCCCAGCGCCTGCACCCCCAGATCCAGCTCACCGATCGCATTCACATCACGGATACAGCCGTAGATAATGATGCCTTCCCAGCCATTAAGCGCGGCCTTCTCTGCCAGCATATCGCCCAGCATGGCACGGCGCATTGAGCCGCCCCCGTCAACAACCAACACTTTACCCGTTCCCGGCAGCGCAACCTGCTCGCGGACCAGCGAGTTATCTTCAAAGGCTTTCAGCGTGACGATCTCACCACCAAAACGCTCACGGCCACCATAGTTGCCAAACATCGGCTCTACGACCTGAATTTTTTCCGGAAACTGGTCACATAACTCGGGTAATAAATCGTCCACGAAGCACTCCTTAATTATCTTTATACGAATACATATCAGTTACCGCATCATCCTCGATATCCGCGGCTTATGCACTACCACTTAAGAGGGAAAAGCACGGTTATTCGGCAACTTTTTCGAACAGATAACTGTCAATCCCACCTTCTTCATCGTTGTGGTTGCGATATTCCAGCAGAGTGAGCCCCGCCTGACGCTGACCGGAAAAGTCACAAAACTCAGCGTCATCAAGACAAAATCTTGCTGAAAAGCCCTGCTGCTGATGCTGCCTCTGATTAAAGGTTGCCAGCCAGGCACGCCCTCCCGGCGACAACAAACCGGCCAAGCCTGCCAACAGCTCCGGCGTTGGCCTGAAATAACTCATCACCACATTGTCAAAACGGCCCAGCTGCTGCAACGCAGCTGTATCATCGAGATCCACACAACAGGTTTTAACTGTCAGCCCGGCGTCTTCAGCGAAACCAGCCAGCCGCGCCAAACCCGTTGCCGATATATCCGCAGCGGTCACCATAAAGCCTTTGTCAGCCAGAAACAGGCTCGCCGCCCCGTCACCGCTGGCAATATCCAGCACTGTACCCGGCTTCAGAAGCGACCATTCGGTAAGAAGAATTTTTGGCGCCCCGGGCGGGACAGAAGGCTTACCGGCGTAACGCTGGTCCCACTTAATACGGTCTTGCTGCATAACGGCTGATATCCCACGATAAAAACAGGCCGTCGATTATGCGCGCAAGGCAGGAGACGGGCAAGCAACACCTGCCCTGAACGGCTCAGGAACCGGATTTGTCACGCGTGGCTAACTGACGGTCCATTTCCCCATACTGGCGCTCATAAGCCTGCGGATCAGACTGCCATAGCCGGTAGAGCTTGCGGTCGTTTTTAGCCATCGGCGGCACCTGCTGATGCCGCCGCTTCCAGGCCCGCCAGCTAAGCGGACCAAACACCAGCAATATAAATATCAGCAACAATGGCCATGAAACATCACTATCAATCATTACAGCCTTCTTAAGTTAGCGGCTCAGAGACAGCAACATCTGCAACGGATGAGGAATCTGTTGCTGATCCTGCCTTTTCACCTGACTCCTGCACGAGTAGCCAGTCGCAACCAGACGATCACGGTTTTCGGGGGCATTCACCACACCGGACCAGCTCATTTTATAGATTCCGGCGGATGTGTCAGCATTTTCTGCTTCATGGCCATAGGTGCCAGACATACCGCAACACCCGGTCGCTGCCTGAGTCAGCGCCTGGCCGCAATCAGAAAAGATCTGCTGCCAGCCTTTCATACTTACTGCCGCCGACGTTTTCTCAGTGCAGTGAGCCAGTAGCACAAACTCACCGGCGTCCAGATTATAATCCGCCGCAAAGCCTTTCAAGGCATCACTCTGCCCTGCCAGCCACTCCTGTAACAACTGCACTTCAATCTGATCCCGGTCAGGATTATCGCGGTACTCCTGACGGTATGTAAGCGTCATTGCCGGATCAATTCCCACCAGTGGCACACCGGTACCTTGCAGCCCTTTCAACATTTCAGTATTGCGGTCGGCGGCTTTCTCAAACCCTTTCATAAAACCGTGCACATGCAGCGGCTTACCATTCGGCCTGAACGGTGCAAGTAAGACATTAAAACCAAGCCGCTGCAGCAACTCGATAACATCCAGTACCAACGGTACTTCAAAGTGACTGGTAAACGCATCCTGCACCAGAATCACGGTGCGGGCACGGTCTGCCTGATTCAGACGGGCAATACGGCTGACCGTTGCCAGCTCAACCGCCTGCGCTTCTAACTGCCCTGCCAGACTCTCCGGAGACATTGCCGGGTTATCGATCAGCCCCAACAACCTGGCGGTAACAGCGCGCATCGCCGGCCGCTGGGTCAGGGTGTTATACAGCCCCGGCCATTTCGCCAACGTCGGCAGCAAAGGCTCCAGCCCCGCCAGCAAATAATCTTTAGCCGGGCGCATATAACGGCCGTAATACAACTCAAGAAAACGGGCACGGAAATCCGGCACATTCACTTTAATCGGACACTGGGCCACACAGGACTTGCAGGACAAACACCCTTGCATGGCCTCATACACTTCATGGTTAAAGTCATACTGGCCACGCTTAAGCAACAGACTGTTAAGTAATCTGGCCGGCAAGCTAAATAGGAAGTTAGACGAACGCACCTTCTGATGCTCGGCGACCGGATCCGTATTATGAACCGCCAGCTGTTTCAGCCACTCCCGCACCAGTGAAGACCGCCCCTTGGGAGAGTGTTTACGCTCCCGGGTGACCTTCCATGAAGGACACATAGCATCCTTCGGATCGTAGTTATAACAGGCGCCATTACCGTTACAGAACATCGCCTGACTGTATTCATCTCTGGCCGCCAGCGGAATCAGACGATCCTGCTGCCCCCGTGTAGCAACCTCATCAATTTTCAGCAGCTGCGCACCACTGCCTGCCGGGGTGGCTATCTTGCCGGGATTAAGCTGATTAAAGGGATCAAAGCCGGCCTTCAGGCGTTGCAACTGAGGGTAAAGTTCACCAAAAAATGCCGGTGCATACTCTGAACGGACGCCTTTACCGTGCTCGCCCCACAGCAAGCCGTTATATTTCTGCGTCAGCGCCACCACGCCGTCGGTGACCGTGCGGACCAGAGCCTCATCAACTTCATCTTTCATATCCATCGCCGGCCGGACATGCAACACACCGGCATCAACATGCCCGAACATGCCATACGCCAGCCCGTGCTGATCCAGTAACGCCCGGAACTCGGCAATAAAAGGCGCCAGATTTTCCGGCGGCACGGCGGTATCTTCCACAAAAGGAATGGGCCGTTGCTGGCCCTTGGCATTCCCCAGCAAACCTACGGCCTTTTTACGCATTGCCCAGACCTTGCTGATTTCTGCTCCGCCGTACACCACAGAATAACCGAAGCTTTTAGCCGGCTGCTGGTTTACCTCATCCAGATACGTTGTTAGCCGGGCCACACCGGCTTCCAGTTCTGCCTGACTGGCCGCGGTATATTCCACCAGATTAATGCCCTTAATCTCCGGCTCAGCAGCATCCTGCGGGAAATAGTCTTCAACGGTCTGCCAGACAATATCCTGCATCGCCAGCGACAACACTTTAGAATCAATGGTTTCTACGGATGTCGGGCCACATCCCAAAATTTGCTTGGCATCCTCAAGGGAATCCTGAAAACCGGCATACTTAATATTGACCAGCGCAGCATATTCAGGAATCGGCAACACATTCAGTTTTGCCTCTGTGATAAACGCCAGCGACCCTTCCGCGCCACAGAGTACCGAATTCAGATCAAACAAACCTTCTTCAGTCCGGATATGGGCCAGGTCGTAACCGGTAAGGCAGCGGTTAAGTGGCGGAAACACATCGGAAATCAGCTGTCGGTTCTCACGGTGAATAGCATCCACCAGACGGTGGACTTCGCCGACTTTATCGTTGCGCTGTTTAACCGTTCCCAGCTCAGTATCCGACAAAGGTTCTGACTGCCACTCACTGCCATCAAGAAACACTGAATTCAGTGCCAGCACATGATCCCGGGTTTTACCGTACAGGCAGGAACCCTGACCACTTGCGTCGGTATTAATCATGCCGCCGATGGTCGCCCGGTTACTGGTAGACAGCTCCGGCGCAAAGAACAAACCATGAGGTTTAAGCGCAGCATTCAGCTGATCTTTAACCACCCCGGTCTGAACCCGGACCCAGCCTTCTTCAGCATTAATTTCCAGAATCTGGTTCATATGGCGGGAAATATCCACCACAACCCCATCGGTCAGCGACTGTCCGTTAGTACCGGTACCGCCTCCACGTGGAGCCAGAACAACCTCTTTAAAACGCTCTTCGCTGACAAGCCGGGCAATCATCACCAGATCGGATGTTTGCTTTGGATACACCACCCCCTGGGGTAATACCTGATAAATACTGTTATCCGTTGCCAACACAACCCGGTTGGCATAATCAGGATTTACATCACCGCCAAATCCTCGGGCAGTTAACTGATTAAAAAACTCCAGATACAGACTCTGCACAGGATTCAGATTATCAAGACGGGGGATCATACAATCACTCTTTATAATTTATTAACAATCAGTTACAGCACAAAACTAAACTAAGACAACAGAAAAATCAGACGCTGAAAACGATGCTATATGGCTCTTATCAGGGTAGTCTGAAGCATGATAATTAATTACTCAAATGATTTAATTTGATACATTAATCGCTATTACCAATCAATCTTTCAGTCTGCAGCCATGCCAAACAGCCATCACCTGTCCATCCGCCACCTCCGTGCATTCCTCCGTATCGCCGAAACAGGCAGCTTTACCCGGGCAGCCGAAAGCCTTCACCAGACCCAGTCAACACTGACAGCAACCATCAAACAACTTGAACAGCATGTTGGCCTGTCACTGTTTGACCGCACTACCCGCCGGGTCATCCTCACCCAGGCGGGGGAACGTTTTATGCCCCAGGCAAAACAACTTATCTCTGATTTCGATACCGCCATTGGTGATCTGCAAGCCATATCCGCCCATCAGCAGGGCCTGGTAACTGTCGCCGCCTCCCCTTCAACGGTCAGCAGGTTGCTGCCCAAGCTGGTACAGCTTTATAAGACGCAATACCCTGACGTCGACATCTGCCTGCGGGACGACAATGCTGCCCAGCTTGAACAACTGGTCATCAGCAATGATGCTGACTTTGCGATTGCCGCCAGCCACAGCCAGCATCCGGACCTTGAATACCGGCAGATTCTGAGCGATGACTACGGCGCAGTACTGGCCCGGCACCACCCTTTGAGCGACATGCCAACACTTTCCTGGCAGCAGATCGCCGGCGAACCTCTTATTCACCTGAGCAGAGACAGCGCAATACGCCAGCAGCTTACTGAACACATTCCTGCGTTTTCACGCCCACCGGGGCTGGAAGTATCAACCACCGCCGGGCTGGCTGCGCTGGTTGAACAGGGCCTTGGCATTACGCTGTTACCGGCACTTGCCGCCAGCACAACCGCCTTTCAGAACCTCAGCTTTGTTCCCCTGAACGCCCCGGCCATTACCCGCCGCATCTGTATCATTACCCGTAAATCCCGCTCCCTCAGCCCTGCAGCGGCCAGCTTTCTGCAACTGATAACTGAATATCTTGAACACGCCCGCCTGCCCGGACATGTGCGTCTGACCCGGGAATGAAAACATATGTCATTTTGGGATATGCATGCCCTTCTGCAGCCTCCTGATCGCTATATCTGAATGAATTCTTTCTATAGGCTTAACGGACAAGCTCAAAATGGGTAATGGAATAAGGATGATGTTCCGTACCAACTGTCCTAACTCTCAAGCTTTATGTTGCAGGAAGATTAGCGCCTATTATGAAAATAAATATCACCCACAAAGCTTCGATCGGATACCTGATTATTCTGATCATGACGGTGGTCGCAGCCGCCATTCTGTATAACGCCACACATCTGATCCGGGACAAGGTAAACGTCTTTGTTGACGACACGCTGCCCGCACTCAACCACATTCAGGATATCAACCTCTCACTGAATGAGCTGGAAATCACTGCCTATGAACTCTATGGCACCAGCATCAACCCTGAACAGTTTGCCGAACGGGCTGCCGCTGAACTTGAGCATATTAATGCTGCCGTCACCGCCTATCAGACCATCCGTGGCAATGACATGGGGCAACTGCAGGGTATCGTCGACTCCGTCAGCAGCTCTCTGGGACAGTTACAGCAAACCATGTCTGCCAGTAATAAAGACTGGGATAAAGCCCGTAATCAACTGGCCGACCTTTCCGCCCGAGCCACCGATGGCAAGCACCGGATTGTTGAAATTAAACAGATGATCCAGGAAGACGCCAGCGCCGGTGTTGCGGAAGTCAGCAAGATGCTGGGCAATGAAATCCAGCTGTTAGTGGTACTTATCATCCTGATTCTCGCCGTCGTTATTGCCGCATTCATCGTTACCAAGCGGCTGGTGGCAGCCCCCATCCTGTCACTCTCTAACGACATTGACGTAGTTGCCAGCAGCTATGACCTGCGCCATGAGGTCAAAACCTTTGCCCATGACGAAATTGGCGACACCGCACAGCGCCTTAATGCCCTGCTGGGTACGTTCCGCTCCGCCATGGCCGAAGTAAACAATGCCGCCCAGGGCACCCAAAACGCCGTTTCCACACTCAGCTCGGTGGCCAGCACATCGGATCAGCAAATCGATAATCTCAGCCTGATGATTGATGAACTGATGAATACCACCCGCGAACTTGAAGGCCACATTCAGGATCAGGTTGTCCGCTCTGAAGCCGCCGCAGAAGCTGCCAACAAAGGCGCTGACGAAGTCGACAAAGGCGCGTCTCAGATGCAACGCACCTCTGACAGCATCGACGAACTGGCCAATGACGTAGAAAAAGCCTCGAATGAACTGATGCAACTGCATGAAACCAGTAATCAGGTTGGTCAGGTTGTCAGTACCATTGCCGATATTGCCGAACAAACCAACCTGCTGGCACTGAACGCCGCCATTGAGGCCGCACGGGCCGGTGAATCAGGCCGTGGCTTCGCAGTTGTCGCCGACGAGGTACGCACCCTGGCGACCCGTACTCACCAGTCCACTGCTGAAATTAACGACATGCTGGCAGCGCTTGTGCAGTCAATCAATACGGTGGTGAACTCCATGCAAAGTGGCCGTGAAAAAGCCTCGGCATCGGTAGAACTCGGCCAGAATATGGTGACGGTACTGAATGAGATCCGTGCTTCTATTCTGTCCCTCAGTGAGGAAAGCCATCAAGTGGCGACTGAAACAGAACGGGCCGGGCAGCAGGTTTCCAGCATTGCTGACGATGTCCAGCAATTCTGCTCTGTCGGTAAAAATGTTGCGGAAGATTCCCAGCGAATTAAAGCTGAAGCAGAAAGCCTGAATGATCACGGTAACACGCTGAACAACACTGTGGCCCGCTTTAAAGTCTGACACAGACACACAGAAAAAAGCCTCTGCAGTTCGCTGCAGAGGCTTTTTTATTTAACGGCGGCGCAATACCAGATACACACCAAACACCGTCACGCCGATAGCCCCCAGCTGAATGAGCGTCAGTTGTTCATCAAACAACAGCCAGGCTTCGATAGCGGCCGCCGGCGGCACCAGATAAAAGAAGCTGGCCACCCGCGCAGACTCACCTTCACGGATCATCAGCATCAGCAGCAGTATCGCCGCCACGGAAAGCCCAAACACCAGCCAGGCCATTGCCAGCCACAATGTCGGTGTCCATTGCACCACCCGGTCTTCAAACAGAAAGGCCAGCAGCCCCATAAAAACGGCCGTGGAAATGTACTGAAAAACCGAACCGGCCAGTAAATCCACCTGACCACCAAAACGCTTCTGGTACAGCGTGCCCACTGAAATGGCAATCAGTGCCACCCCCACAGCCACAAAGGCGGCACCGCCCACATTCAGGTTTGCCCCGGCCTGCTGACCACTGAGAATAACCACACTCACCCCGAGCAACCCCAGCACCATGCCAAGCCACTGAATCCCCAGCAGCTTCTGACCGAACCAGCGCCAGCTCAGCAAGGCTGTCAGCAAAGGCTGCAGACCGACAAATATGGCCGTCAGACCCGCCGGCATACCCAGTTTAATGGCAGCAAACACCCCTCCCAGATAACAGCCATGTACCAGAAATCCGGTTACCATCTGGTGGCTGGCCTCCACCGGACCGGGCCAGCGGGGCTTAAAGACAATACACAGCCCGGCAAACACCACCAGGGTAAACAACATACGGATAAACAGCAGATAAAATGGCTCTATAAATGGCAGCGCATATTTCGCACCGATAAAGCCGGTACTCCACAACAGCACGAACATCCATGGAACGAGCGCAATGGCGCGATTCATACAAGCATCCTTTAATAACGAATAGCGGAAAACATCTGAAAAACAAAGAACGCCGCATCATATCGAAAATAGATGGCAGGCAATACCACCAGATGAGCATAAAAATATTAGTTAACTATTATTCCTTCATCATTAACCTGTATTGCAGTAAAAACCCTCAGTATTAAGGCATACAAACCCTAGCCTCAGGTTGACGTTCTGCCACTCCCTGAGTTACAAGTAAAATGCCGCAACGCATTTTCATCAGCTAATATCTGCATACAGCTGATGTCATAAGTTTCTGATAATCAAAAAATAATATGCGGCCACAGATAATAAGAAGTATTTATGAGCAAATTCTACACCGCTGAACGCGTCACAATTAACAGCCTCAACGACCTTACCCAGCGACCCGGTTTCAGTGATACCGTCCGGCCCCTGCGGTCCGAGTTCCGGTACGTCGTTGCTGCATATTCCTTCCCCCGCAAAATTGCCAGCTGCTCGGTCACTAACTGCTATCAGAATCACAAGAAGGGCTTTCTGGTACACACTGCACACGGGCGGGAATGCTGTCTGTGCGACAGCTGTGCCCGCAAACTGATGCCTGCAGAAATGCTAAAGCCACCCCGCGCAGCAAGAGTCAGCAGCCGGCCGGCAGCGCCAAAAACAAAAACCGTCAGCAAAAGCACCCCGGCAGAGCCGCCTGCCGACACCGTTGTACTCAGTCTCAGCGAGATCCGGCAGCGCTGTGCTGATACCAAGAACCGTGTTGAAGCCCTAAAAAAACAACCCAAGGGCGCAAGTTGGCTCTATCAGTCAGTGCGCAATTTCCGTCAGGCCTGCCCTTCCGAGCTGTTTGACGCCCTGAAAAGCCTGCATCAGCAGGGAGAGAACAGCCCGGTCATTGAGCAAATGATTGAAGCAGACGCCAGCGACGCTCAGCTAGCAGATATTGAAAGCCTTCAGGGGCTGGGCGTTTTCAACGGCGACATCCGACAGCAACTGATCGATACCTGCCTGAAAGGCATCACTGAGCTGGAGAAGAAACTCAGCAGATATAACGATTCCGAAACGCTTCAGCTACCGGAAAACTGGTTCGATGACATCAGCCAGGCCCTGGCCAGCGGAGAACAACTGATTGCTGAAGCCAGCCTGTTTTTCACACCGGAAAATCTGCAGCACCTCACCAGCCTGCCGTTAGATGAAAAGGCCCGGCAAAAAGTCCGCAAGCTGCAGTGGGACTGTGAGAAAGGAACCATACGCTGACATGGATTTTATCCGCGCCACCCACTTACCAGCCCCGGAGCGGCTGCACGAAGACCTGTGCTGGTTCCATCACCATAGCCCGCTGGGGCGGTCAACATTACTCATATATGCCACTGAACGGGACTTTCTGTCCGCCCCCAAGAGCTTCGCAGTACTGGAACTTTCAGGTGAATCCGACCCGGAAATTCATCAAATGAATGCAGCTGACTACCTGCAGCAACTTGATCCGGAAAATCCCCTCACGACAGGCCTGTACCGAATGACACTGGATGAAACCACGGAGATTATTCTGTTACTGAGCCAGCAGTCCGCACTGGAAATCACCTGCCGGACACATCAGCTGAAAACAACCCTTTACCACTGCGCTGACAGTCAGCAGGCGTTGCAGCAATACCTGCAGACCGCCTGACAACGGTCAGTCTTTTTTCCCCCAGGGGCTACTTTTGGTATCAAGGTACAGCTGCTCAACCTTACTGCGCGCCCAGGGGGTGCGGCGCAAAAACTTAAGGCTGGATTTAACGCTCGGGTTTGCCTGAAAGCAGTTAATATCAATTAATTGTCCGAGACGTTCCCAGCCATAATGCTGCTCCAGTTCAACAACAATCTGTTCCAGCTTAATGCCATGTAAGGGGTTATTCGGTTGCTGATCCATAAATTTCCGGCCGGATGATTAATAATGGCGCAATTATACGGCCTATCAAACCGGCCCGATACCCGACATCCAGATTCCGCACCGTTAACCTGTCCCGCCGGATTTCAGGCCATACTTTTACCTGTTTACCTGCTCCGGCCGCCAGAGAGCGGCAGACTGGCATTTTCCTCTGCATTTGAGCTGGGTTACAATGCCCGGCCTGAACATCAACCCTTATCAATAAGCTGTAACCTGATATGACTTTTGATACGCTGCAAGACAACTTTTACCGCCTCCGCAACAACCGTATGTTCGAATGGTTTGTCGTAGGCATCATCATCTTTTCCGCACTGGTAATCGGCGCAAAAACCTACGATATTCCACCGCAGGTATTACAGCTGATCAGTTGGCTGGACAGCGGTATCACGGTATTCTTCCTTATTGAAATCAGCATTCGTTTTATTGGCGAACCGGATAAGCGCAACTTCTTTAAAAATCCGTGGAACCTGTTCGATACCCTGATCGTTGTCATCAGCCTGATCCCGATTCAGGACAGCGAAATGGCACTGATAGGCCGCCTGATCCGGATTTTCCGGGTGTTACGGATGGTTTCGATCATTCCCGAGTTGCGCCTGCTGCTGAACTCACTGATTAAAGCCCTGCCGCAACTGGGCTATGTGATCCTGCTGATGTTCATTATTTTCTATATCTATGCAGCAGTCGGCGCATCCTTCTTCGCCCACATCAATGAAACCCTGTGGGGTGACATTTCCATTGCCATGCTCACACTGTTCCGGGTAATGACCTTTGAAGACTGGACCGACGTCATGTACGAAACAATGGCCGTCTACTCCTTCAGCTGGGCGTATTATCTGAGCTTTATCTTCCTGACAACATTTGCCTTCCTGAACATGGTGATCGGTATCGTTGTCAATGTGATGGAAGCGGAACATGCAGACGAACGCAAAGAACAGGACATGGCCGACGGCGTGCCTACAATCGAAGATCTGCACAAAGAAATTATTGAGCTGAAAGCCCTGATCAGAGATCAGCACACTCACCGTTAATACAGCAAGTCTTAATCTGCACAAAAAAAGCCTCATGATGAGGCTTTTTTTATATCCGGGCCCGCTATCAGGGCCTGAGAGTCTGGCCCTGCGAACTGATTTTCACCAGATCCGAGAACCCGGCCCCGGTATGCTGCTGATACACCTCATCCAGACTGCCATCCGCATGCATCGCCCCGATTGCATCATCGATGCGGCGCATTTTTTCACGCTGTCCGACGTTAAATGAAGGATACATCGGCTGCGTACTGAACACCGGCAACATAGGCTTCAGTGCCAGACCATGATCCCGGATCGCCTGCTGCATCACGACCACATCAGCAAACACCAGATCCAGGCGATTTTTCATAATCATCTTGCCGGCAACTTCCTCCGTCGCTACCCACTCAATTACCGGAAAGCCTGCGTTAAGAATTTTGGCTGAATACTGAAACCCCTGCATCAGCGCCAGGCGCTTATCAACCAGCTTGCCGACGTACTCATAGGGGCCGTAATCATCACCGTCACGTAACCAGAAAGCCTGAACATACAAAGCATTAGGGTGATCACCGTGAATCAGACCCGGACGCTCAACTGCATCCAGAGCAAAGTCATACTCGCCCCGCTGTACCATCACGATACACCGTTGCCAGGGTAAATTACGGAAGCTGATTTCGAACCCGGCCCGTTCTGCTGCAGCCTTCATTATATCGACGGTAATTCCGCCAGGCTGACCATCAATCATCCGTGTATAAGGGGGCCACTCCACAAAACAGGCTTTGAGCTTATCAGCTGCAAAAACCTGCGTGGCACCAAACAGAACAACAACCAGAACTGAACGAATCAGACAGTCGAAAAGTATGCGCATATTACGTTTCCTTTTGGCTATCAGAATGAATCTGTCACTGTTTCGCCCAGTATATAGCAGCTACTGCAAGGGTTACACGGGATATGCATGAAGGACTGCCCAGATCGGGGGAATGTGCCGCAAACAGTCAAGAAGCAGGCTATATCCCTTACAGGAAGCAAACATATAAAAAATCAGGACAGAGCTGCTCTTAGCTTTATACCATTTCTTAGTATCCTATCCAGTTGTATAGTTTTAGTGCCATATAAGCAGGGAAGGCTTCAGTGACACGGATTTTTCTAACAAAAAAGTTTACCAAATGGTCTGATGCTATTGGTTTGGCAGATGACAGAATCAAAGACACCATCGCTGAAATTGAAAACGGACTCATTGATGCGGATCTGGGTGGTTCCATTTTTAAAAAGCGCACAGGCATTAATGAGCGTGGTAATAGCGGCAGCCTGCGCACAATCATTGGATTCAAAAAAGGCAACAAAGCCTTTTTCCTTTACGGATTCCTGAAGAGCGAAACAGACAATATCACTCAGCAGGAAAAAGCGGCTTTCAAGGAAATGGCTAAAGTGTATTTTCAGGCTCAATGATGAGCAACTGAAAGCATCTCTCAAGTCTGGCGCAATACGCGAAATAACAAACAGCACTGAGGAAGATTCGTCATGAGCGATATTCTTAATTCCATACACGAAGATATAACCGCTCTGCATGAATGCGGCGCAGCTGATGAAATCACTATGCGTAATTTAATGCGCTATGCCTGACACCAGTCCCCGTCTATACCCCGGAACGAATTAAAGAAGTTCGGGATAAAAATCATATCAGCCAGTCAGTACTGGCGGCTTATCTGGGTGTTACAGTCAAAGCAGTCCAGCGATAGGAGCAGGGCTACTCAAAGCCCACTGGATCAACAGCCAAACTGTTGGCTATCGCAGAAAAAAAAGGCCTGCACGCCATTGCCTGATAACTGGCGCCATTAAACTGCCCTGTAGCATCTGACAGTAAAGCCGCCGGTTTATTGCCTGGGTTGCGGGAGAAAAACTGACCCGGAGCTGGCAAATGCAACGCAACAAACCCTCCCCGGCTTATACAAATCGCTGGAACGAACTGCCAATCCAAAAACTCTGATTAGCTTTAAATAACAAACATAACTAATTGATATTAAAATAGAACAGAGTCACCACCCTCATCCCAGGGCGCAAACTTCGGCATCACCTTCCGGAACAGTTCAGAGTCACAGAAGCCTCTCACCCAGGCCTGCAAGTGCGGATATTCACTGCTGTAAAACCAGTCCCTGTCAACGTGGGCAAACTGCCGCACGAATGGCACGATCGCCATATCAGCCAGACTCACCCGGGGCAGAACCAGATACCCGCCATGCTTCGCCAGCCGGGTTTCAAGCTTCGCCAGACTCACCATGCACTGATCACGGTAATAATCCTGTGAATGCTCAGGATGACGTTCAGAATACTTATAGCGATCCAGATGCTGCTTGAAAACAAAATCATTTTCCTGAATCAGCCCCTGCATATCCCACTGCAGATCCAAATCCCTGTTCAGAAGCCAGTCCTGAGGATCATTTTGCCGCAGCGCCCAGCGCATAATGTCGAAACTCTCATCGATCACCCTGCCCTCCGGCAATACCAGAACCGGCACGGTGCCTTTCGGAGAAACCTCCAGCATTGCCCGGGGCTTATTCCGGAGCACCACTTCACGCAACAATACCTCTTGCTGACTATACGCAAGCGCTAAACGGGCACGCATTGCATAAGGGCAACGCCGGAAAGAATACAGAACAGGCAAATCCGCCATACACATCAACCCAGATAATCAAAAACGCCCAGTATACCCGGTAATCCTCCGGTGCTTAACCGAACAGCGCTATGTTATGATCCCGCCGATAAGCATTAACTGTATAAGAGCACCCTGTGGAATTACTTAATATTCAGTGTCTGGGAAAATCACTGCGTCTGGAAGGCTCGATGGCCGGCTGGCAAATCCTCTACTGGAACAACACACCAGTATCCCGTATTGACGCCGATGCTAATTATAACGGCACATCTGAGCACAGCTTTGAACTGAAAGCCGGCGAGCAGATAATCACCTGCCGGCTGGCGATTGACCTGAACTGGCAACCCTTCACCCTACAGCATGAGCTCTTCATTGATGATCACGCCGTCAGTGACGGCAGCCGTAACAGCAAAGACATTGAACGCCAGCAACCGGTTGAAACCCCGCAACCTGCGAAAAAGCCATTCAGCATAGTGGGTCTGGCGGCACTGGGCCTGAAACTGCTGAAAAGCGCCAAGCTGATCAAAGTGGTACTGGCCGGTGCGAGCCTGGCCGCCTATTCATGGTTCTTCTCCCTGCAGTTCGCACTGGCACTGATTGCCTGCCTGGTGGTGCACGAGTATGGGCATATCCGGGCGATGAAACATTTTGGCATGCAGACCAAAGGCATCTACCTGATTCCCTTTCTTGGCGGGCTTGCTCTCAGCGACGAAAAAATAAACACCCGCTGGCAGGACGTCGTTATTTCCCTGATGGGGCCGGTATTCGGCCTGGGTATGTCAGTACTGTGTTTGTTTGCCTACTGGGTAACCGGGGAAGCATTTTTTGCGGGACTCAGTGCTTTCAACGCCCTGCTTAACCTGTTCAACCTGCTGCCAATCCTGCCTCTGGATGGCGGACATGTCCTGAAGAGCATCGCCTTTTCAATGAATTCACTGGTCGGCCTGCTGCTGTGTGCAGGTGCTGCCGGTATCGGTATATTCATCAGCTACACACTGGGGCTTGCTCTGCTGGGTTTTCTGCTGATTGTCGGCTGTGTTGAGATCGGTTTTGAATGGCGCAGCCGTTATATGACCCATTTACTGCCGCTGGACCGCTATGGCCAGATTTTTTCAACCCTCTGGTATCTGGCAACCGTCAGCGGGCTGGTCGCCATCATCTGGTACTTTGCCGGCACAGGGGATGCGTTACTGGGTTTGCCGTTACAGGTATTACGCAGCTAGAATGCACATATCGCGGGCGAGCGGCGTCCGCTTTATGAGAGCAAAATATGAGTGATAAGGTCGTCGATATCAGCAGCAGACGGGATGACGCCCGCCATAAACGTAAAGAACAACGTATGGATCAGATGAAAGACCGCTTCGAAAAAGCCATGCCTACCGAAGAAACAGATCCGAAGAAAAAACTGCTGAATATTTTTACCAAGAAAAAACCGAAAAAACGCTGATCCCGGGATCCCCGGGTTGCAGCCCTTTTACCCCAGCACTAACTTACCGGACGGTCCCGGCACTATCCGGACGCCAGATACAGACGCACTCAGTAAATCCCAGCGTCCAACCCTGCCGCCAGCGCCATACCCAGCTCTTCACACTGCTCTTCGAAACTGTCCTGCCACTCTCCCCGACACAACAGCGGCTCCTGAACCCAGCTCCACCGCAACCCTGTACAGATTGTTTCCGCCGCCCGGCGGGTCCCGGTGCCGTCATGTCCGGCACGGATATACATCGCACAGGGTAATGCCTGAGTCTGTTCCAGGCAGGGATAATATATGCGGTCAAAAAAATCCTTTAGCGCACCACTCATGTAGCCAAGATTTTCTGTGGTGCCAAGAATAATCGCATCGCACTCCAGAACATCTGCTGGCACCGCGTCCAGCGGTGGCACCCAGCGACAACTGACACCCTCAATGTCCGGATGGCTGGCCCCCCGCAGGACAGCATCCACCATACGCCGGGTATTTTCCGACGGTGCATGGGCAACAATAAGCAGTTTCTTCATGACATATTCCTGAATCAGATACCCTTGCAGCTTAACATAGCCCCGAAACGCCGTCCTGTCAGACTATCCGTACAAACAGACCAGACAAATCAGTCACTTAAGCTGCAGAAAGCCCCCTACGCTCTGCCCGCTGATTACCGGAAAAACACCCGGGCTGCAGCTCACTGCGGTTTACAGGATATAAATTTTCTCAGAAGATAACGGTATAAAGTAAAGTATAAAGCTCTGACCACCAGCATTCAGGCATAAAAAAGCAGCCATCTGGCTGCTTTCTAAAGGAAATACAGATTAAGCAATCTCAATACTGTCGATCAGTGCCAGCGCCGTGTTGATGCCGTCATCACCACCCTTAATATCTTCAGCGGCAATGAAAGTAACATCCGTCAGGCCAATGAAGCCCAGCACCGTCTGCAAATAGGTAGATTCATGGTTCAGCTCTGCATAAGGGCTGCGGGAAGAGTAATTTCCGCCACGGCTGCTCAGCACATACACTTTTTTATCGGCCAGCAGCCCAACCGGGCCAGTTTCCGGGCTGTACTGAAAGGTACGCCCCACCCGGGCAACCTGATCTAAATACGCTTTAAGGCCTCCGGCAATAGTGAAATTATGCATGGGTGAGCCAATGACAATCACATCGGCCGCTTCCAGCTCAGCAATTAACTGGTCAGATAACCGGGTTTTCTGTTGCTGCTCAGGGGTTAACTGGTCCGCCGGGGTATAAAACGCGCCTATGGTCTCAGCATCAAGATGCGCCGGTGGCTCAAGCCCTACATCCCGATACGTGATATCAGATGCCTTACCTGAAAAACGGGCCACCAGCGCAGCCGTCAGGCGACGGCTGACTGAACCTTCTGCAGCCGGGCTGGAGTTAATTACGAGTAAACGGGCCATGGAATGCTCCTCAAGTCAGATAGCCAGTGATGAGGCGCATTATTAACCATAAAAAAACGAATATAAATCATATGAAATAGCTAATTTCATTCGTTTAAATCGAACTATCACTGATCTGACCAGACAGCAAACTCATTGCCACAGGGCTCTTTAAAATGAAAACGCCGGCCACCGGGAAACTCAAATACAGCTCGGGATACCGTTCCCCCGGCCTGCTCAACCGCCTGCTGAGTTGCCGCCAGATCCTGACTGTAGAACACTATAAGTACGGCACCGGCATCCGCATCCGAAGATGCGTCTGCCCGGTAAAAGCCCCCTTCCACACTGCTGGTATGCGGCTCCTTAAAGGCACAATAATCTGGCCCATAATCCACAAAGGTCCAGCCAAACACCTGGCCGAAAAACGCTTTTGTCAGCGCCGGATCACGGGACGGAAACTCCAGATAATTGATACTCCCGTGACGCGGCCCTGGTAAAGTCTCGCTACTCATACAACCTCCCTGATAACCCTTGTTATGAAACACTTAACTTCAGACTAGCAAAACAATTCGGGACGGTATACGGTGCTTACAACTCATTAATCTCTGACAGGAAATTATGAATAAAAGCATTCTGATTACCGGCTGTTCAACGGGTATTGGCTACTATGTAGCAAAACATCTCAGCCAGCGTGGCTATCAGGTATTTGCCACCGCCCGTAAAGCTGAAGACGTCGCCCGCCTGAATAACGAAGGGCTAAACAGCTTCCAGCTTGACCTGGATAACTCCGAATCTATTCAGCTGGCAACCGACTGGGTGCTGGAACAGACCCACGGTAAACTCTTTGCCCTGTTCAATAACGGTGCTTATGGCCAGCCCGGTGCAATCGAGGACCTCAGCCGTGAAGTGCTGAGAGAACAGCTGGAGACAAATCTGCTGGGCTGGCACGAGCTTACCTGCAAGCTGTTACCGGTAATGCGCCGCCAGGGAGAAGGCCGAATCATTCAGAACAGCTCGGTGCTCGGTTTAATCACCATGAAGTTCCGCGGTGCCTACAACACCAGCAAGTTCGCACTGGAAGGTTACAGCGATACCCTTAGGCAGGAGCTGGACGGCACCGGTATATACGTCTCACTGATAGAGCCGGGCCCGGTACGCAGCGAGTTTCGCGCCAATGCCTATGCCAAATTCCAGGCCAATATAAACATTGAAAACAGCCCTTTCCGCAGAACCTACGAGGGCGTTGTCAGCCGGCTGAGCAATGCTGACCCGCAAAAAGAAGATCCCTTTACACTCGGACCGGAAGCCGTACTGAAACGCGTCATCCACGCACTGGAAAGCAAACGTCCGCAACCGCGCTATTACGTTACCACCCCCACTTACCTGCTGGGCTGGCTGAAACGTTTCGTTTCCACCCGGGTACTGGACAGAATACTGATCAGGGCATCCGGTTCAGAAAACTCATAACCCCCGGACAAAACACATCAGGAGCCACCGCAATGTACGCCGTTATTTTCCGCGCCAAAGCCGCCAGACAGGATCAGGCATACAGTGATACCGTTGCCCGGATGCGGGAACTGGCCTTTGAACAATACGGCTGTCTGGAATTTGTCGCTGTCACCGAAGGAGATGATGAGATTGCCATTTCATACTGGCCGGACGAAGCGGCGGTTTTGCGCTGGAAACAGGATCAGGAGCACAGCCTTGCACAGCAGTATGGCCGGGAAAAATGGTATAAGAGCTACCGGGTCGATGTTGTGGAAGTAAAACGCAGTTATGCCTTTAATCCACCGCAGGAATAACCACAGGCAGGGTCGCCAGCGCGGCCCTGCAGTCAGAACCGCCGCTTATGCCAGATCACTCATCTGGGTAGCAATCGCGTTCTTGATGCCGGTCAGGGTATTACGGCTGTGTAATTCAGCATCGCTCACCTGTTCGGCATCATTCTCGTTACGGGCATTTTCAAAGTAACACAGGGTAGGTTCGAAGCCCTCTGCTTCCTGCTCATCCAACTGCACATACGCACAGATAATCAGCAAGTCCCCTTTATTCGCTTTGTGTGCTGCCGCACCGTTTACAGAAATGATGCCGCTGTTATCTTCAGCGCGGATCGCATAGGTACTGAAACGTTCGCCGTTATTAATGTTATAGATGTGTATCTGTTCATATTCGCGAATGCCGGAGCTGTCCAGCAGCTTACCGTCGATGGCACAGGAGCCTTCATAATGCAGTTCGGCATGGGTAGCAGTGACCCGGTGAAGTTTTGCTTTCAGAAATGTTTGCAACATAGATACAACCTTAATCTTGCGCCACAGAATGTCTCTGCGGCTTTCCCAGGAACAGCCTGATTTCAGAACTGTTCATCTAAAGTCGTGTCTGCGCCCGCACCGGTTCAGAACCCTCTGATCTGTTCTGGCACGATAAACGAACGCCGACAGACCTGCCCAATAAGTGCCGCCAGGCAACACTTCTTCACCGTCCGAAAACCGGACAGCGGTACTTCCGGCGCTGATTGTAACAGCTGAAAAAGGGAATAAAAGCGCTAATTTGTCGCTAAAAATCAACATATTGAACCATTATTCGGATTAGCGACGCATAAGCAATACCCACCCCACCAGCAATAAAATTCAAGTTGTTTTAACCTTACTTTAATTTCATTCATTTTAACCTGAGTCGAAATCACCCAGCAGCTCACCAGAAGCCCCTAGAATAAACGCCTTTATCGACACGCAGTAACGGAAACACCTATGACAATCGCCCCTACCCAGCCATCAGCACAGAACATCACTGAGACACTTCGCACTGCACTTAAACAGCGTATTCTGATGCTGGACGGCGCCATGGGCACAATGATTCAGCAATACCCACTCGGTGAAACGGACTTCCGCGGCCAGCGATTCAGCGACTGGCCAACCGACCTGAAAGGCAACAATGACTTACTGGTACTGACCCGTCCGGACATCATCCGTGAAATCCACGGGGCATTCCTGGATGCCGGCTGCGATATCATTGAGACCAACACTTTCAATGCCACGTCCATTGCCATGGCCGACTATGACATGGCGCATCTAAGCCAGGAAATTAACTTTCAGGCGGCAAAACTGGCCAGGGAAACGGCAGACCAGTTCAGCACTGCCGCACAGCCACGCTATGTTGCCGGGGTACTAGGCCCGACAAACCGTACCTGCTCGCTTTCACCGGATGTGAATGACCCGGGTAAACGCAATGTTCACTTTGATGAACTGGTAACAGCCTATACTGAATCTCTGCAAGGCCTGATTGAAGGCGGATCAGACCTGATCCTGATCGAAACCATTTTTGACACGCTGAATGCGAAAGCGGCGATATTTGCTTTCGATAAATACTGCCAGGATCACTGCCTGGATATCCCCCTGATGATCTCCGGTACCATTACCGATGCGTCCGGCCGGACATTATCGGGCCAGACCACAGAAGCATTCTGGAATGCCGTCCGCCATATCCGGCCGGTAACCATCGGCCTGAACTGCGCCCTTGGCCCGAAGGAATTACGTCAGTATGTGGCAGAACTGTCCCGGGTGGCTGACACCTTTGTATCTGTGCACCCCAACGCAGGCCTGCCGAATGCCTTTGGCGAATACGATGAAACACCGGCAGAAATGGCCACAGAAATCGGTGAATGGGCCGCCAGCGGGCTGGTCAACCTTGTCGGCGGCTGTTGCGGTACTACCCCTGAACACCTGAAAGCCATCAGGCAGGCATGCCAGCAACATGCCCCCCGTCAGGTACCTGAATTACCGGTTGCCTGCCGGCTGGCCGGCCTGGAACCCCTTAATATTGATGCAGACAGCCTGTTTGTGAATGTCGGTGAGCGTACCAATGTCACCGGCTCAGCGGTTTTCCGCCGCCTGATTAAAGCCGGTGACTATGAAACCGCGCTGGAAGTCGCCCGGCAGCAAGTTGAAAACGGTGCACAGATCATCGACATCAACATGGACGAAGGCATGCTGGATGCAGAAGCCGCGATGGTGCGCTTCCTTAACCTGATCGCCTCCGAGCCGGATATCAGCCGGGTACCGGTGATGCTGGACTCATCCAAATGGGAGGTCATAGAAGCCGGTCTGAAATGTGTACAGGGCAAAGGGATCGTCAACTCCATCAGCCTGAAAGAAGGCGAAGCAGCCTTTATCCGACAGGCCAACCTGCTGCGCCGCTACGGTGCCGCTGTTGTGGTGATGGCGTTTGATGAAACCGGTCAGGCAGATACCTATGAGCGTAAGACTGAGATCTGCCAGCGTTCTTATCAGTTACTCACGGACACCGTCGGCTTTCCCGCAGAAGATATTATCTTTGACCCGAACATCTTCGCGGTTGCCACCGGGATAGAGGAACACAACAACTACGCCGATGACTTTATCCGCGCTACCGGCTGGATCAAACAGAACCTGCCCCACGCAATGGTGTCCGGCGGCGTATCGAACGTGTCTTTTTCCTTCCGGGGCAATAATCCGGTCCGTGAAGCCATTCACTGCGTCTTTCTCTACCATGCCATCCGTCAGGGGCTGGACATGGCAATCGTCAATGCGGGCCAGCTCGCAATCTATGATGACCTGCCGGCTGAACTGAAAACCGCCGTGGAAGCGGTAGTCCTCAATACCTCGGATGAAGCCACAGAAAACCTGCTGGACATAGCCAGCCGTTACCTGAATGACGACAGCCAGACAGATACCACCGAGCAACTGGCCGCCTGGCGGGAACTGCCGGTTGAAGAACGCCTCTCCCATGCGCTGGTAAAAGGGGTTGCCGACCATATCGAAGCCGATGTGGAAGAATGTCGCCAGCACTATGCCCGGCCAATCGAAGTCATTGAAGGTCCGCTGATGGCAGGGATGGGCATCGTCGGCGATCTGTTCGGTGCGGGTAAGATGTTTCTCCCCCAGGTCGTGAAGTCAGCACGGGTGATGAAAAAAGCCGTCGCCTGGCTCATGCCTTATATTGAAGCCGAGCAGCAAGGCGGTAAAGTCCGCAGTAACGGTAAGATCCTGCTGGCAACCGTCAAAGGGGATGTTCACGACATCGGTAAAAATATTGTCGGCGTGGTGCTGCAGTGTAATAACTACGAAATTATCGACCTCGGTGTGATGGTATCCGGTGAAACCATTCTGCGTACCGCACGGGAAGAAAATGTCGACATCATTGGCCTGTCCGGACTGATCACACCGTCACTGGATGAGATGGTCAGTGTCGCCAAAGAAATGCAGCGCCAGAATATCAGCCTGCCTCTGATGATTGGTGGCGCAACTACCTCCAAGGCACATACCGCAGTCAAGATTGAACCGGGTTTTAATCTTGATCAGGTGGTTCACGTCAGCAACGCATCACGGGCGGTCAACGTGGCAAGCAGCTTGCTCTCAGAAACCAAAAAAGATACCTATATCAATGAGATAAAAGAGGAATATCAGGCGATACGGGAACGTTTCACGGAGCGACAGAAGCTGGGTCGCCGGGTCAGCCTGCAACAGGCCCGCGTCAATAAACTGGCAACGGACTGGGATACTTACACCCCGCCGGTACCCGCACAGCCAGGGATTCACAGTTTCAGAAATTTTGACCTGAACAAGCTGACTGAATTCATCGACTGGACGCCCTTCTTCCGTAGCTGGGAGCTGGCCGGGCGCTATCCTGCCATCCTTAAAGATGAGGTTGTCGGTGAAGCGGCCAGCAAACTTTTTGACGATGCCACCAGCATGCTGGATGACATAATCAGCAACCGCAGCATTACTGCACATGCCGTTGTCGGATTACTGCCAGCCTGCACACGGGATCATGACGATATCGTGATTTATCAGGATGAGCAGCGTCAGGAAATACAAGCCACCCTGCCCCAGCTGCGCCAGCAAATAGAAAAAACTGCCGGCAAGGCAAATCTGTGCCTGGCTGATTTCATCGCCCCTGAAGACAGCAACAGGGAAGATTATCTGGGTATGTTTGCGGTCAGCACCGGTCATGGCGTTGAGACACTGGTTGCAGGCTACGAAGCAGACAACGACATCTACAGCAGTATTATGGTTAAAGCACTGGCAGACCGGCTGGCAGAGGCGTTTGCCGAATACATGCATCACTACGTACGCACAAAGCTGTGGGGTTACGCCAGCCAGGAACAACTGAATAACGAAGCCCTGATCCGTGAGGAATACAGCGGCATCCGGCCAGCACCGGGCTATCCGGCCTGTCCGGATCACAGAATCAAAGCCCACCTGTGGGACCTACTGAATGTGGAACAACATACCGGCCTGACACTGACCGACAGTTATGCCATGTACCCGACTGCAGCCGTCAGTGGCTGGTATTTCAGCCATCCTCAAAGCCAGTATTTCGGTGTCGCCAAAATCAGCGAAGATCAGGTCGGTTCCTACGCTGAACGCTGCCAGATCAGCCAGCAGGAAGCAGAACGCTGGCTGACCCCGAACCTTGGCTACGAGCCTGAAGAAGGTTAAGACGCTTTCCCCAACCGCGTCCCTTTGCAGCCACCGGCAAAGCTATTTGCCGGTGGCTGCCTTTTTTCCTGACTACATTTTCCTACCCGTGAAAGACAAAGAAAAACGGCACCCCGGAATTAACCGAAATGCCGTTGCCGTGACCCGGGTGCCGGAGGCTTATCTTAGCTCAGATCAAACCGGTCCAGGTCCATCACTTTCGCCCATGCTGAGACAAAATCCGCCACAAATTTCTCACCGGCATCGGCACTGGCATACACTTCAGCAATGGCCCGCAGTTGAGAGTTCGAGCCAAACACCAGATCAACTTCAGTGGCAGTCCACTTCAGCTGACCGCTCGCACGGTCACTGCCTTCAATGACACCCTCCTCAGTTGCCGACTTCTGCCATTGGGTACTCATATCCAGCAAATTGACAAAGAAATCATTCGACAGAGTATCAGCCTGTTTCGTGAATACGCCGTGGCGGCTCTGCCCTGTATTGGCACTCAGCATGCGCATACCACCGACAAGAACCGTCATTTCCGGTGCTGTCAGGGTAAGCAGCTGCGCTTTATCCACCAGCAGTTCAGCCGCCGGACGCACATGGTTAGGCACGGCAAAGTTACGGAATCCGTCAGCAACCGGCTCCAGCGCACTGAATGATTCAATGTCAGTCTGCTCCTGCGTCGCATCGGTACGGCCCGGATTAAAAGGTACGCTGACAGCAAAACCAGCGTTTCCGGCAGCCTGCTCAATGGCTGCTGCGCCACCAAGCACAATCACATCCGCCAGAGATACCTGTTTGTCATTAGCCAGTGAGCAGTTAAACGCCTGCTGCACACTGACCAGCGACTGCAGCACACCCTCCAACTGAGCGGGATTATTCACACTCCAGTCTTTCTGCGGTGCCAGACGCAACCGTGCGCCGTTCGCGCCACCGCGCATATCGCTGCCGCGGAACGTGGCAGCCGACGCCCATGCGGTCGATACCAGCTGAGAAAGGGTTAACCCGGTCGCCAGGATCTCCGCTTTGATGTTCTGCGCATCCTCTTCATCAATCAGCGGATGAGACACCTCAGGTACAGGATCCTGCCATAACTGTGGTTCTGCCGGCACCATCGCCCCCAGACCACGCACGTACGGCCCCATGTCCCGGTGCGTCAGCTTAAACCAGGCTCTGGAAAATGCTTCCGCCAATTCTTCAGGGTGCTGATGGAAACGCTGTGAAATCGGTCCGTACACCGGATCCAGTTTTAACGCCATATCAGCGGTGGTCATCATCAGCGGCTCCCGGCGATCAGCATCATGGGCCGCCGGCGCACCGGAAGACTGTGACGCTGCAGTCGGCGTCCACTGATGGGCACCGGCAGGACTCTTGGTCAGCTCCCACTCATAGCCTAATAACGCATCAAAGAAACCGTTATCCCACTGTACCGGGTTACTGGTCCATGCCCCTTCAATACCGCTGGTAATGGCATCACCACCCTTACCGCTGCCCATGGTATTTTTCCAGCCCAGTCCCTGCTCCTCAATAGCTGCCGCTTCAGGCTCGGCCCCCACATGAGAAGGGTCACCGGCCCCGTGTGCTTTACCGAAAGTATGGCCGCCGGCCACCAGCGCTACGGTTTCTTCATCATTCATGGCCATCCGGGCAAAAGTTTCCCGGATGTCACGGGCAGATGCCAGCGGATCAGGATTACCATTCGGGCCTTCAGGGTTAACGTAAATCAACCCCATCTGTACCGCCCCCAGCGGATTGTCCAGCGCGCGGTCACCGCTGTAACGCTGATCCCCTAGCCACTCAGTTTCAGGCCCCCAGTAAATATCTTCCTCCGGCTCCCAGATATCTTCACGGCCGCCGGCAAAGCCAAAGGTCTTCAGCCCCATGGTTTCCAGTGCCCGGTTACCGGCAAAAATCATCAGATCCGCCCAGGAAATAGCCTCACCGTACTTTTGCTTTACTGGCCAGAGTAAACGCCGGGCTTTATCCAGGTTACCGTTATCCGGCCAGCTGTTCAGCGGTGCAAAACGCTGCGATCCGGTACCGGCGCCCCCCCGTCCATCATGAGTCCGGTAAGTACCCGCGCTGTGCCAGGCCATACGGATAAATAACGGACCGTAATGCCCGTAATCCGCGGGCCACCAATCCTGCGAATCCGTCATGAGGGCATCCACGTCCTTTGCCAGCGCATCAAGGTCCAGTGCACTGAACGCTTTGGCGTAATCAAAGCCTTTATCCATCGGGCTTACTTGCGCCGTATTCTGACTCAGAATCTTAAGGTTCAGCTGGTTGGGCCACCAGTGACGGTTAGCGGTACTGCCGGTCGCCATTTGCTTATTTGCCCCGTGCATTACGGGGCATTTACCTTGTTCACTCATCGGCCTGATCTCCTGTCATTATTGGAATCTCCCCGCTATGCTCAGTACGGGAGTAATGAAACTATAGAAACAGATGGCGATTACGGATAATTAATTAATTTTCTATATTTAATAGTTTTTTATAAATAGACGGGCTACAGGAGTGATTGACCCGGCTACCAAAGCCGGGCAGTATGCGCGCCTCTTATCTTCAAACTCAGTGAAAAATTATGACCCAGCAAAACAACGACCAGGATTACAACGCCTTTCTCAGCGCCGTTGCCAACCAGAAGGAAGTCTGGATTCTTACCGATCAGCACGGCAGCGTAATGCTCAACACTGACGACGAAGACTGTGTGCCGGTATGGGCCAGCGAAGCAGAAGCTGCCGCCTGGATCAGCGACGAATGGAAAGACTGTGAACCGGAAGCCATCCCACTGAAAGTCTGGCAGCACCGCTGGACTGCCGGTCTGGAAGAAGATGAGTTCTGTGTGGTTGTATCACCGAAAGAAAATCAGGACGGTCTGGTAATTCACCCGGAAGATCTGGATGCAGACCTGAGAAAAGCAATTAAGAAAGCGAATTCGTAACCACCGCTTTCCTGCCCATGAAATAGCCGGCTCAGCGCTGCAAACCGGCTACCGTGGCAACCCCAAGCTGCCGCATTTGCCGCATGATCCAGCGCACCCGCTGTTGCATATAATCGCTCGGGGCCGAGACATTAAAGCGGTAAGGATTCGGCAACACACTGGCCAGCAACGCCGCCTGACGGGCTGTTAACTGCTTAGCTGAACGGCTGAAGAAGTGCTGGCTGGCAGCCTCCACACCATAGATACCCGGCCCGAATTCTACAATATTCAGGTAAAGCTCAAGAATCCGCTGCTTATCACACATGGCATCCATGATAACCGCCAGCCCGGCCTCAAGCCCTTTACGCACATAACTCTTTGCCGGCCAGAGAAACAGATTCTTCACCGTTTGCTGCGTGATCGTACTGGCCCCGCGGGTACGCTTACCCGCCTTACGGTCGGCCAGCGCTTTATCGATAGAATCCCAGTCCAGCCCGTCATGTTCGGGAAATAACTGATCTTCACTGGCAATTACCGCCAGCTGCATATTGTCGGAGATATCCGCCAGATCAACCCACTGGTGCAGCACCGTTTCAGGATACTGATCCGGAGTATCGATCCAGCGCTGGAATTGCCAGGACCAGACCGGCGGATCAATAAACTTCACACTGGCAACCAGCGCAAACGGCAACAGACACACCATCAGCAGCATACCCAGAACCCAACGCTTAAGGCGTAACCTGACGTGCTGAATCCGCTTTCTGATACCTGAACCTGCTAACCACACGGCGATAAACCTACCTGACTGCTGTACAAAAAATCGCCATCATACCGGCTTATACGTCATACAGAAAGTGAATTCCGGTCAGGCAGACCGGGCTTTACCCAGCATAGCCACCAGACCCGCGCCGCAAATCAGACCGATCCCGATCCAGGTATGGGTTGCCAGCACCTCATCCCAGATAAACCAGCCAAGCAATACCGCGAATGCGACTGAGCCATAGGTGAAAGGCCCCAGCTGTCCTGCAGGCGCCATCCCGTAGGCTTTACTGAGCAACAGTTGCGCCAGTGTTGAACAGGCCGCCACTATCACCAAGAGCCCAAATAACGGCCAGGTCAGCGGCTGCCAGCCGATAACCGCAGGCACAAAGGCAATCAGTGTACTGAAGAAGGCAAAATAAAATACAATCCGCCGGGCAGGTTCAGTACTGCGCAGATTACGCACCGTCACCTTGGCCAGCGCGCCGAGAGATGCACCACAAAGCGCGACCAGAACCACCCAGTTAAACGCCCCCTCCTGAGGATTCAGGATCAGATAGACACCGCTAAAACCGATGACAATGGAAACCTTAACCAGCCAGCCAACCCGCTCCCCAAGCCAGAAGAACGCCAGCACCGGCATAAAGAAAGGCGCTGTCTGCTTTAGCAATGCAGCCTGTGCCAGTGGCAAATGCCCCCAGGTATAAAACAGGCACCCCATCGCAACCACCCCCACGCCGGCCCGCATAAAGTGCAGATGCAAACGGCTGGTACGGATGGCACTGAGTCCGTTATTGAGCAACCAGGGCAATAACAGCATGACCCCCAGCAGGTTACGGAAAAACACAATCATCTCTACCGGTAACTGATCACCGATCTGCTTGATGGCCATGCCTGAACCCACCAGAAACAGTTCAGATATAAGTATCAGCGCAGCGCCCTGATAAATGCTTCCCTTGCTTTCAATCACACGACTGACGGACATAGGTTTCACTTTGCAGAAAAAAGAAAGGCACTGAGAACATCAGTGCCTTGATTCGGACGCAGCGGTTATCAGATGCTGATAACGTCAAAGCCTTTGAGTTGCTCCGCACCGCTCGGATTGGTAACCACTGCCACACTGGCCTTTTCAGGTTGCAGATACTCAGCAGCTACCCGTTTCAGATCGGCAATGCTGACCTCCAGAATACGCTGACGGAAGGCTTTGCGCTGTTCCGGTGTACGGCCAAACAACTCACTGTGATATGCCTGTTTGGCTTCACCCGCCGGAGAACCTGGCTTATCGATGCTGCTGACAATCCCCAGCACCGCTTCTTCCAGCTTCTGCTCATCGTGGTCATTGTCTGCCAGCCATTGCAGGGAAGCGTCAAAATCATCCAGTGTTTCACTCAGACGCGGGTCACGGTACGAGAAGAAACGGAATACCGCATCGGCAGAATCCTGACCGGCACCGCTGCCATACGCACCACCCTGCTCACGGATTGCCCGGTGCAGGAAGCCGTTACGCAGGAAGTCACCCAGTACGGTTAACGGGGCAGCATCCGGATGCTCAACCGCAACGGTGGCATAGGCTTTGGCAGCGAAGTTCACCTGGGTGCTGGTGGTCCATGCCTGTTTAACCACCTGACGGGTTTCTGCCAGCGCCAGTGGCGCAAAATTGCGGGATTCATGGCCCTGCCAGCGTTCACACAAATCAGCAACCAGCTCCGCTTCATGCTCCGGCTCAGCAACCAGCAGGAAGCGGCGCGGTGCATCAGTCATTTTGCTGTGCAGCGCCTGAAGCTGTTCGCCCAACTGCTGCAGACGGGCATCATCTGCCAGTGCATCATCCAGCACCTTAACCGCCTTAATGCTGGCCAGACCACGCTGCAAATGACTGACATTCGCCGCCGGTGCAAGCTCACTGCAGGCCGCTGCAATTGCCAGACTGTGTCCCTGACCAGTGATGCTCTGCTCCTTACGGGTACGGCGCTGGGAAACCAGCTCGCGGATTTTCGCCAGCTCATCAAAACGAACGGTTTCGAGGGTTTCTTTCAGCAGCTCAGTCAATGCCTGCTGCTTAGTTACCAGAGCCTTGCCTGACACCACAAAATAGCCGGAAACACTCTGTTCGTTATCAATACTGCCACGCAGGGTACTGTGGGCGTACACCCCGCCGGATACCTGTGACTGCAGCGCCTGATTCTGCTGATAGTCACGTCCGCCACACCCCAGTTCGGTGACGCAGTCACTGTACAGGAGCAGCAATTCAATTTCTTCAGCGCTCAGCGCCGGTAACGGCATAATCACCTGCTGATAGACCAGACCGTTGGTACCCTGAGCATAGAAGCTGTAATCCACTTTATCCTGATGATCGGTGCCGGTCGGAATGCGCATTTCAGCCGGTACATCTGCAATGGTTACCTTAGGCAGCACGGATTCATCATCCTGCTCATTCTGACGTGCTTCAAGCGCAGCAGCCTGTTCAATAACCTGTTGCTTTTCTGCATCTGAAAAAGTCGCCTTAATCTTCGCCAGACGGGCAGCCTCAGCCGCATCCTTACGCTGGCTCAGCTGAGTATCCGGACGCATGGTCAGGCGCACCTGGTGAGCATTATCCAGTAACAGCTCACGGATCAGGCCCGGAATAAAGTCCTCATGCTTAATCTCATCGTGCAGTTTTTCTAACACCGGATCCAGGTTCAGCAACGCAATCGGGTCCCCACAGTGAATCGCAGAAGACAGGGAAGACAGAATCAGGTTCATCCCATACGGGTAACCATCACCGCTCAGCTCACGCTGGCTGAGTTCCAGCTGATGCAGTGCTGCCTCAACATGACTCTGGTCGATACCCTCATCAACCACCTTTTGCAGGGTCTCCAGTACCAACTGCTCAAACGCTGCTGCGTGTTCCGGGTTACTGCCCTCCAGACCACACATGAACGCCATCTCACGGTTACTGTCTTCAAGGCCGCACAACGGCGAAGGCGCCAGCCCCAGCTCGGTAGATTCCAGTGCATAACGCAGCGGAGACGAGCTGTTATCTAATAAGACTCTGGATAACAAGTTCGCTTTAAGCTGTTGTTCTAAATCGATACTTGGCCCGATAAGCCAGGCAAGAACATGGTGGGTTTTGTTGTCAACATCATCCTGATCAAGCGCATAAGCTTCTTCGACACGGACCGGTGAATGGTAACGTTTTTCATCGCTGACACTGATCGTAGTATCCAGTTTTTCAAACCGGGACAACGCCAGTGTCTCCATCCGTTCCTGCAACTCAGCCACCGGAATATCACCGAATGTCATGAATACAGCATTGGTCGGGTGGTAATGACTGCGATAAAACTCAATCAACTCTTCATAGCTCAGATCCGGAATACATTCCGGATCACCGCCACTGTTGTAATGATAAGTCGTCGTCGGGAAAAGATGCTTGGTCAGGGTTTGCCAGACAGTGGAAACCACTGAGCTCATGGCCCCTTTCATCTCATTAAACACAACCCCTTTATAGACCAGAGGGCTGTCTGCATTGCCCGGTTCCTCAAACTCAATGCGGTGACCTTCCTGAGCAAAATCCAGAGGGTCAAGACGGCTGAAGAAAGCCGCATCCAGATACACGTCCAGCAGGTTAAAATAATCTTTACGGTTCTGGCTGGCAAAAGGATATGCCGTCCAGTCACTGCTGGTAAACGCGTTCATAAACGTATTCAGGGAGCGGCGGGTCATCATAAAGAACGGGTCACGGACAGGATAACGCTCACTGCCGCACAGCGCCGTATGTTCCAGCATATGGGCCACACCGGTGCTGTCTTCAGGCACAGTACGAAACGCCACCAGGAATACATTTTCCTGATTTTCACTCTGAATATGGTAATGCAGCGCGCCGGTCTGCTTATGCTGATATTCCTCTATAACTATATCCAGCGATTCGATCGGCTGGCTGCGCTGCAGTTGAAACGCAGAATGACAGGCCTGTTGCGTAGCTGCTTGGTTCATAAATCCTATGCCTTTTGTAAAACCGTTTGGTGCATTGTAATCCGAAATGTCCCGGAACGCTTGGGTTTGATGACTAAGTTTGATAACTAATTTGCTGACTAAGACATTGAAAAATATCCGGGAAACCTCAACCTCCCCGGGTATGACAGTTCTGTCACGCTTTTGTCACGGGGTTGCAATCAAAAAGTGCCACTGTTCAGTTACGACCAAAGGCTACCTTGTGCAGTGCACAAAAAGGTTTGACTTGAAGGAACACCATGCTTATATTTTAACCAGCTTTGTTGCACTGCAACATAACACTACTGCGAAGGTGAACAATATGTATGAAAATATGTTTAAGGACGTTCAGGCATCATTCCGCCCGGTGATGGACATGGTAGAGATCAATCAGAAAGCAGCAGAAAAGATGTTTGCGCTGCAGTCGGACTACATGAACAGTCTGGTCAACACCACCCTGTCCCAAATACAGGAACTGACAGTGGCCACTGATCCTCAGCAGTTTCTGGATCTGCAGGTGAAGTTCTTCAAACGCATAGAAGACCAGTTTTCTGAAGTGGCTGAAAAAGAACTGGCAACCATCAACGAAGCATCCGGCGAACTGAGCGACATTGTTAAAACCAATCTGGATAGCATTACCCAGTCTGAACTGCAGTATATAGATGAAGTAGGCAAACTGCTGACCATGACCGGCCTGCCGGATTTTACAGCAGAAGGTGCAGCACCAGCCGCCAGCGCAACGACACCGGCCATCACCCCTGCGGCAACCAAAGCCGCCCCGCGCACGGCACCTAAAAAAGCAGCCACGAAACCTGCTGCAAAGAAGACTGCTGCAAAAAAAACAAGCACCTAAAGCTGCTGCCGCCCAGCCAGCCAAAAAGCCTGAAGTGAAAACAGCGCCTACCCCGGCTAAGCCTCCGGTTACAGCAACCCAGCCAGCAGCGAAAACGGCAGAAGCGGATAAAACAGTACCGGGCTCTGCAGCGAAACCAGCAACGACAGCAGCCAGCAAGACAGCAGCGCCAAAACAGTCAGAGGCAAAGATCTGAGCCTGCTCGCTGAATAAAGGTTCTGAATAAGCGCTCTGAATAAGCGTGCTAAAAAGGGCGCAGAAAAGCGTCCCAACGATTTGCTCTGCAGCGGTACCTGTTCTGGCCAGGCCACATCACCCCCTGATGTAACAGACCCGCTGCGTTCTTCCTAAACGGCAGTCATTGCCGTTCTCCACACCCTGCCATGCAGGGTGCTTTTTTACCGGCGAGCCAGCTCAGGCATCGGACCTTCAAGCCCCATGGCAAAACGCATCACCCGGTTACGGGCCGGGCCAAGTTTACCGGCAGCCCCAAGGCCTAGATTACGCAGCAGCTTCAGCGGCAGATGATCATTACTGAACAGACGGTAAAAACTGTCCATTACCTGCATCATCAGCAGATTCTGATTGCGCCGCTGATTCTCATACCGGCCTAATACCTCCTTGCCGGTAATATCTTCACCCGCCCGGGTTGCATCCAGTAACACTTCAGCCAGCGCTGCCGCATCCAGCAAACCAATGTTCACGCCCTGCCCGGCAAGCGGATGAATCGTGTGGGCTGCATCCCCCACCAGCGCAACGCCTTCTTTAACGTATTGCTGCGCATGCTGACGCCGCAAGGGAAACGCCGCCCTGCCAAGCAAGCCGGTAATACCACCGAGACAGTCAGGAAAGCGGCTCTGTGCTTCTGCAAGAAAAGCCTCATCGCTCAGGGCCAGCAGCCTGCGCGCTTCAGCCGGTGTGTTGTACCACACCAGCGAGCCCTGATGACCGCTCAGAGGCAGAAACGCCAGCGGTCCTGTCGGCGTAAACTGCTGCCAGGTTATATCCTGCTGCGGCAGCTCAGTGGTCACAGAAGCCACCAGCGCATGCTGCTCATAATCCCAGCTGTGCACGCCAATCCCTACCTGACTGCGGACTTTAGACTGGGCACCGTCTGCACCTATCAGCAGCCGGCCAAACACCTGCTGACCATCCGCCAGGGTTATAATGCTGGCACCGGCCGCATAATCAATGCCGGTAATGTCTGCCGGACAAATCAGGTCTACGTTAGCGCATTGCCGAAGCTGTTCCAGCAACCCGAGCTGAATAACCCGGTTTTCAACTATATGACCCAGATGGTCTTCGCCAATATCTGCGCTGTTAAATTCCGTAGCAGCCCGGTCGGCGTCTACTTCCCAGGTTTTCAGCCGGCGGTAAGGACACAGCCGCTTATTCTGTAAGCCGGGCCAGGCACCGACATTACGGAGAATATTTTCTGACGCCAAACTGATAGCAGACACCCGCATATCATGGGCCTGACTATGGTCAAACGGCGCCGGCATGCGCAGTTCAATAACCCCAACACTGAGCTCTGAGCCTCCCAGGGCACAGGCAATGCTTGCCCCTACCATGCCGCCGCCTACAATCAGCACATCATATTTTTTCATTGTCAGTTAACCGTTCACCCGGTGAATTTTATCTGCTGCAGATACAAAAAGAGCGATCCTCAGATCGCTCTTCTGCCCTTACTGAGCAACCACACTTCCGTTTACCGGAGGATTAAAGCTCAGTAATGCCGCCCATGTATGGCAGAAGTGCTTCAGGTACTTTCACCTTACCTTCAGCAGTCTGGTAGTTCTCAAGGATAGCCACCAGGGTACGGCCAACCGCCAGACCGGAACCGTTCAGGGTATGCAGCAGTTCAGGCTTACCGGTTTCAGGGTTACGCCAGCGCGCCATCATACGGCGGGCCTGGAAGTCTGCCATGTTGCTGCAGGAAGAGATTTCACGGTACTTCTGCTGACCTGGCAACCATACTTCGATATCGTAGGTTTTTGCCGCACTGAAGCCCAGATCACCGCCACACAGGGTAACAACCCGGTACGGCAGGTTCAGTTTCTTCAGAATGGTTTCTGCATTACCTATCAGTTCTTCCAGTGCATCCCATGACTTGGAAGGTTCAACCACATGTACCAGCTCAACTTTTTCAAACTGGTGCTGACGGATCATGCCGCGGGTATCACGACCATGGCTGCCGGCCTCACTGCGGAAACAGGGTGTGTGGCAGACAAACTTCATTGGCAGTTGATTAGCATCAACAATTTCATCACGGACGATATTGGTAACCGGTACTTCAGCGGTTGGAATCAGGTAGTAATCCCGTTCGCCCGGTACTTTAAACAGATCTTCTTCAAACTTAGGCAACTGGCCGGTGCCGCGCAGGGAATCAGCATTCACCATGTATGGCACATAGGTTTCCTGATAACCGTGATCGCTGCTGTGTGTATCCAGCATGAACTGGATCAGTGCACGGTGCATGCGGGCAATACCGCCACGCAATACCGCAAAACGGGCCCCGGTGATCTTCGCCGCTGTGCCAAAATCCAGACCGCCGCTCAGTTCGCCCAGATCGACGTGATCGCGGGGTTCAAAATCCAGCTGTGTTGGCTCACCCCAGGTGCGCACTAGAACGTTATCGTCTTCATCCGCGCCTTCCGGTACGTCTTCGTGCGGGATGTTCGGTACGCCCATCAGAATGGCGTCCATCTGTTCCTGAATCTCACGCAGGGATTCTTTACTGCTGTCCAGCTTTTCACCCAGCTCACGTACTTCAGCTTTCAGCGCTTCAGCATCTTCACCTGCTGCGATGGCCTTACCGATATTTTTCGATCGGGTATTTCGCTCACTCTGCAGCTGCTCAGCCTGTACCTGCACTTCGCGGCGCTGCGCTTCCAGCGCGTTAAACTCATCCACAGGAAACTGGTAACCTTTTTTAGCCAGTAACTGTGCAACTTCCTCAGGATTTGAACGAATAAATTTAGGATCTAGCATGATGTCAGATATAACCTTAATCAGATTAAGCGGGTAAACCATAAACCGGCGTATAACGCCAGCAGGCACAGTAAAACACTAAGTAACACATACACTGCGGCAGACATTATATGCCCTTCTTGCAACAGGGTCACGGCTTCCAGCGAGAAGGTGGAAAAAGTTGTAAACGCACCCATAAAGCCGACCATCAGCAACGGCCGCATCTCCGGACTGAGCCTGGCTTTCTCCAGCACAAGCACAAAGCAGATCCCCATCAGAAAGGAGCCCAGCACATTACACAGCAGGGTCCCGTAGGGCAGTTCGTAGCGGGCATTATTGACAATATGATTACTCACCCAGTAACGGCCCAGTGCGCCCAGCGCGCCACCTAACGCAACAAACACCAGCTGCAGCATACGGCCTCCTTAAGGGTAGCGCTGTTTATCACTGGCAGCATCCAGTGCGCGCAGGTATTCAAGCTTATCGGCAATTTTGATTTCCAGCCCGCGGGGCTCCGGATGATAGTAGCGGCGTTCAGCAATTTCTTCCGGCAGATAACTTTCACCGGCAGCGTAAGCATCCGGCTCATTATGGGCATAGCGGTACTCTGCGCCATAACCCAGATCAGCCATCAGGCTGGTAGGCGCATTACGCAAATGCACCGGCACCTCATAACCGGGGTCTTCACGGACATCCGCCTTAGCCTGATTAAACGCCATATACACCGCATTACTCTTGGGCGCGCTGGCACAGTAAATAGCTGCCTGAGCGATGGCTCGCTCCCCTTCAGCAGGGCCAACCCGCTCGAACGCATCCCAGGCCGACAACGCCACCTGCATGGCCCTTGGATCCGCATTGCCGATGTCTTCAGAGGCAATCGCCACCAGTCGGCGGGCCACATACAGTGGATCACAGCCACCATCAAGCATCCGGCAATACCAGTAAAGGGCACCGTCCGGTGAAGACCCCCTGACAGATTTATGAAAGGCAGAAATCATGTCGTAAAACAGGTCACCCTGTTTGTCATACCGGCGGGCACTGGATTTAAGCACCTCTTCGATCACCGCCTGATCCACGTGATAGCCGTCAGCCTGACGCTCCGCCAGATCAGCAGCTATCTCCAGAAGATTCAGCCCGCGGCGGCCATCGCCATCAGCCGCCTGTGCTAACTTATTAAGCGCGCCTTCACCGAAAATCAGCGGCTGCTGCGACACACCTTTATCCGGATCATTAATGGCCCGTTCCAGTAAATGCAGAATATCGCTGTCATTCAGACTGCGCAGTAAATAGACCCGCGCCCGGGATAACAATGCGTTATTCAACTCGAACGATGGGTTCTCGGTCGTTGCCCCGACAAACAGAAATGTGCCGTCTTCAATGAATGGCAGAAATGCATCCTGCTGCGATTTATTAAAGCGATGTACCTCATCCACAAACAGAATGGTTTTGCGACCGGACTGCGCCTTTACATGCTGCGCCTGATCAACCGCTGCACGAATATCCTTTACACCACTGAGTACCGCGGAAAGCGTAATAAAATGGGCATCCACATGGTGTGCCAGCAGCTTGGCCAGTGTGGTTTTTCCCACTCCCGGCGGCCCCCAGAGAATCATCGAGTGCACAGCGCCCTGCTCGAGCGCCTTACGCAGCGGTTTATCCTCGCCCAGGAGGTGCTGCTGGCCACAGTAATCGGTTAACTTCACCGGCCGCATTCTTGCTGCCAGTGGCTGATAAGCCTCGTTTTCCAGATCGCTGAACAGATCTGCCATTAATTTGCTCCGTCAATACCGTTTTCTGTGCCGTGATCGTACATCACGTCGGTACCTTCGGGAACATCAAAGCTAAACTGTGTTTCACTGATAACCGGATTCAGTTGCTGCTCAAAAAACTGCACTGAGCTGCGCTGCCCCAGAGAGTCTTCCAGCTGCAACTCTGCAATCACGCCATCAGTAAAGAGTAACCGTACCCGGGTAAAAATCTCCTGGTCACTTTTCGGCAAAAGCTCAAAGAGTTTATTCGCGCCTTCTTCATGGATCAGGCGAATTTTATAGGTTGCCTTCAGCTCATCAACCTGTCCGTTGAGGATCAGCGCCGGTACACCGGCATTCTGCTGATCAGCCTTTTTACGGGTTGCCTGCTCAAGATCAGGGTCATAAATCCAGATGTACTCGCCGTCACTGATAATCTGCTGCGGAAACGGTTCTTTCGCCAGCCAGCTGAAACGGTCAGGCTTAGCGACAACCAGCTCACCGCGTGACTGCTCCGTACGGCGGCTGTCACCGGCCACCGAAACCTGTTCAAACTCAGCGCTCAGACTGTTAAAACTGCTCAGCAGCCCCTGTAGCTCAGCGCTGGCATCTTTATTCAGATCCGCTTCCGCTGAAGCAAAGCCTACCCAGCCCGCCAGTGCCACGGCACCGGCCAGCTGTATACCGCGTTTTACAAACGTATTTAACATGTATTAATCCTTAGGCGGAGGCGGCGCCAGCACCTCACGGGCACCGTTACTGCCGGCGCTGGAAATCACGCCTGCCGCTTCCATTGTTTCTATCATTCTTGCTGCACGGTTATAACCGATTTTCAGCCGGCGCTGTACCGATGAAATAGACGCTTTACGGGTCTCTGTCACAAAGGCAACTGCTTCATCATACAAGGCATCCTGCTCATCATCACCGCCAAAGCTGCCACCACTGCTACCGCCACCTTCAACCATTTCTGACAGATCATGGATCAGGTACTCAGGGCTGCCAATCTTCTTCCAGGCTTCCACTACCCGGTGGACTTCATCATCACTGACAAACGCACCGTGCACCCGGTTCGGCAAGCTGCTGCCTGCCGGCAGATACAGCATGTCACCGTTGCCCAGCAAGTGCTCGGCGCCGCTCTGGTCAAGAATCGTCCGTGAATCAATTTTTGATGACACCTGGAAACCTATCCGGGTCGGCACGTTGGCTTTAATCAGACCGGTTATAACATCAACAGATGGTCGCTGGGTCGCCAGGATCAGGTGGATACCGGCTGCCCGCGCTTTCTGAGCGATACGGGCAATCAGTTCTTCAACTTTCTTACCCACGACCATCATCATGTCAGCAAACTCATCGATACAGACCACGATGTACGGGAAAGATTCCAGATAAGGTGCCGGCGAATCAGCAGGCAAGCCTTCTTCCTCAGGATTCCACAGAGGATCCAGCAGCGGCTCACCGCGGTCCCGGGCCTCCTGCAGCTTATCGTTAAATCCGGCAATATTACGGACGCCCATCTTAGCCATGATCCGATAGCGGCGTTCCATTTCCGCCACACACCAGCGCAAACCGCCGGCGGCTTCTTTCATATCAGTAATAACCGGTGCCAGCAGGTGCGGTATGCCTTCATAAATGGAAAGCTCAAGCATCTTGGGGTCAACCAGCATCAGACGTACTTCTTCAGGGGTAGCCTTGTACAACAGACTAAGCAGCATGGCATTAACCCCGACTGACTTACCGGAACCGGTAGTACCGGCTACCAGCAGGTGAGGCATTTTCGCCAGATTGGCAACCACCGGGTTACCGGCAATGTCGTTACCCAGACCCAGTGTCAGCTTGGACGATGCCTCAATGTAAGGCTTGGAATTAAGTACTTCACTGAGCCGCACCATCTGGCGCTCTTCATTTGGTATTTCGATGCCGATGACTGACTTACCAGCGATAACTTCAACCACCCGCACACTCATCACAGCCATGGAACGGGCCAGATCTGTCGCCAGGTTAGTGATCCGGCTGGCTTTCACACCGGGTGCAGGCTGTAACTCAAAGCGGGTAATCACCGGGCCTGGATTCACCTCTACCACTTCGGCAACAATGCCAAAGTCTTTCAGTTTGCTTTCCAACAGGCGGGACATCTGCTCCAGCTGCTCATCGGTATAACAATGACCCTGCTTCAGCTCAGGCGGGTCCATCAGATCCATTGAAGGAATCTTACGGCGGGGCTGACGGCGCTTGGTCATTGCAGCCTTATCCAAACCCAGCTCGTTATCTTTCATCGGCACGTGGGTTTCTGATAAAGGCACAATTTTTACACCCTTGCGCTGCTCGCTCTCAACATATGCCGTCTGTTGAGCGGCAGGCGCAACAGATGCTGCAGGCGCAGAGGGTACTGCTGTTTCCATCCCGACAATGGGTACAGAATCCGGATCAATCTCCGTTTCAGCTGGCGCAACCTGACGGGGTTCTGGGTTAGGCTGCGCTGCTGGCTGCACGGCTGCCTGACGGGGTGATGCCTGTTCCGGACGGTGCAGTGTATCCTGAGGCGGCACGGTCTCCCGCTGCGGCACTGCCCTCTGTAAAATATCCCCCACTGGCTGCGGCGCTTGCTCTGCCGCCGGCTGAGGCCGTTGCGACGGCGGCCGTGCATCGGCCGGGCGGCGAGGTGCCGCTGCAGGCTCTGGTCGTAAATTCAGATCCTGCTGTTGTTCGGCCCGCCGTGGCTGCTGATCAAGGGGCGCAAATAACGGATCATTAAGGTCCTCTCCCCGGGGCTGTTCCAGATTAAAGCTCGGTTCGCGGCGTCCACCTTCCTGAGCACCCGGCACTGAGTCAGTGATAGCAGAATCGTCATGTTCTGCTGAGTCACGCTGACGGGAAAACAGGGACTTCAGTTTATCCAGCGCCGACGGGCGCTCTTCAATGGCAAATTCTGACTCAGGTACTGACGTTTCCTGAACCGGCGGCTCCTCAACGATTGGCAGTGGTTTAGCAACCATTTCAGGCTGATAGGCAATCTCAGAATCGACGGCAGTATGCTCCTGAGCCACCTCTTCGCGGGCAACGTCCCGGCCTAAGACTTTATCAGTCAGATTCAGGGCAAACCGCCCCATCCCTTCAAGCACCGCTACCCAGGACACTTCAAGAAACAGGGTCAGGGCAAATAACAGCAGCGTCCAGAGAACGACGGTACCGCCCACCAGGCTGAACAGGCTGACCGTTAAATCAGAAATAGCCTGGCCGATCACCCCGCCCATACTGAACGGCAGAGCATCACCGGCATTGGATAGATGCGTTGCAGCCAGGGTCGCCAGACAACACAGGAACAGCACCAGCCCGACTAAACGCACCATCACAAACGGAATAGCATCCACCAGTGTCGCCTGCTTACGGAAGAAAAATTTTATGGCCGGATACATCAGCAGTGCAGGCACAATCCAGGCAGCAACCCCCACCATGGAAAACAGCAGATCCGCCAGCCAGGCACCGGTTTGCCCGGTAAAATTACGCGCTTCAGGCTGATAGCCTAAATGGGACCAGCCGGAGTCCCGCCTGTCATAGCCAAACATCGCTAACTGCATAAAAACAGCTAAACCGATCCAGAGTATGATGCCGCCTTCTTTCATCACCCGGGCGACAAGATCTGTAAAAGATTCGGTGCTTAACTGATTGTTTTGACTCAACGAAATTCCCTCACACACAAACATAAAACATATACCCGAAAAATAGCATAATTGCGTCCCCAGCCCCACAGCCTGTAGTAATTAATTAGCCCTTAAACAGGTGTTTTATGGCCACTGACCGAATTGATCCCGGACAATTTGTCTCTAAACGGAAAACAGGCATAATAGGCCACTGATTTTATGCCAGATTATTCGCCGGACTGATAACCGGCAGAGCGGCCTCAGGCACATGCGTTACCGTCATTGATCCGCCTGACTTCCCCCTGGCTTTTACCCAGCTATCTGAGTGGACATTCCTTATGAGTGAAGTACAACATCACCGCCTTATTATTCTTGGTTCTGGCCCGGCCGGTTACACCGCTGCAGTGTATGCTGCGCGCGCCAACCTGAACCCGGTTGTCATTACCGGTATGCAGGCCGGCGGCCAGCTGACAACCACGACCGACGTCGATAACTGGCCCGGCGATGTTGACGGCGTGCAAGGGCCTGAACTGATGCAGCGCATGCAGGCCCATGCCGAAAGATTCGATACTCAGGTACTGTTCGATCATATTCATACGACCGAGCTGACCCAGCGACCTTTCCGCCTGGTTGGCGATATGGGCGAGTACACCTGTGACGCCCTGATCATCGCCACCGGCGCATCAGCCAAATACCTCGGTCTGCCTTCAGAAGAAGCCTTCATGGGTAAAGGCGTCAGTGCCTGCGCTACCTGTGATGGTTTTTTCTACCGGGGTAAAAAAGTCGCGGTGATTGGCGGCGGCAACACTGCGGTTGAAGAAGCCCTGTATCTCTCCAACATCGCCGCAGAAGTCACCCTGATTCACCGTCGCGACAGTTTCAGCGCTGAGAAAATTCTGCAGGATAAAGTGCTCGACCGGGCGAAAAACGGCAACATTAATATCATCTGGAACAACACCCTGGATGAAGTGCTGGGCGACGATATGGGCGTGACCGGCATCCGGATTAAAAACAAACTCGATGACAGCACTCAGGAGCTGGAACTTGAGGGTGCATTTATTGCCATTGGCCACCAGCCAAATACCGGTATCTTTGAAGGTCAGCTGGATATGAAAGATGGCTACCTGACCATCAACTCAGGCACCAGCGGCAATGCCACCCAGACATCAGTACCCGGCGTTTTCGCTGCCGGCGATGTGGCCGATCACGTTTACCGCCAGGCAATCACATCTGCAGGTTTTGGCTGCATGGCCGCGCTGGACGCAGAAACCTTCCTGGATAACTGATCTTTATCAGGCTTTTTGCTATACATTAACGGCGTCTTTCAGGACGCCGTTATTTTTTAATCAGGATTAATACCCGTCACTATGATCCCCTGGCTTACCCCCGATTGCAGCTTTCCACCCATTGAAGAAGCACTGGACGACCCCAATGGCCTGCTCGCCGCAGGTGCCGACCTCAGCCCGGAAAGGCTGTTAAACGCCTACCGCCGAGGTATTTTCCCCTGGTTTGCTGATGATGAGCCTATCCTCTGGTGGTCACCCAACCCCCGCTGCGTGATGCGCCCTGAAGCCATCCACCTGTCGAAAAGCCTGCGCAAACGGATCCGCCGCGGAGGATTTGACGTCAGTTTTAATAATGACTTTGCGGCGGTCATCAACGCCTGCGCTCAGCCGAGGCCCGGCCAGCCGGAAACCTGGATCACCGAAGATATTCAGCAGGCATATTTAAACCTTCATCACCTGGGCCACGCACATTCTGTAGAAGTCCGTGAAGATGGCCAACTGATCGGCGGCCTCTACGGTATCGCCATCGGCAAGCTGTTTTTCGGTGAGTCGATGTTCAGCCGTCGCACGGATGCATCGAAAATTGCCTACGTATTTTTTGCCAAACAACTGCAAAAATGGGGCTATGCTTTAATTGACTGTCAGGTTTACAACGATCACCTGGCGAGCCTGGGAGCAGAGGTCATCCCCAGAACGGAATTTAAGCACTATCTTGATCGCTATCTGGATATACCCTGCACACATCCCTGGCAATTCGATTTGGCAACAGACGACATAGTGAGCAGCCAGTGACGAATCTCAAAACGTTACACTTCTATACTACGCCGGAGCATGAGTGCAGCTATCTGGACGGCGTTCAGGCAAAGACACTGTTTGTGGATCCCCACGAAATTATTGCCACTGACGCCTACAGCCAGCTGTCTGACCTTGGTTTTCGACGCAGCGGCAAACATATCTACCGCCCTTACTGTAACCACTGTCAGGCATGCATTTCAGTCCGCATTCCGGTACGGGAGTTTCACCGCAGCAAAAGCCAGCAGCGGATCTGGAACCGTAACAGTGATTTACTGATCAGCCAGTCAGCCCCCCGCTTTACCGACGAATACTATGATCTCTATGCCCGCTACATTGAAGCCAGACATTCCGATGGTGACATGTACCCTCCCAGCCAGAGCCAGTTCAGCACCTTTCTGGTGGAAAGCCAGCAACAGGGCTGCTTTATAGAGTTTCGCCTGCCGGACAAACAACTCATAGGCATCGCCGTCATTGATGATCTGATACAGGGGCTGTCTGCGATTTATACATTTTTTGATCCGCAACAGACCCGTCGCAGCCTCGGCAGTTATGCAATTTTATGGCAGATTGAAGAGGTACTTCGCCAGGATAAAGACTATCTTTATCTGGGGTACTGGGTACGCGATTGCCAGAAAATGTCGTACAAAACCAGCTTCCGCCCGCTGGAAATGTTGCTGCAGGGCGAGTGGCTAAACGTAGATGTATGATCCAAATCGACATATGCAAAGAATATGCAGAGAAATCTCTTTGATATACCCGATAAATGAGGCAAAATACGGCGCTTCAAATATTAGCAACCTAGGTAGGTACTGAATGTCCAAAGAAGATAGTATTGAAATGGAAGGCGTTGTCACCGACACACTGCCTAACACCATGTTTCGCGTAGAACTTGAAAACGGTCACGTTGTGACTGCACATATCTCCGGCAAAATGCGTAAAAACTACATCCGCATCCTGACTGGCGATAAGGTAAAAGTTGAGCTGACACCTTACGATCTGACCAAAGGCCGCATCACCTACCGCGCCCGCTAATTACGGTTTTCCGGCTCTGCAACTTATTAGCTAACTGCTGTTTACTGAAGCATCAATAGCTGTCCGCCAGCGCCGACCTTAATAAAAAAAACCGCTTGTTTTCACAAGCGGTTTTTTTATGCCCGGGCTTTACCGGTGCAGCAACAGCGGTTAAGCCATTGCCGCGACCACATCCAGCGCCAGTTCATTGTTATCATCAACGCTGATTTCGACCTCACCGCCCTCTTCAGACAGCTCGCCGAACAGAATCATTTCTGCCAGTGGCTTCTTGAGCTGCTCCTGAATCAGACGCTGCATCGGACGCGCCCCCATGGTTTCATCGTAGCCTTTCTCTGCCAGCCAGGTACGGGCTGCATCATCGATATTCAGCTGAACGCCCTTATCATCAAGCTGCACCTGCAGTTCAGTCAGGAACTTATCGACCACACCTTTGATAACATCCATCGGCAGAGCCTTGAACTGAATGATACCGTCGAGACGGTTACGGAACTCAGGGGTGAACATCTTCTTGATCGCTTCCATACCGTCAGTGGTATGGTCCTGATGCGTAAAGCCGATTGAGGCACGGCTCATCTGCTCAACTCCGGCATTGGTGGTCATTACCAGAATAACGTTGCGGAAATCAGCCTTGCGGCCATTGTTATCCGTCAGCGTGCCGTTATCCATTACCTGTAACAGCAGGTTGAATACTTCCGGATGAGCTTTTTCGATCTCGTCCAGCAGCAATACAGAGTGCGGCGACTTGGTAACCGCTTCCGTCAGCAGGCCACCCTGATCATAACCGACATAGCCCGGAGGCGCACCGATCAGACGGGAAACCGTATGCCGCTCCATGTACTCCGACATATCGAAGCGAATCAGTTCAATGCCCATAATACGGGCCAGCTGATTGGTTACCTCGGTTTTACCTACACCGGTCGGGCCGGAAAACAGGAATGACCCCACGGGTTTGTTCGGCTCTTTAAGGCCCGCACGGGACAGCTTGATTGCCGCAGACAGGGTATCAATTGCTTCGTCCTGACCCAGCACCACCATCTTCAGATTCTTATCCAGCTTTTTTAGCTGTTCCTTATCTGAAGCGGTGACATTATTCACCGGAATACGGGCAATTTTGGCCACCACGCTTTCCACTTCAGCCACATCAATCAGCTCGGCACGCTTCTCTTCAGGCACCAGACGCTGATAAGCACCGGCCTCATCAATCACATCGATTGCCTTGTCCGGCATATGTTTATCATTGATATAACGGTCAGCAAGCTCAGAAGCGACCCGCAGCGCATTATCGGTGTACGTGATCTCATGATGTTCTTCGAAGCGGCTGCGCAGCCCCTGCAGGATACGGTAAGTATCATCGACAGACGGCTCAAGCACATCCACCTTCTGGAAGCGGCGCGCCAGAGCACGGTCTTTTTCAAAGATGCCGCGGAATTCCTGAAAAGTGGTCGAGCCGATACAGCGTAACTGACCGGAGCTCAGCAGCGGCTTAAGCAGATTAGAGGCATCCATTGAGCCACCGGAAGCAGCACCCGCCCCGATGATGGTATGGATCTCGTCAATAAACAGGATCGCGTGGTCCAGCTTACGGATTTCATTCAGCAGACCCTTAAGGCGTTTCTCAAAATCACCGCGGTACTTGGTACCGGCCAGCAATGCGCCAAGATCAAGGGAATACACTGTGCTCTCGGATATCACTTCGGGAACAGAACCCTCGATGATCAGCTTTGCCAGGCCTTCCGCAATGGCTGTCTTACCCACCCCGGCTTCACCCACCAGCAGCGGGTTATTTTTACGGCGCCGGGAAAGGATCTGCACCACCCGCTCAACTTCATCATCACGGCCAACCAGCGGATCGATATTACCCGCTTCCGCCTCTTTATTAAGATTCACCGCATAATTGGCCAGCGGGCTCTTATCTTTCTCGGTGGAAGGGCTGGCTTCACTCAGATCATCCAGTGCGGCCGGCTCTTCTGAATCTGAAACCTTGGAAATCCCGTGGGAGATATAATTAACAATATCAATGCGCTCAATGCCCTGCTGCTGCAGCACATACACCGCCTGACTTTCCTGTTCACTGAAGATTGCCACCAGCACATTGGCGCCGGTTACTTCAGATTTACCGGAGGACTGTACATGGAACACCGCCCGCTGCAGCACACGCTGAAAACCGAGCGTGGGCTGTGTTTCAAGATCCGGGATATTGTCCGGCAGTAAAGGCGTAGTGTCCTCAATAAAAGAGGCCAGTGAGACCCTTAACTTATCAACGTCAACACCACATGCCTGTAATACAGAATGGGCCTCTGAATTATCTAACAAAGCCAGCAACAGATGCTCAACCGTCATAAATTCATGACGTTTTGCACGAGCACTATTAAAAGCCACACTCAGCGTATCTTCTAACTCTTTATTCAACATAATAATCGCTCCGCTACGCTTGCTCGACTTCACACAGCAACGGGTGCTTACTCTCCTTAGCGTACTGATTCACCTGAGTTGCTTTTGTTTCTGCGACATCCCGGGTATACACACCGCACACAGCTTTACCCTTAGTATGGACCGTTAACATAACTTGTGTGGCTTTTTCTTGATTCATAGAGAAAAAAACCATTAGTATTTCCACCACAAAGTCCATAGGGGTATAGTCATCGTTCATCAATAGTACTTGGTACATTGAAGGACGTTTTAGTTCAGGCTTTGCAACTTCTTCGACTACGCCGGTACCATGATCATGTGGATCCTGATCGTCGGCAGAACAACGGATTGTTGTTTGTAAATGACGCATATCACATTTCACAATTTTTACCAATTTTTATATCTCATAATGGGGAGTGTTGTAATGCTCGTCTAAGTCCGAAGAATGTTATAATTTTTTTTGCAGGAGGAATAATAAATTTGTTGTATCGGTAGTCCCTGCGAGACATTTTCAGAAACATGGAAGCACCTCAGCTGTAGTACATTGTATCAACAGAGGTCGTTCAGTTAACAGACCCACGGAGCTTAGGGTCGCAGTTTTAATCGGAAATTGGGGGACACCAATGTACACAGGGAAAGTCAAGTGGTTCAATAACGCCAAAGGCTTTGGATTTATTATATCGCAAGAACATGATGAAGACTTATTTGCTCACTATTCGGTAATTCTTATCGATGGCTATAAAAGCTTAAAAGCTGGCCAGGAAGTGAGCTTTGAGACGACACCGGGCCCTAAGGGTATCCACGCGATCAACATCAAACCTATTGAAGTTACGGCACTGGAAGAAGCGGAAAGTTCATAAGCAACTTCTAACCACTTCAAACGATAAAAGGCAGCTTACGCTGCCTTTTTTGTATCTCTCACACACAAACTGAACGCCCCTGCCCTCAGCCCATATGCTGAATAATCGCCTCCCCGAAACCCGAACTGGACACCTTTGTAGCCCCATCCATCAGACGCTCAAAATCATAGGTAACCGTTTTCGCAGCAATCGCACCGTCCATCCCTTTAATGATCAGGTCGGCCGCTTCAAGCCAGCCAAGATGACGCAGCATCATTTCGGCAGACAATATAATCGAGCCGGGATTGACCATATCTTTACCGGCATATTTAGGTGCTGTGCCGTGGGTCGCCTCAAAAATAGCCACGCGGTCCGATAAGTTAGCACCGGGCGCAATACCTATACCGCCCACCT